>SKVR01000091.1 GCA_007129355.1 Bacteroidales bacterium | reverse complement strand
GCCTGATAGCCCTGAAACGGGCAAAATCCTGAAGAAGCTTTTCAGTTTCAATAACTTCACGTCCTTCAATAACCACTCTGTGTATATGCTGCCCTGCAAGCGCTCCCACAAGGAGATTTCCTTGCCACTGGGGGTATTTGTTGCTGGTTACAATATCAAGCCCGCAAGGAGCTATAGATGGTGTCCATTGAAGAATAGGATCTAACATACCTGGAAGTGTTGTATCGGGAGTTATTTCTGTGCCGTTGTAATTGATTCCGTAAGTAGCCAGAGGCCAGCCATAGTTTTCACCTTTGATGGCCACATTGATCTCATCACCTCCTTTAGGACCATGTTCATGCGTCCAAAGATCTCCGGTTTCGGGATGAAAAACCATACCCTGAATATTTCTGTGTCCGTAAGACCATATTTCAGGCCTTGCACCGGGCTCATTAACAAATGGATTGTCCTGCGGAACCGAGCCATCATCATACATTCTTAAAACCGTACCTCTGTGATTTTCAATATTCTGAGCATCATTCATTACACCTCTGTCGCCAATGGTTGTAAAAAGATAGTTTTCAGAATCAAAAACAATACGGCTGCCAAAGTGAGCCCCACCGGATGAGAGAGGATAACCATGAAAAAGTTGTTCAAAATCTACAATCTGATGACCCTGTAATTTTCCTCTTCCGATGGCTGTATTACCGCCTCCCGATCCGGGCGCTGAATATGCAAAATAAAGCCATTGGTTTTGCTGGTAGTCAGGATGCATTGCAACATCCAGCAGTCCGCCTTGCCCGTGTGCCCATATTTCGGGCAATCCGGTTACAGGCTCACTGTGCAATTGTCCATCTTCCCAAATGCGCAACCTTCCGGGTCGCTCAACGATCAGAATTCTTTCATCTGGTAAAAATTCCAGTCCCCACGGATTTTCAAGACCAGTAGCAAGTGTGTCAACTATTATTTCTAAATCCCCGGTAACAAGTGAAGATTCTTTTTCCGATGAGCTGCATGAAACAAACGTAAATGTAAGCAGTACAACAACAAATATAAATTTTTGAAATTTCATGTTATCAATATTTTTAGGTTTACCATGTAAAGGTAACAGCCATGCATGTCTGATTCCTAAAAATAAAGACTTTATTTTAGGTTAAACTATGTTAAATTACTGTTTTTCCGAATCCAACCGAACTTATATAAATTTAAACATGCCCTATTATTAAATAATATTATGAGAATTATTCCATAAGATAATACTAACTTTGCAGAGTATTTGGCAAAAGTCTGAAATCCGAACATCATACTACTCTGGGTGTTAAACTTATAGTAAATCAAAAATTACTGCAGTAAGAATCCTTCTGCATCATGAATCAGGGAAAATCAAATGCAAATCAAGAGAAATTTTGACCTTCTTGAAAGGTTCACCGCTCTGCCGGATACGGTAGGTCGTTTTAAGCTTTCTGGTATTGAGAGCGGTAAATGGAGAGAATACAATACCAAAGAGTATAAAGATAATGTCTGGAATGTAAGCATGGGTCTGCTTGCAATGGGTTTTAAACCCGGAGATAAAATTGCAACCATTACCAATAACCGGCCCGAATGGAACTTTATGGAAATGGGAGTTGCCATGGCTGGTATGGTGCATGTACCCATTCATTCCACGCTTTCAGAAGAAGAACTGGAGTATATAATCAACCACTCAGAATCAGCCATGGTTGTGGTTTCTGATGCTTCACTTTACAAAAAAGTTCAAAGCTTTAAAGATAAACTAATTCACACCCGTAAGGTCCTTACCTTTAATCAGGTTGAAGGTGCCGAAAATTGGTCGGTAATTACCGAAGCCGGTAAAACCCATGCAACCCGGTATTATGATGAAGTCATGGAGATACGTGAGAAGATTACCGAAGATGACCTGCTTACCATCATTTATACATCTGGTACAACCGGTGTCCCAAAAGGTGTAATGCTTTCCCATAAAAACCTGATGAGTAATGCCATTACCACAGCAGGAGTTCAGCACCTGAATCATAACCATAAAGCCTTGAGCTTTTTGCCTCTTTCCCATGTTTTTGAGCATATGGTAAACTACCAGTACCATTATCTGGGAATCAGTGTTTATTATGCTGAAAATATAAATACCATTGCCCGCGATATCAAAGATCTGCAGGTAGATGGTTTTATTGCAGTACCCCGACTGCTAGAGTCAATCTACGACAAGATCATGCAAAAGGCTAGAAAATTGAGCGCAGTTAAACGATATATTTTTCTCCAGTCAATTAAACTTGCTGAAAATTACGCTCCTTATAAAAAGCAATCACTCTCATTCCGAATCCGTCATTCTCTGGCTGATAAACTGGTATTTAGTAAATGGCGCGAAGCACTGAGCCCGAATCTAACTTTTATTGGTTGCGGTGGTTCAGCGCTGCAACCGCGCCTTGCCCGAATTTTCTGGGCTGCCGGATTACCTGTTTTTGAAGGTTATGGGCTTACTGAAACTTCACCCGTGGTAGCCGTTAACTATTCAAAGCCCGGTTACACCTTGCCTGGGTCAGTGGGTAAGGTTTTGAAAGATGTGGAAGTAAAAATTGCCGACGATGGTGAAATTCTCATCAAAACCCCGGGACTTATGCTTGGATATTACAAAGATCCTTTGGGTACTTCTGATGTTATTGATAATGATGGTTGGTTTCACAGTGGTGATATAGGCGAACTTACCGAAGAGGATTTCCTTAAAATCACCGACAGGAAAAAAGAAATTTTCAAAATGTCGAACGGTAAGTATGTTGCCCCACAACAGATTGAAAATAAGCTTAAAGAGAGTTTTTATATTCAGCAGCTGATGGTTGTAGGTGAAAACCAGAAATATCCTGCCGCTATTATAAGTCCGAATTTTCAGGAACTGGCCCAATGGTGTCAGAAAAAGAAAATTCAATTCCAGGATAATGCTGAACTTGTAAAAAATGCCCAGGTAGTAAAGCATTTCCAGGAGGAAATAAGAAAGTTCAATAAAAAACTCGGTGAAAATGATCAGGTAAAAAAGATCATTCTTATTGCTGACGAATGGAGTCCGATTACCGGTGAGCTTTCGTCATCTTTGAAGTTGAAGAGACAATATATCATTCAGAAATACAAAGATCTTGTTGATGCAGTTTATAATACCAGGACTGAATCCATTCGTGTAAAGAGTGATGATAAAAATCAATCGCGCGATTAAGATTTTCAATAACGAAAAATAATTGAAAAAGGATTTCTGATTTTCAGAGGTCCTTTTTCTTTTTTTAGCTATGCCATTTTATGGTGAGCAGATCATACCTTAACAGTTAACAGGCCTTTGAAATTCATTATTTTTAGGGATTGCAGCATTACCTTCCTCTGTTTACTTTTGTATCAGTTAATAATGTCATTAGAATTAATTCCCAAACAAGAAATTACACCCATAAACAAAATCATTTACTGAATATTATTAACACTAAATGATAAAACAAATTGGGTGTTTTTTCAGAAAAATAAGAGGCATTTAAATACCTTTTTGCGCATTAACTTATACAAAATGTGTTAACAAACTTCAGAATATCCCATGAAAAAATATTTGCAAAAATCAGCTCTGTTATTTCTTGTTATTTTTATTTCGTATCAATCTTTTGCGGGAAACATAGCGCATAGCCTGGGTGGAAAAGTTATTTGTGAGGGTGAAGGCGTACCTTTTGTAGCTGTATATATAAAAGGAACTACCCATGGAACCACAACTGACGATAATGGTTATTTTTTTATTTCCGGCATCCCTGCCCAGGATTCTCATCTTACAATAAAGGGTATGGGCTATAAAACGACATCCTTTCCGGTGTCCCAAATGGATCATTCAGGGCAGATAGTCTTTGAAATTGAACAGGAAATACAATTCTTACAGCAAGTTGTTGTTTCCGGAAGCAGGGTAGGAGTATTGCGTTATCTGCCTGGTTCTGTTTCCATTGTTAAGCCTGCTGAATTGAAAAGGACACAACCCATTAGTGGTAATGAAATTTTGAGAAATATTGCCGGTGTGCATGTTGTTGAAGAAGAAGGTGCAGGTTTAAGGGCTAATATCGGGATTAGGGGGCTTGATCCTGACAAAAGCCGGAATGTTCTGATTCTTGAAGATGGAATCCCTGTTGCACTTGCTCCCTATGGAGAACCTGAAATGTATTTCACACCCAATATCGACAGAATGAGTGGTATTGAAGTTTTGAAAGGAAATGGATCAATACTTTTTGGCCCACAAACCATTGGTGGTGTAATTAATTACATAACTGCTGATCCACCGCAGGAATCAAGCAGCAGTGTATCATTCAAAGGTGGAGAATTGGGGTATTTCAACTCTCGTATCACCCACGGAAATACACTTAACCGAACCGGATATTATCTTGATTTTACTCGCAAGCAGGCTGATAATTTCGGGCCAACACAGTTTCGCTTACATGATCTTAACACGAAAATTCAGTCCGATCTGTCGCCTGTATCTCAACTGGGTTTTAAACTAAGCCTGTATGATGAAATATCAAATGCTACCTATGTTGGACTTACTCAACCCATGTTTGAAGCAGGCGGATTGGATGATCTGAGAATTGCACCCGATGATCAGCTAACTGTAAGAAGATATGCTGCAAGTTTATCGCATAAATATATGCCTGCCGACGGACTACACCTTAATACCACAGCTTTCGCTTACACTACTACCCGTAACTGGAACCGGCAAGACTTTACCTATTCATCAAATGCATCTAATCTTACAGGACAAATGCATGGTTTTGCTGACCATAAGGATGGTTCCATTTACTTACGAAATTCGACAGGACAGCGCAACAGACAGTTTGAAGTGGCCGGAATAGAACCACGCATGAATTACCGTTATGGTATAGCAGGAAAAACAGCATATATGGACGCCGGAATGCGGTATCTTTACGAAAGAGCCTATGAGCAAAGGGTAAACGGAACATCAGCAGGGGTTTTATCCGGAGACTTGCGCGATGATGAAATCAGAACAGGTCACGCTTTTAGCACTTATTTGCAAAACAAAGTTATGTTTACCGAAAAATTTTCTTTCACCGCTGGCCTGAGAAGTGAGCTGATAGGGTATGAACGAGAGATCAGAAGAATGAGTTTTAACGATACACTTATTGTAGCTCAATCATCTGTATTTGAGATTATTCCGGGTGTCGGTTTTAATTATAACTTTAATGATGGATTGGGTATATTTGCCGGAATACATAGAGGATTTGCGCCTCCAAGAACCAAAGATGCCATAAGTAACGAAGGAAAGGATATGCTGCTTGAAGCTGAAAAAAGCTGGAATACGGAAATGGGAATAAGGGGAAATTTGCAATTCATGCAGTTTGAATTAACGGCTTTTCATATGGATTTTTCCAACCAGGTTATACCTGTTTCTGAATCATCGGGTGGTGTTGGCACAGGTTATATTAATGGAGGTGCAACCGTTCATTCAGGCTTTGAAACATCAATGATGTTCCCGTTTGATGCATTACTTCCTGATGGCTGGAATGCAGGATTTATGTGGAATGCAACTTATGTTAAAGCAGAGTTTTCGGGCGACAGATATGTTTTGTATAGAAAATCGCTCAGTGCTGAAAACGAAGATGTATATCTGAATGTAAAAGGCAACAAAACCCCATATTCTCCATCTGTTACCATTACAGGTGCTATTCAGGCAGTAACACCCTGGAGAATTGGCATGAGACTTTCAGCTAATTTCGTCGGCAGCCAGTTTACTGATGTGCTTAATACTGTGAATGTTTATGACTGGATTGCAACAGATGAACAGGATGTGGATTATAATTATGTACAGGCGACTGCCAATGGCAGGATAGGGAAACTGGATCCTTACCTGATTGCAAATCTCAATATCTGGTACGAACATTCATCCAGCGGACTCGGATTTAATGTAAGCATTAAAAACCTGACCAATGAGAGATACATTGCATCGCGCAGGCCGCAGGGTATAAGGGTGGGTTTGCCACGATTTATTTCCGCGGGAATAACTTTTGATTTTTAACCTTTGTCACTGCATTGCAATTTTTAAGTACTATAGCCTTCAGGAGTTTTCTTATCCTGAAGGCATTTTTCTTATATTTGCCGCTGTTTAATCTTAAACACTCTGATCTAATTTAAAGGCTATGAACTGGAGACGCATAAATCGTGCATTACATCGTGACATCGGATACTTTTTCTTCGGGATGTGTATAATTTACGGGGTTTCGGGTATTGCTCTCAACCACCGGCATCAATGGAATCCGAATTATATCATCAAACAGGAATCTTTTCAGGTGTCCATTCCATCAGATGTTCAGGAAGAACGTGCATTGGTAAATAATATTCTGGAAGAGCTAAACGAAGCAGATAGCTATCGTACGCACCTTTTAAGTGGTAACCATATCCGCATTTTTATTAACGGTGGAACCGTAAATGTAAATCTTCAGGATGGATCAGGAAACATTGAAACCATCAGAAAAAGGCCGGTTTTTCATGAGATTAACTTTCTGCATTACAATACGCCACGAAAGCTTTGGACCTGGTTTTCCGATATGTTTGCAGCAGGTCTTGTAATTTTGGCCATAACAGGGTTGTTTGTACTGAAAGGCAAAAACGGATTCAATCGCAGGGGAGTCTATTTTGTGGCTACCGGGATACTGATTCCGGTCTTGCTGCTATACCTGTATCTGAACTCCTAAAGTTATTTGCTTTTCCTTTTCTGGGGTGCAATCATGTTCTCAGGCTTCATAATTTCATCCAGTTCTTCCTTAGTAAGAAGTTCCTTTTCCAGCACCAGTTCATACACACCCTTGTTTTGTTGCATGGCTTCCCTGGCCAGTATAGTGCAGGTTTCATAACCCAGTGCCGGGTTCAGAGCAGTTACCAGCCCGATACTATTCAAAACCATGTTGCGGCAGTGCTCTTCATTGGCGGTAATACCTGCAATACACCGGTGCAACAGGGTTGTCATACCGTTTTTTAGCATTTCAATGGATTCAAACAGACTTTGAACCATGATGGGCTCCATAACATTCAGTTCCAGTTGTCCGGCTTCTGCAGCAAGCGTAACGGTAAGATCATTTCCGATAACTTTAAAAGCAATCTGATTAACTACTTCAGGAATTACCGGATTAACCTTGCCCGGCATAATAGATGAGCCGGGTTGCATAGGGGGGAGGTTTATTTCATTGAGTCCTGCCCGGGGACCGGAAGAAAGCAATCTTAAGTCATTGCATATTTTGGAAAGTTTGACAGCCAGACGTTTTACACTTGCTGAATACATTACAAAAGCCCCTGTATCTTGTGTTGCTTCAACCAGGTTAATGGCCAGCCTGATATCCAGTCCGGTTATCTTTTGCAAATGTTTGATTACCTTCTCACTATATTCCGGATCCGCATTTATACCTGTACCAATGGCTGTACCGCCCATATTGACCTCTTTCAACAGCCTTGAGTTTACATTCAGTCTTTCAACTTCTTCTTCAAGTGTTGTGGCGTAAGCTCCAAATGTCTGGCCCAGTGTCATAGGAACAGCGTCCTGCAACTGGGTTCTTCCCATCTTAATAACATTTGCAAACTCTGTTTCCTTTTCCTTAACGCCGTCAATAAGCATCTGCAGCACTTCGACCAATTTGACGTTACTTGCAATCAAAGCAATTTTTACTGAAGTTGGGTAGGCATCGTTGGTTGATTGCGACATGTTTACATGGCTGTTGGGATGGCAGTATTTGTACTCGGCTTTTTCATACCCCATTAGTTCCAGGGCACGGTTGGCAATTACCTCATTGGCATTCATATTGGTAGATGTACCCGCACCTCCCTGAATCATATCAATGACAAAATGATGATGATATTTACCGTTGATGATTTCATGACATGCCCTTTCAATGGCATTGGTTATATCTTCTGGCAATAAACCCAATTCATAATTAGTTCTTGCAGACGCCAGTTTCACTTGCGCAAGGGCAATGATAAGCTCAGGGTAAAAGTTAAGGGTTACCCCGCTTATAGTAAAGTTTTCGATGCCCCTTAGTGTCTGTATGCCGTAATAAACTTCAGCGGGTACTTCCCTGTATCCCAGGAGGTCGTGTTCGGTGCGTGTACGGCCTGATTCATACTGTGCACCCACATTCACCACTTTGGAGTTGCTTTGGCGCATACGCCGGGAAATCACCTTTGATACTTGCTTGAAAATCTTAAGAGCGATAGTAGTTTCGGTATCAAAAAGATGGGTAAAACCTTCTTTGGAAATACAAAGAACTTTAGTCTTTTTTAATGCACGGGCAGTTGTAGAATGCGGCGTATCAGCCATTATGGTGCCTTCGCCCAGAAAGTCGTAAGAGCCAAAGTAGCTTAGTCGTTTTTCTTCACCAAAGGGGGTCTTTTTGAATAACTCAACTTCACCTTCAAAAATGAGAAACAGGAATTTGTTGCGCGGACTGTTTTCCTGAAACAAATAAGCACGGGGATTATAGGTTTTTTCCTGCACTTCCTTCATTACTACATTTAGCTCTTTGTCTTCCAGATCGCGGAATAACTCTACCTTTTTCAGGAATTTCTTAATTTCTGAATTGTTCATCTCTTGATGTTTTTTATATCCTTTTGAATATTTGATACTTATACATTTAACGGTAAGCCAATTACCGGGGTTTTAATTTGTGGTAAATGTAGATTAATTGATGGAGTTTTTTAAGGGGATATGATCTTGATTAATAAAAAAGTCAGAGGACTTAATTTAATCTGGTTTAAGCCCCCTGTTATTAATCATTCAATGTTTTTTCCCTGACTAAAAAGGAAGATCTTCATCAGGCTCTCCCGGCTCAAGATTCCAGGGAGTAGTACTTTCGGGTCCATCTAAACCCGGCATTTCAGCAGGTGGTGGTGCAGAAGCAGATGTTTCTGTTTCCATTTTCCACACCTTAACATCGGTATACCAGTTGCCGTTATACTCACGACTTTCCACATTAATGTGAGCTGTCAGGGGTGTTCCGGGTGTAATACCAGACAGGTCAACTTTATCATTCCAGTTGCTGATACATACTTTTTTGGGGAACTGATCGTCAGTTTCTATGATAAAATCCTGCTTTTTCCAGCTGCCACGCTGCGATTCTCCGGTTTTTGCCTCTAGTAATTCAAGAAATTTTCCTTTGATTTCCATGGGTTTATTCTTTTCGGTTGATATGAATATTTATGCTTTTTCTATTGATCTGATTTGAGATTTTATTCAAACAGCAAAACTAAATCTTAAATGGGTATTGGCAAAATCATGTGCAATTTTTTTCTACTTAAATTGTTATATCATTATTCATCAACACTATTAAATAGTTTTTAGAAGACCTATGGTAAATTTATTTCGGCAGTTCGGTTTATTTAAATTAACTCTGATCTTGTTTTCAATACTTTCTTCAACTCTCATCGCACAGGAAAATGAAAGGCTTCATGTGCAGAGTTTTGATGGTTTCTCTAATGCACAATATGTTTCTTACCTTGCTGATGATGGCTGGCCCGTTGAATTATTGAATACAGCTGCCAGTGCCAGGTACCTTTCCGATGATGAAAAAAACGTTGTACTGGCCATGAACCTCATACGACATAATCCTGCAAAATATGCCAGGCTCTATGTACAACCACTTTTAGCTTATTTCGATGGAACGCTTTTAAGAATGCCCGGCAAAACACCCTTACGCACCAGGGAAGGAGCAGAAGCCGTTAGAGAGCTTTACCATGAGTTAATGGAAACAAACCCCGTACAATTGCTTTATCCATCTGAAGGAATGAGCCTGGCTGCAGCGAATCATGCCCGTTACATGAAGAGAACAGGAAATGCAGGGCATGAGGGCAGGGGAGGTATGGATGCCCGGTTATCGCGCCATGGACGCTGGGATGTGAGTATTGCCGAAAACCTGCACTGGGGAGCAGACAATGCCCACGATGCTGTTCTGAGCCTGATGATAGATGATGGCGTAAAAAACCGGGGACACAGGATAAATATACTGGAACCTGATTTTAAATACGTTGGTGTGGGAATTGACAGTCACCCCAAACTGCATATTTCATATGTGATAAAATATGCAGTAAAATTTACTGAGAAATAGTTCAGTAAATCAAACCATCAATGCTAGACAAAAGGCTATACAAAGTCTGGATTCCTGCGTTTGACAAAAATGGATATGATCAATCCGAACAACAGAGCCTGAATTGTATACCCCAATATACTCATTAATGCAAGAAAACCTGGTTTCTGTAAACGTAGCTGAATATCGATCATGGCATCTATTTCAGCATCTGAAATATTGGGATTAAAACGATAAGCAGCAGCATAAGCATTTTCAATGGTCTCTTCCCTGATAATTTCCATTACGTCCGGAGCAATAAATCCCAAATAAATATAGGTCCAGATTCCGAGAATGAAACCGACTATTAATCCGGTTAAAACAATGAACCCCAGGCTACGGCCGTAAGTTATAAAACCACCTGAAAATTCGTTGCGAAACATGATGGCTGCATAGCTAAGTCCACCAATTATTATCGCATAGTCCAGATATACCTTAACCTTTGCCGTCGGGTGGCCCGCAAGGTAAAAAATAAGCCCGATTATGATCATTACTACAGAAATGATCAATGCATAATTTAAAGCTGGTTTAAGCAAACCGGGTGATTGGCTTTCAATAGAGTTTTCCATAATCGTTCAATTTAAGTGGGTGTAAGTTTCTTCAATGTATAAAGTCTAAAACAAATATAAAACATAATTATTTTTCACACATCAT
>SKVR01000083.1 GCA_007129355.1 Bacteroidales bacterium | reverse complement strand
GTAACAATGAAAATATATCAAACGAACGAGATTAAGAACATTGCGCTGGTGGGTGGCACCAAATCAGGAAAAACCACCCTTGCGGAGGCCATGCTTTTTGAGGGCGGCGTAATCAACCGCAGAGGATCTGTTGACGACAAGAACTCTGTTTCCGACTACAGGGAAATAGAACTTGAAAGACAGGCTTCCGTTTTTTCAACCGTATTGTATTCTGAATTTGCTGATAAGAAGATCAATATCATTGATACTCCTGGTTTTGATGATTTTATCGGTGAGGTGGTCGCCGCACTTAAAGTGGCCGACACTGCTGTTATGCTTGTAAACGCACAAAACGGTGTGGAAGTAGGTACCGAGATCAGCTGGCGTCAGATCAACAGGCTCGAAAAGCCTGTTGTTTTCCTGCTCAACCAGCTTGACCATGAAAAAGCTAATTTTGATGAAAGCCTCAGGCAACTGAAAGTACAATTTGGCGACAGGGTAATACCCGCGCAGTTCCCCGTAAACGCAGGAATGGGCTTCGATAGTGTAGTCGACGTGTTGGAAATGAAGATGTACAAGTTCCCCAAAGATGGCGGGAAACCCGAAATTACTGATATTCCTGATGCTGAAAAAGCAAAAGCCGAAGAGTATCAGAATGCCATCATCGAATCTGCCGCCGAAAGTGATGAACAGCTCATGGAAAACTTCTTTGAAAACGGAACCCTCAGTCCCGAAGAGCTTTCACAAGGTATTAAACTGGGAATTACAACCCGTACTATGTATCCCTTGTTCTGCATCTCTTCCAAGCACAACCAGGGCGTAGGACGCTTTATGGAATTTGTTGTATCTAGCCTGCCGGCTCCCATTGAAGTGGCCAAAGAAAAAACCACAGAAGAGAAAGAGCTTAATTTTGATCCTGCAGGACAAGCCACAGCACTGATTTTTAAAACTTCCATTGAACCCCACCTTGGAGAGATCTCTTTCTTCAAAGTTTATGAAGGTACTCTCACTGAGGCTATCGACCTTGTTAACAGCACAACAGGATCAAAGGAAAGACTATCGCAGCTATTTGCTGTTGCAGGTAAAAATCGTCAGAAAATTGAAAAAGTTGTTGCCGGTGATATTGCCGCTACCATCAAACTCAAGGATAGCCGAACCAATACTACCCTTACAACCAATAAGAATCAGGGGTTGGAGGTTCAACCCATTGTATTCCCCGATCCAAAGATCCGTCAGGCTGTAAAAGCCAAAAATACCTCCGACGAAGAAAAACTCTCAGGCGTACTCAAGGAGATGAACAACATCGATCCAACGCTACTTTATGAGCAATCCAAGGAGCTCAGACAGGTTATTCTTTCCGGTCAGGGAGAATTGCACCTGAATGTGGCCAAATGGATGATCGAAAACACCAGTAAGGTGGCCATTGAATTCCTGTCTCCAAGAATTCCGTACCGCGAAACCATTACCAAAAGCGCTAAAGCGACCTACCGCCACAAGAAACAATCGGGTGGTGCAGGACAGTTTGGCGAGGTGCACATGATGATTGAACCTTATTATGATGGCATGCCCAACCAGACTGAATTCTCTGTTCGCGGGCAAGATATTCACGAACTCGAATGGGGCGGCAAACTGGTATTCAATAGCTGTATCGTGGGTGGCTCTATAGATGCACGTTTTATGCCCGCTATTCTTAAGGGTATTATGGAGAAAATGGAAGAAGGCCCGCTTACCGGTTCCTATGCGCGCGATATCGTTGTAAACACATACGACGGCAAGATGCACCCTGTTGACTCCAATGAGATTTCCTTCAAACTGGCAGGCCGTAATGCCTTCCGTGAGGCCTTCAAAAATGCAGGTCCCAAAATCCTTGAACCCATTTATGATGTGGAAGTAATGGTACCCGAAGAAAAAATGGGTGATGTAATGACTGACCTGCAGGGCCGTCGCGCCATCATCATGGGTATGGATGCTGAAGGAAACTATCAGAAAATCAAAGCCAAAGTACCCTTGGCAGAGCTGAACAAGTTCTCAACCACCTTGAGCTCCCTAACAAGCGGACGTGGCATGTATGGTATGAAGTACGCTGAATACCAGCAGGTACCATCCGATGTACAGGACAAACTCCTCAAAGCTTACGAAGCAGAACAGGAAGAAGAAGATTAATCTTCAGACTGCTCATTATATCAAAACCCTGTTGTACAAAGTTACAGCAGGGTTTTTTAAAACCCATCACCCGTTACCCGTCACCCGTTACCCGTCACCCGTTACCCGTTACCAAATATCTCCATCAACTTTTTCCCCCGCGTACCTGTTTTTTTTATAATTTTGCGCCTTTGAATTAAGTGAATATCCTGAAGTGATTTTCAGGCAATTAATATAAAGCATACCCATATAATGGAGAGAAAGTATACCGAATACAAACACCTGAATCTTTCAAAAATCGGGAAGGACGTTCTCAAAGACTGGGAATCCGGTAAAGTTTTTGAACAAAGCCTTGAGATCAGGCAAGGGCAAAAACCCTGGGTTTTTTACGAAGGTCCACCATCAGCTAACGGACTGCCGGGCATTCATCACGTTATGGCCCGTGCTATTAAGGATATTTTTTGCCGCTACCGAACCCAAAAGGGTTACCTGGTAAACAGAAAAGCCGGCTGGGATACCCATGGTCTGCCTGTAGAAATCGGCGTTGAGAAAAACCTGGGCATCACTAAAGAAGATATCGGAACTAACATTTCCATTACCGACTACAACAAGGAATGCCGCAAGGATGTAATGAAATATAAGGATACCTGGGACGATCTGACCCGCAAAATGGGTTATTGGGTCGACCTTAGCGATCCTTACATCACCTTCGACAACAAGTATATAGAAACCGTATGGTACCTGCTCAGCAAGCTTTACGAAAAAGGTCTGCTTTACAAAGGTTATTCAATTCAGCCTTATTCGCCCGCAGCAGGAACCGGACTCAGCACCCACGAACTCAATCAGCCGGGTTGCTACCGTATGGTAAAAGACAATTCCGTTACCGCCCAGTTCAAAATCCTACGAAACGAAACTTCAGAGCTCCTGTTTGATAAAGATGAAGTCGAAATTCATTTCCTGGCCTGGACCACCACACCATGGACATTGCCCAGTAATACAGGCCTGGCTGTGGGTAAAAACATAGAATACGTTAAGGTACGCACCTACAATCAATATACCTTTGAACCCATTAACGTAATACTGGCCACAGAACTCATGCCGTCATGGTTCGACCCCAAAAACGAACATTTACCCTTCGATGAATATAAAGCTGGCGATAAGAATATACCTTACAGGATTGAAAAGAGATACACCGGAAGCCAGTTTGAAAACATCCGCTATGAACAGTTGATTCCTTCGATGGTTCCAGAAGATGGTGACCCCTTCCGAGTGGTGCTGGGCGATTTTGTAACCACCGAAGACGGTACCGGTATCGTGCACATTGCACCCAGCTTTGGTGCCGACGACTTCAAGGTGGGAAAACAATACAACCTGGGTGCCCTTACCATGGTAAACAAGCAGGGAAAATTCATTGATGAGATGCCCGATTTCGGAGGCCGCTTCGTAAAACCCGAATATAACACCGATGAAAAAGCTAAAGATGAGCGCCCCGTTGATGTGGATATCATCATCAAACTGAAAACCGAGAACAAAGCCTTTAAGGCAGAAAAATACGAACACTCCTACCCCCATTGCTGGCGTACCGATAAGCCCATTCTTTATTATCCGCTCGACTCATGGTTTGTAAAAACCACTGCACTCAAAGACAGGATGATTGAACTGAATAAAACCATTCAGTGGAAACCCGAATCAACCGGTACCGGTCGCTTTGGCAACTGGCTGGAGAATCTGCAGGACTGGAACCTCAGCCGTTCGCGCTACTGGGGTGTTCCTCTGCCCGTTTGGGTTAGCGAAAACCGCGAAGAAATCCTTTGCATCGGATCGCTTGAGCAGCTCAAAGATGAATGTGAAAAGTCTGTAAAGGCAGGATACATGACCCAGAACCCACTGGCAGATTTCAAACCCGGTGATATGACCGAAGAAAACTACAACGTTTTTGACATGCACCGCCCTATGGTTGACGATATCGTGCTGGTATCGCCCACCGGTCAGCCCATGTATCGCGAAATGGACCTAATCGACGTGTGGTTCGACTCCGGCTCTATGCCTTATGCACAGTTCCACTACCCTTTTGAAAACAAGGAAGAGTTTGAACAAAACTTTCCTGCCGACTTTATCGCTGAAGGTGTTGACCAGACTCGCGGCTGGTTCTTCACACTCCACGCAATCGCATCTATGCTGTTTGATTCGGTATCTTTCAAAACTGTAGTCTCCAACGGTCTGGTGCTCGACAAAAAGGGCAACAAAATGTCGAAACGACTGGGCAACGCGGTAGACCCCTTCGAAACCATAGAAAAATTTGGCCCCGATGCTACCCGCTGGTATATGATCACCAATGCGCAACCCTGGGATAACCTGAAGTTCGACATTGAAGGAGTGGCAGAGGTAAAGCGAAAATTCTTCGGTACACTTTACAATACCTACGCATTCTTTGCTCTCTATGCCAATATAGACGGATTTGCCTACAAAGAGGAAGAGATTGCCATAGAAAAGCGCCCCGAAATTGACCGATGGATACTCTCAGAGCTCAATACCCTCATCAAAAAGACCGACGAGTGTTACAACGACTTTGAACCCACACGTGCAGGAAGACTTATTCAGGAGTTTGTTGACGAACACCTTAGCAATTGGTACGTGCGCCTTTGCCGCCGCAGGTTCTGGAAAGGAGATTATACCGATGATAAAATATCAGCCTACCAGACTCTTTATCGTTGTCTGGAAGTAATTAGCCAGTTATCAGCACCCATTGCACCCTTCTTCAGCGACCGGCTCTTTACCGATCTCAATAAAGTGAGCCGTCGTTTTGATGTGGATTCAGTGCACCTTACCGACTTCCCGAAAGCAAATGAATCTTATATAGACCGCGACCTGGAAGAACGTATGCAGCTGGCTCAGAAAATTTCTTCGCTGGTATTGGGATTGCGCAAAAAAGTGAACATACGTGTTCGCCAGCCCCTGCAAAAGATCATGGTACCCGTGCTCGACGAAAGATTCCGTCAGCAGCTATCAGGAGTAGAACAGCTCATACTTTCCGAAGTGAATGTAAAGGAACTGGAATACCTTACCGAAACAGCAGGGGTGCTGGTAAAAAAGATCAAACCCAACTTCAAAACCCTGGGTCCCAAACACGGAAAACTCATGAAACAGATTTCCGCCACAATAGCTGCATTTTCGCAGGAAGAAATTGCAATAATTGAAGAACAGGGAAGTTATACTATTGAAGTGGACAACCAACCCATTGTGCTGGAAACCGCTGATGTTGAAATCCTTTCGGAAGATATACCGGGATGGCTGGTGGCCACAGAAGGCAGTATTACCGTAGCTCTCGACATTACCATTACCGATGAACTCAAACAGGAAGGTATTGCCCGGGAGCTCATTAACAGGATACAAAATCTAAGAAAAGAAAAAGGCTTTGAAGTAACCGATAAAATTGAGCTTTCCGTTCAAAAACATAGTCAAATTACTGATGCAATAATCAACAATAATGAGTATATTTGCTCAGAAACCCTGGCAGTAAATCTGAACTATGCCGATGTTGTGGAAAATGCATTAAAAGTTGAAGTAGACATTACCGATGACATTAAAACATTTGTATGGGTTCAAAAAGCAAATAATTAAGCATGCGATAAAATCTTCAGAATATGGAAAATAAGAAAGAAAAAACCAGATATTCAGATGAGGAACTCCAGGAGTTCAGAACCATCATAATGAAAAAGCTGGAAGAAGCACGGGCAGGACTTAAAATCCTTACAGAAGCTTATACTACTCAAAATGCCAACGATACCAACGATACATCACCTTCCTTTAAAATCCTGGAAGAGGGATCGCAGGTATTATCCAAAGAGGAAAACAGTCAGTTGGCAGCCCGCCAGCAGAAATTTATCCGCGATTTGGAGAATGCACTCATCCGCATCGAAAACAAATCTTACGGCATTTGCAGGGTTTCCGGCAAATTGATCTCAAAAGAAAGACTCAGAAGTGTGCCTCATGCCACAATGAGCATCGAAGCAAAGCTAAATCAGAATCAAAAAAGATAAATGAGTCTGCTTCAGTTTTCCCGTAAGCACATACCATGGTTTGCTGTTCTGTTGGTTTTATTCCTTGACCAGACAACCAAGATCATTGTGAAAACCCAGATGACACTGGGACAAAACATCCCGGTACTGGGTAACTGGTTCAACATCTATTTCATCGAAAATGAAGGTATGGCCTTTGGCATGCAGTTTTCCGGAGAATACGGGAAGCTCATTCTGAGTATCTTCCGCATCATAGCAGTCATTTTTATTGGATGGTATATACACCGGTTGGTGCAGCAAAAGGCACACCGTGGGTTGATCATGTCCGTATCACTTATCATGGCTGGTGCATTGGGTAACATTATTGACAGTGCTTTTTACGGAATGCTCTTTTCCGAAAGTTATTTCAGTCAAACAGCAGAGTTTCTGCCCGAAAACGGTGGCTATGCTCCCTTCCTTTACGGTAGAGTTGTAGATATGCTCTATTTCCCTATTATCAGGGGCAGTTTTCCTGACTGGTTCCCGTGGTGGGGTGGTCAGGGGTTTATCTTCTTCAGACCTGTATTTAATGTTGCAGACTCAGCCATCACCATCGGTGTTTTTATTTTACTCATTTTTCAGAAAAAGTTCTTTGACTCTGTGAAAAAACCTGAATCAACGAATGAAGCAGCATAAATGCTTCTGTTTTGGGCTTGCCCCAAAAGATATTATGATTACTCTTCCAATCATCTGAATCATAACCTATCTGCACAATCAGTGTTCCATCACCATCAAAGAACACCCATTCAACAAGCTATTTCACCATGAGTGGATTTCTATTCGAACAAATCATATTTGGACCCATCCGCAGCCGTCGTTTAGGCATATCCTTGGGTATCAACCTTCTTCCCACTTTCAAAAAACATTGTACTTACGATTGCATTTATTGTGAATGCGGCCTTACGCCTCCACCCGACCCTGAAGTGCGGTTCCCAAAAAGAGAGGAAGTGAAAAAGGCCCTGGAGCAAAAACTGGCCGCCATGAAAGAGAAGGATGCCCTGATTGACTCCATCACCTATGCCGGCAACGGTGAGCCTACCATACACCCCCATTTCGAAGGCATTGTTAACGATACCATTGAATTGCGCAACAAATATTATCCCGATTCAGTTATATCAGTACTTACCAATGCTTCAAAGGTTGCTGCTCCCGGAGTAGCCGATGCTCTGCTCAGGATTGAACAACCCATACTGAAACTGGATGCCGGTACCAACCAAATGTTTCAGAAGCTTAACAACCCCCGCATAAACATTAACCTTGAGCAGATCATTGACAATATGATGCTTTTAAAAGGCAAAGCCATCATACAAACCCTGTTTATCAGGGGTAACAGTGGCGAGACTTATGTCGACAACACAACCGAAGAAGAAGTCTCTGCCTGGCTTAATCACCTTGAAAAACTGCAACCCCGCCTGGTAATGATTTATCCCATTGCCCGTGAAACTCCCGTGGAAACCCTCGAAAAAATCGACAGCACCGAACTCATGGAAATCGCCCGCAGGGTGGAAGAGCTCGGCTTCGAAACAGAGGTTTATTAGAACCGGGAAGGGATTTGGAACCAAATAAGGCAAATAAGAAAGTGAGAAAATAAGAAAGTGGGAAAGTAAGAGGTTCGTGTGTTGACTTTGTCGAGCTCAGCTTCGCTTCGGTTCATGGCTATCAATCAATTATCCGTGCTATCAAAATCCTTACATTTTTATCCGTGCATCCGTGGCAAAAACTAACTCCGTGCACGAACTAAAGTCGTACCCGGAGATATTTAATGAATCAAAATGCTGAACAATCTTCCAACCCCACCGTTTCACCACTATAAAACTCAACCTTAATCTTAACCTAAGCTTATGTGGAAAGAAACCAATAATCAGCTCATACGTTCATTCGAATTCAAAGACTTTATCCAGGCTTTTTCTTTTATGACACGTGTGGCTTTTGCAGCCGAAAAGATGAACCACCACCCCGAGTGGTCCAATGTTTATAACAAAGTTGAAATACACCTTTCAACCCACGATGCAGGTAATACTGTTACCGACAAGGATCGCAAACTGGCTTCAGAAATAGATAAACTGGTCTGATACCAGTAAGGCTTATGCAGCTACCTCAAGTTCTTTGCTTTTTTCTTTGTATATCAATGCTACAAGTTGATTAATGGTATCAAGCTCATCCTCCAGTCCCGTTTTCAGCCTGATGTTGAAATGATCCTCAACATTGTATAGCAATAAATTCAGTTCCCATTGGACCAGCCCAAAATCATCAAAGAAATTGGCAGTGTCCGATTGGGAGTTTCGATCAACTCTAAGCTTATCTTTAAGCAAAGTTCTTATTCCATGATAAATCTCTGGATGTGTCATAAAGTTCAGTTAGCGTTTTGTGTTTTTTTTCATGTTTATTTATACAGTACCTTCAATGTCCCATACAAAGGCTCTTATGCCTTGTAATTCAGCGGTTTCATTGAGTTTTTTAACCCGTTCCAGAAGTTTTACAGCCATTGTATCATCAACCATGCACATGGTTGCCGAGTTCATGGCAGGCCAGGTATGAGTGCCCATATGCGGTTCTCCTGTTTCCGATCCGCGGCCCATAACATCTTTCCACTGGGTGAAACCCCTTACATTGAGCCGGTTGAGCATTTCATCAACACGCTCTGTCAAAGCCTGGTTATAAACGATAAATACAGCTTTCATATTTTATCTTTTTAAATTATTTCTTTTTTTTACTGCAGAGACGCGAAGATTCAGAGTTCGCGGGGTTAATGGGTTATTGGGTTAATGAGTTATTAGGAAAATGAGAAAGTAGGGCGTTTGGTGTTCTCCGTTTTCCGGTCTCCGTTCTCCATCTTCCATTATGCCATAACAGCCTTCCTCAATCTTCTCCTTTCCTTCTTCACTTTCCTTGCACCATTGAGGGTATACACCACCGGTACAATTACCAGTGTGATCAGTGTAGAAACACTCAATCCGCCAATTACCGCAATGCCCATGGGCTGCCATATCTCCGAACCTTCGGCGGAGGATGTTGCCAGGGGTATCATGGCCAGCAAAGTAGTCAGGGTAGTCATCATTACGGGACGCAGACGCGATTTCCCTGCCATTTTTACAGCGGTAATAATGCTTCTTCCTCTACCCACCAGCAGGTTGGTATAATCTACCAGTACAATGGAGTTCTTTACCACAATACCCACCAGAATAATGGCCCCGATGAGCGAGATCACATTGATCTCTGCACCTGTAATAAGCAGTGCCAGCAATACTCCTGAAAAGGAGAAGGGTACCGCCATCATAATGATAAAGGGCATAGAGAAAGACTCAAACTGCGATGCCATCACTACATATACAAGGAAGATACTCAGCAACAGCAACAGAGCCAGGTCGGCAAATGCTTCCTGCTGTTCCTGAATTTCACCTCCAAAGCGGATAAATATTTCCTGAGGTACTTCCATTTCATCAATGGCACTTTGTATATCGGCTGTTACCCCCCCGAGCGATCGTCCGAACAACTGGCTGTTTACGGTAAGATAACGCAGGCGGTTTTTCCGTTCGATGTTGGGTGGACTGAAAAATTCTTCCACAGTGGCAAATTCTTTCAGGCGCACCATTTGCCCCATGGGGTTGCGCACCTGGATATTTTCAATATCTGCAAGGGTATTGCGAAATTCTTCCTTGTGGCGTATTACCACATCGTACTCATCGCCGTCTTCACGGTAAAAAGTAGATGTCATACCTTCAATCCTGTTGCGGATAACCTGCGAAACGGTGTTGGTATTAAGCCCGAACATGGCCATCTTCTCCTGATCGGGAATAATGCGCAATTCCGGCTTTTCGGGTCCGCGGCTCAGGTCCACATCGCGGGTTCCTTCTATATTCTCCATGCGGCGTGCCAGTTCTTCGGCAAAAGCATTGGTAACATCGAAATCTTCACCGTAAATTTCAACCTGTATGGGTGCGCCGGCACCAAAGCCGCCACCTTCGGTTTCCACCGAGAAGTTTACAATTTCGGGAAAAACCTGCAGTTCCTGCCGTATGGCATCGGCAATATCAAACACGCTTCTATCGCGCTCAGATGGAGTAACCAGTCGCAGGGTAAAATTGATGGTATGGCTTCCTGCCCGGGGGTCACCAAATATTCCTGCCGTAGTACTGTATCCCGAACTGGTGCTGATAACATCAATTTCAGGATATTTTTCTTTGAACACATCTTCAATCTGATAGGCTGTTTTCTGGGTTTCTTCGAGTCTGAGCCCCGTGGGCAACTCAATGTTAATGGATATCCTGCTGTTATCGGCCACCGGGAAAAAGCCTGTACCGATGGGGATGACCATTAGCAAGCTGGCAAAGAATAAAATAACTGCACCCACTGCTACGGTAAGCTTTCTTTGAACTGCACGGTTAAGTACCCGTTCGTAAAAATTATCAAGACCATTGAGTGTGCGATCAATAAAAGCACTGGTTTTAGGCCCGAGCCCTGTGCGTTTTGCAGAAGAGAACTTCAGCATTTGGGATGAAAGCATAGGAGTAAGCGACAGTGCGGCAATGGTAGAGACAGTAATTGTAATGGCAACAATCCACCCCAACTGATTAAAAAACAACCCCATCAAACCACCAATCAACGTCATGGGGAGAAAAACAGCCAAAACTGTAAGGGTTGACGCCACAACGGCCAGACCCACCTCATTGGTCCCGTAAATAGCTGCTTCACGCGCTTTGCTGCCCTTTTCAATATTTCGGGTAATGTTTTCGAGCACCACAATGGCATCGTCAACCACCATTCCCATGGCAATGGTAAGAGACGAAAGTGAAATCAGGTTGAGGGTATTTCCTGTAAAGTAAAGGTAAATAAAGGCCGTTACCAGTGAAACGGGTATGGTAAGTATGATGATAAAGGTTGCACGCCAGCGACCGATGAAGAACAGTACCACCAGTGTAACAAATATGGCCGCAAAATACAGGATCTTTACCAGGTTGCTGATGGCATTTTCAATAAATTCAGAAGTATCGAAAACCACACCGATGGTAATATCAGGGGGTAATGTTGGTCTGATTTCTTCCAGCATATCATGAACCTCATTGGCAATACGCACGGTATTGGCGCCCGATTGCTTCTGAACCATCATACGCAAACCCAGCTCGCTATTAATCCTTTCTTCGTTGGTCATTTCCCTGAGGGTATCCTTTACCTCTGCCACATCCCTTACAAAAACAGGATTTCCGTTAAAATTTCCGATAACGATATCATTGATGCGATCAGAACTTTCGAACTCGCCGGTGAACCTGAGCGGGTAATCGATCATACCCAGTTTTACATTTCCCGAAGGCAGGTTTATGTTTTCTGCTGCCAGGATACCACCCAGCTGTTCTACGGTAAGGTTGTAGGCTTCCAGCTTGCGGGGATCCACGTTTACCTGGACCTCTCTTTCCGGGCCACCGAAGATACCCACGGCACCCACACCTTCAATGCGGTTCAGCGGGTTTACCAGCCGCTCATCAAGGATCTTGGCCAGGGCAGCATAACTTTCACTGGCCGTAGCCGAAAGCATCATTACGGGTATCATGGCCGAGGAGAACTTGAACACGGTGGGCTGCTCAATACCATCGGGTAAAAAGCGCTGAATCCGGCCAATAGCATCACGAATCTCGTTGGAAGCTTCGTCCAGATTGGTTTCATATTCAAACTCCAGGGTAATGGCCGAAATATTGTCCCTTGACTGGGAAGTCATATTCTTCAGGTTGGTTACAATACTCAGGTTATCCTCCAGTGGCCGGGTAACATTGGTTTCAATGTCGGCGGCACTGGCACCGGGATAAATGGTAAACACACTGATAAACGGCGGGTCGATCTCAGGATAAAGATCGATGGGCAAATATCGTAAACTGAACGCACCCATCGCAATCACCGCGATAAATATCACCAGTGTGGAAATAGGTCGTTTTACGGCTGTGCTGTATATACTCATTTTATGTTGGGTTATTCGTTTTTGGGTTATTCGTTTTTGGGTTATTAGGTTATTGGAAAAATGAGAAAGTGAGAAAATGGGAAAATAAGGTTTTTTTAATACTCCACGCAGAGTCGCAAAGGTTTCGCAAAGTTGGCAAAGTGATTTTTTTAGTTTCGGATTTTGGTATTCGATATTCGAATTTTTCTCCATTCTTCCGTCTTCGGTCTCCGTTCTCCGGTCTCCGTCCTCCGTTCTCCCTATTCACTAATCCCTACCTCCGTTCCTTCGATCAGATTATGCTGACCTGTAACCACCAGTTTCTGGCCGGGTTGCAGACCTGATAAGATTTCCAGGTTTTCATCGAAATTGCGGCCGGGTTGCACGGTAATTCTCCGGGCGATGTCATCTTCCACCACAAAAACGAATCTTTCGTTGGAGCCGGTTTGCTTCATCACGGCCAGGGCAGGCACAAGCAAAGCTTGCTGCTCGCCCAGACTGAGCGCCACCCTGGTAAACATGCCGGGGCGGAGGGCTTCATCCTGGTTGTCGATTACAATTTCCACACGGAAAGTGCCCGATGCCCTGTCGATGGTGGGGAAGATCTTATTAACACGACCTTCAAATACCCTTTCGGGGAATACATCTACCCGCACTTCGGCGGACTGACCTTTCTGAACCTGCGGCAGGAAGCGCTCGGAAACGCCCACCAGCACTTTTACCGGCCTTATCTGATTGATACTTACGATAGCAGGTTTTCCGGCAGGACCGGGGGCTCCGCTGAACATCTCACCATCGCTGAAATAACGTCCTGTGATTACCCCATCAAGGGTTGAGCGCACCTGGGTGTGTGTAGCCAGATTTTCGATATTACTTTTGGCCACCTCATACTGTGTTTTCATTTGGTCATAAGCCTGCTGCGTAACCGCGCCTGCCTGAAGCAGCGTATCAAGCCGCTGCAGTTCCGTTTTCAGATTATCGAGCTGCACCTGTGCCTGGAAAAGCTGGGTATTATCCATCTCCACAAGGAGTTGTCCTTTACTTACCTTGTCGCCCACATCTACCCGTATTCTGTTGATACGAGCCGGCACTGCAGGGGCAATATGCGCCTCCTCAAATGGCTGCACTACACCTGTAAAATCAAGGTTGTTTTCAATGGTATGTATGGCCGTATTCTGAACACGTACCGGTACCCTGGTGTCTTTCTCTTCCTCAGTGGCAGTGGTGCAGGAAGCAACCACTAAAACCAGGGAAAAAGCTAAAATTGTTTGTATTTTTTTAAGTGTTTTCATGTATTGAGATATATTAATCTTTTGTTTTTTATTATACCGCTGAGACTCTAAGGCGCTAAGGTTATTGGGTTAATGGGTTATTGAGTTATTAGGAAAGTGAGAAAGTAGGGTGTTTGCTGTTCTCCGTTTTCCGTTCTCCCTACCCACGACCCACTAATCCATATCTACTCTTGCCCCACAAACCTGTCATACCGAATCTTTGCCTGCAGCAGCTCATGTTTGGCCTGCAACAGGTTAAAACGTGCCCGGGTAAGGGCTACATCACTGTCGTTAACCTCCAGCAGTGTTCCCTGACCTGAATCGTAGCGCAGGCGGGCAATATTATATCCCCTATGTGCCAGCTCAACATTGCGGCGGGCATGAATGGATTTCTCCAGTGCCACATCCATTGATTTCAGGATGTTGCTCAACTCCACTCCCAGGTTATCTTTCAGGTATTCACGCTGCAGCATGACCTGCTTTGCGCCGATCTCCAGTTGCTTCACCTGATTACGGTTGGTGAGGCCACGGAAGATAGGAATATTGATTTGCAATCCCGCGGAAGCGGTATTCACCCAGTTGTAATCACCCACCTTAAAGTCATTGGCTTCTGCCAGGTACATATAATTGCTTACGGCTGTAACCGAAGGTCTGCCACTGGCTCTTACCGAGCGCGACTGCATTAGAATGAGATCGTGCTGCAGACCCAGATTAACATAATCGGGGTTGTTGCGCAAAGAACGTTCTGCATCCGTAATATTAAAGGTAGTGAGCATCTCCTCGGCGCTGTCCATCAGGTTGCCCTGCACGGCAATGGGGCGCCCTTCTCCAATCCCCACAAGGGTTTTCAGAAAGTTCAGTGCAAGTTCGTACATGTTTTCTGCCTGCAAAAGATCCGGCCGGATATTTTCGGTTTGTACTTCAGCACGAATCAGATCATACTCGGCCACCAGTCCCTGGTTGTGCATCTTACGGATATTGTTGAGATTATCAAGAGCATTATTGAAGCTCAGCCTGATTACCTGCAAAGACTCACGTGCCAGCAGCACATCATACCAGGCACTCTGCACATTCCATGAAAGTTCAATGGTTTGGGCGCGGTAGTTTTCAGCAGCTATATCCTGCTCCGTGCGCGCCGCATCTATGCCGGCATATACCGCAGGGTTGTAAACAGGCATGGCAAACTGAAGGCCACCCATATAAGAGTTATCATTACCTATTTCCAGTGCAGTAACGCCACCAAACAAAGGTGCCATTTCTTCGGGGAAGAAGATTACCTGCTTCTTAAGGTTGCGTGTATAAGTGCCCACACCGGTAAGCGATGGCAGCAGATTACCGCGCATCTCGTTATAGCGTGCTTCGGCCCTTGCCCTTTCCAATGATGCCACACGTATGGTGGGGTTGTTCTCCAGCGCCAGTTCCAGGGCCTTCTCACGATCCAGGTAAAGGGTATCGTTCTGCGCATGCAGCGGAACCACAATGGCAGTTACCAGTAAAGTAAAAATGAAATTTTTAAGTAGTTGCATAAACAGATGTTTTTTTATTTGGGCCCACCCCCCAGCCCCTACCGTAAGAACGGGAGAGGTGGTCCGGGCTGGTAAGCTTTAATTTTTCTTTCATTTTTTCCATGCTATTAACCTTTAAACTTCTCATCCACCAGTGCCATTCCTTCTGCCGTGGCCATGCCCCGGATAAAATTCACGGTCACCTGGCGGAACACCTCTGAGCGTGAAAACCTCGTTTCGGGAAAAATATGTTGCGAAACCATCATTTGTATACCCGAATGGGCAGCACGACTCATGATCTCAGCATCCACATCCTGACGAAAGATCCCTTTCTCCTTGCCTTTTTCTATCTGTTTTACGGTGAAGGAAATATTTTCCTCCTGCTTACTCTGGATATGTTTGCGCCAGATGGTGCTGTAATACTTCTGCAAATCACTGATGTAATTGGGATGGATACTCGCCAGGGTGATCATGGCATGGCGAAAATGCTGATGGAAAATCTCCAGCGGATCATCTCCGAAAACTTTTTCAATATCGTTGCGCAGCTTCATGTTTTCGCGGTACTGAAACTCAATACACTCCCTCAGCAGTTCCTCCTTGGTTGCGAAATTTTCATAAAGGGTGCGTTTCGACATACCCAGACTCTCGGCAATCTCGTCCATGGTGATAGAACGGATACCGATGCGGAAAAACATCTGCGATGCCTGATCCAGTATTCTTGTTTTTATGTCCATATATCTTTCTTTTCTTATTTCAATCTTTCACCAAAACCGCAACCAGAAAACTCAAAAGGTTTTCAAAGTTTCAGAGTTGATTTAACATGTTCCGTGCCACATTGTTTTTTAAATTATATATTTTTTTGATTTTGTGTTCTGCCCCGGATGCTGAGCTTGTCGAAGATTAAGTCAAACCCAAGCTGTGCCTTCGACAGGCTCAGGCAGCAATTTTCTTGAATGCAAAGATACAAAACTTTAAATACCAGAATAGTTTTTTTGGTTAAATTAAGATTTTTTCAATTTTCTTAAAATTGTGCGAAACTGAACAGTGGGTGTACGGTATTGGGGCGGGGAAAATGACCATATTAGCCTTTAATCATATAAGGCATGTAAGGGTTATTTAAAGAAAATAAGAAAGTGGGAAAGTAAGGGATTCGTGGCTATCAAAAAATCCGTGCCATCAATATCTTTAAATTTTTATCCGTGCATCCGTGGCAAAAAAACTTTCGTGGCTTTACAACCATCACCCTTTTCTGTAGCTTATCCTTTCCAGTACCACTCGCTTTACATCATCCATGTGTATGCGTTCCTGCTGCATGGTGTCGCGTTCGCGTATGGTAACGGTATTGTCTTCCAGGGTCTGGTGGTCAATGGTAATACAGTAAGGGGTACCTATGGCATCCTGGCGGCGGTAGCGGCGGCCGATGGCATCCTTCTCCTCGTAACGGCACATGAAGTCATATTTCAGGTTATCCATGAGCTCGCGGGCCTTTTCGGGCAGGCCGTCCTTTTTCATCAGAGGCAGAATGGCTGCCTTAACGGGAGCCAGCATGGATGGAAGATTAAGTACCACGCGCTGCGAACCGTCATCAAGCGTTTCTTCCTTGTAAGCGTGACTCAGGATAGCCAGAAACATACGATCAAGACCAATGGATGTTTCCACCACAAAAGGTACGTAGCTCTCATTGGTTTCAGGGTCGAAATACTGTAATTTTTTTCCGGAAAACTTTTGATGGGCTCCCAGGTCGAAATCGGTACGCGAGTGGATACCCTCCAGTTCTTTAAATCCGAACGGAAACTGAAATTCAATATCCGCTGCCGCATTGGCATAATGGGCCAGCTTGTCATGATCGTGAAAACGGAACAACTCTTTGGGTATACCCAGCGATTGGTGCCACTTTATCCGGTCTTCCTTCCAGTACTCGTACCATTGCATTTCTTCTCCCGGACGCACAAAAAACTGCATCTCCATCTGTTCAAACTCACGCATACGGAAAATGAACTGCCTGGCAACGATCTCATTGCGGAAAGCTTTCCCAATCTGTGCAATACCGAAGGGAATCTTCATCCGTCCTGTTTTCTGCACGTTCAGGTAGTTGACAAAAATACCCTGGGCCGTTTCGGGGCGAAGATAAATTAGACTGGCATCCTCGCTCAGCGAGCCCATCTGTGTATTAAACATCAGGTTAAACTGCCTTACCTCGGTCCAGTTTTTGGAACCCGATACCGGGCAGGCGATCTCCAGTTCTTCAATAAGTGCTTTAACATCTTTCAGGTCATCGTTATCGAGAGCTGCCACAAAGCGTGTGCGGATGGCATCGATCTTTTCCTGGTTGGCCAGCACCCGCGGATTGGTTTCGCGAAACATCTTCTCATCAAAGCTGTCGCCAAATCTTTTAAAAGCCTTCTCAACCTCTTTGTTGATTTTTTCATCCAGTTTGGCCATATGGTCTTCGATAAGCACATCGGCCCGGTATCTTTTTTTGGAATCTTTATTATCGATCAGGGGGTCGTTAAATGCATCCACGTGGCCCGATGCCTTCCATACGGTGGGATGCATAAAGATGGCGGCATCAATTCCCACAATATTTTCATGGTACTGCACCATCGATTTCCACCAGTAGTCCTTGATATTGTTTTTCAGGGCCGAACCATTTTGCCCGTAGTCATAAACGGCGCTCAGACCATCATATATTTCACTGCTTTGAAAAATAAAACCATACTCTTTGGCATGGGCTATGATTTTCTTAAAAGTATCTTCTCCTTTTTGCATACAACAAAATTTCTGTCTTTAACTATTAATTGTAGTTATGATTTGGGGTTTTTAAAAAGTTTTTCTTTGTTTATTACCACTTTCAGGCTTTTGGGTATAATGGTGAAAGTAAATGGCGATTGCCCCAGCGATTCACCGTCGGCCTCCATAAGTATCGGGGTTTGGGGCTCTATGGTGATATGCCGGCCCTGGTGCATTTCCACCTTCTTGTGTTTGCCTATGGTGCCGTTGTAAAGGCGGCTCACATTGGCAATAACCGACCATTTGCTCATATCCTTGATGATGGTAACGTCAAAAAGCCCATCATTGGTTATCGCATCCGGGGCTTGTTTCATTCCACCTCCGTTAAACTGTCCGATAGCCACTCCTAAGCTGAAAACGTGATGATTCATTTCCACATCATCAATCCTGATGCGTGTGAGTACCGACTGGAATGCAAACAACGACAGGAAAATATTTTTAAAATACACAAGAACGTTTCCTTTCCCCAGGTCTTTATCGGCATTGGTTTTCTGGGCTACCAGGCCGTCGAAACCCATCCCTCCCATATTAATGAAGTAGCGTGAATTGATCCCTGGCCCGTTGGCAAAACTCACCATGCCTGCATCCTGAATAAAAGTATCTTCCTTTTTGATGAGAAGGATAATCTTTTCATAATCCATGGGCATGCCGTATGTGCGGCCCCAGTCGTTGCCTGTTCCCACAGAAATATTGGCAATGGTAATATCCGTAGGGTCTACGCATTTTTGCCAGAAAACACCGTTTACCACCTCATTGAGGGTACCATCACCACCCACAGAAATGATCTTCCGATACCCTTTTTTAATGTATCCTTTGGTGAGAGAAATGGCGTGTCCGCGGTTTTCAGTGAATACGGATTCGAAGTCAATCTCATGCTTTTCCAGCAATCTCTTGATCTTACTCCAGTCCTTTTCACACTTTTTTACTCCTGCGTTGGGATTCACAACGGCAAGCCATCTATTCCCGGGTTCAGTATGTTCCAATAGTCGCGGATGTTAAATTTTCAAATTCAGCGCATTACAAAATGCCCGTGCTGATTTTCAGCGAAGTGCAAAAATACAAAAAAAGCATTAAGGATTTACCAGCTTTTTTTCAAGCAGCATTTTGGCTATCTGAACAGCGTTTGTGGCAGCCCCTTTGCGCAGGTTATCGGCAACCACCCATATATCCAGGGCATTTTCGTGTGAAAGGTCGCGACGGATACGCCCCACAAATACTTCATCTTTCCCTTCGGCAAAGCGCGGCATGGGATAAATATTTTCCGAAACTTTATCCTGAATCACCAGTCCGGGAGTATTCATGAAAAGATTAAGGATCTCGGAGATCTCAAAAGGTTTTTTCATCTCCACATTTAAAGCTTCAGAGTGCCCGCCCTTAACGGGGATGCGCACAACGGTAGCGGTGATTTGTATGTGGTTGTCTTCAAGAATTTTGCGGGTTTCTTTCACCAGTTTCATTTCTTCGGCCGTGTAGCCGTTCTCCAGGAAATCGCCCCCATGGGGGAAACAATTCAGGTCGATGGGCCAGGGGTATACCATTTGGGGCTGTCGCCCTGCCCGCTCATCGTCAAGTTGCTTCACGGCTTCCACACCGGTGCCTGTAACCGACTGGTAGGTAGAAATTACAAGTCTACTGATGCCGTAAGCCTTGTGCAGGGGATTGAGCGCCACCACCATTTGTATGGTGCTGCAGTTGGGATTGGCAATGATCTTTTTATCTGCGGTAAGCCTATGCGGATTTACTTCCGGTACCACCAGCGGCACATTTTCGTCCATGCGCCATGCCGAAGAATTATCGATGACAAAAGCACCTGCAGCGGCAAATTTTTCAGCCCACACTTTGCTCACCGATGCCCCGGCAGAAAATAGGGCGATCTGCGGTTTCGCATCCAGGGCATCCTGAATGCTGCAAACCTTCCAGGTTTTCTCTCCAAAAGAAATCAGTTTTCCCACCGAGCGCTCCGACGCCGCGGGATAAAAATCGCTCACGGGAAAGTTCTGCTCCTGCAAAACCTTTATCATTACCTGGCCAACCAGTCCGGTGGCACCTACCAGTGCAAGCTTCATATCTGCGTAGTTAAATAAATATGTGTTTTTTGTTATCTGGCAAAAATAGTATATTTACTTACCATTCAAAAATCAAATCTTTTTATGGAAAGAAAATTACTCCTGCTGGCCCTGATCATTCTCCCCCGCCTGATCTATGCCCAGTTTACCGATGATTTCAGCGATGGCGATTTCACACAAAACCCCACCTGGTTTGGCGAAACGCATAAGTTTATAGTTGAAGAGCAGATTTTGCGCCTTAACGACAACCAGGCTGGCCAGGCATGGCTGGCAACGGCCAGTTCAGTGATGGATAACACGCAATGGGAGTTCTGGGTGCGCCTTGCCTTTACACCATCCAACAACAACCACCCCCGCATTTACCTGGTTAGCGATTCGGAGGATCTTTCGGGACCACTCAACGGCTATTACATCCGAATAGGCAAAGATGGCACCAACAACAAGCGGTTATACTTTTACCGGCAGTCGGGCGAAACATCCGTTGAACTGCTGGAGGGAGCCACTAATATTGCCACTACCACCAACAACCGCCTGCGCATCAGAGCCACCCGCGATGATGCCGGAAACTGGGAGTTCCGGGCCGACCCCACAGGAGGAGAACTTTACCTTCCGCAAGGAAATGTAACCGACAACGAATTTACCACCACCCAGTACTTTGGCATCCTTTGCAATTATACCGTTTCCAATGCCTCCGGTTTTTATTTTGATGATTTTTATGTGGGAGATATCATAGAGGATACAACCATTCCTGAAATCACCCATCTGATCGCCTCAGATCCCAACACGCTGGAACTAACCTTTAACAAGGCCGTGGAGCCCATTACCGCACAGAATATCAACAATTATTTTGTAAACAAAGGTATAGGTCCACCCGCCATTGCCATCAGGCCCGACGAAGCCCCCAACAAGGTTATTCTCATTTTCGCGCAAAGCTTTACCCAGGCCGAACAATACACCCTCTCTGTACTGAACATCAGGGATTATCTTGACCATATCATGGACCCCTTCACCGGAAACTTTACCTGGTATGTGCCTCAGAAGTTTGATTTGGTTTTCAATGAGATCATGGCCAACCCTACCCCACCCATTGGTCTGCCTGCCCATGAATATATTGAGCTGTACAACACATCTGATTTTTCTATCAATTTGCAGGGCTGGACCCTTCAGCACGGCACCACCGAAAGGCAGATAACGGAAGGCGTTATTCCGCCCAAAGGGTATATCGTGCTTACCCATCCTTCTGCACTTGATGCCCTTGAAGAGTTCGGCAACGTGGTGGCAATCCCCGGTTTATCAACCACTGCCCTTACCAATGCAGGTACCCTGCTGGTGCTTTACAACAAAAACGGCGACATGATCTCATGGGTAAGATACTCCGACACATGGTACCGCAATCCGTCAAAAGCCGATGGTGGCTGGGCACTGGAAAAGATAGACCCCTACAACTTTTGCCAGGGCGACGAAAACTGGACAGCCAGCAACGACCCGCGGGGAGGCACCCCCGGAACCGCCAATTCTGTGCTGGACAACAATCCTGATACCGATTCTCCTTATGTGCTCAGGGCCGGTTATGTGAGCCACAATCGTATCAGTGTCTTTTTCAGCGAAAGCATGGAAACGGCACTACTGGGTAACAGGGAAAATTATACCCTGAAAAATTTCGCAGGTGAAATTACAAATGCAGTTGTTTATTTCCCCGATGCCAGTAAAGTTGAACTTTCTCTTTCGCAATCACTGGAGCCCGGAGTGGTTTATGAAGTGGAAGTTTCGCAATCGCTTACCGATTGTGCAGGCAACCTGCTGGCTGCTAACAGGGCCAGGATAGGCATGCCCGAACCCGCCGACAGCATGGATGTGGTACTCAACGAAATTCTTTTTAACCCGCCCGACAGGGGTGTGCGCTACGTTGAACTTTACAACCGCTCGCAAAAGATCATTGACCTGAAGGATTACACCCTCTCTTCAAAGGATACCATTACCGGCGTTCTCACGGGTATCCGTGAGATAACCGCCGAAAGCCGGCTGCTGTTTCCCGGTGATTACATGGTACTTACCCCCGATCCGGCCATTGTGCAGAGCCAGTACATGACCAACAATCCGCTGAACTTTGTTCCCATGACCCTTTCTACCATGACCAACACCCGCGGCATTGTGGTGTTTGCCAGCAAGGGTCAGCAGGTCATTGATATGTTCATCTACCAGGAAGATATGCATTATGTGTTGCTTACCGATAAGAAAGGGGTTGCACTGGAAAGGCTCAATTACCATCGTCCCACCCAGAGCCGGTCAAACTGGCATTCGGCCGCCCAGAGTGCAGGTTTCGGCACACCGGGCTACAAGAACTCGCAATTTACAATGGATCCCGAGGGGCAGCAGGAGGTTTTTGAAGTGTACCCCCGGGTGTTTTCGCCCGATAACGACGGGCACGACGACCTGCTGAATATTGCTTATAATCTTGACACGCCCGGTTACACGGCCAACATAAGCATTTTCGACAGCCGCGGGCGCAGGGTGCGCATACTCAGCCGCAGCGAACTCCTGTCAACCGAAGGGTTTATTACCTGGGATGGTGCCACCGATGACAATCAGAAAGCTGATGTGGGCATCTACATCATACACATTGAACTTTTTGATCCGCAGGGCAATGTAAGAAATTACCGCAAAACAGCAGTGCTGGCCGCAAGGTTTTAGAAGTTGTCAGGTGGTAAAGGCAATGGTGGCTATCCACAGGCGAGTGCCTTTGACCTCTTTGATTTGAGATGCACAGGCCTCAAGAGTGGAACCTGTGGTGATCACATCATCCACCAGCAGGATATTTTTCCCGCGAAAGGCTTCAGGGTCATTCACACGGAAAACACTCTCCACATTTTCCCAGCGCCGGAACCGGGTTTTGCGTGTTTGCGTATCGGTTTTGTCAACTTTCACCAGCTTGTTTCTCAGCAAAGGCTTTTTAAGGGCTTCGCTAATGCCCTGTGCAAAGATCTCACTCTGATTGTAGCCCCGCTGGTGCTGCTTTTTACGGTGCATAGGAACCGGAACGATAACATCTACAGGCTCCCACAAAGGACTTTCCCTGAGCTGGTTGCCAAGCAACTTTCCGAGGTACAGGCCGATATCTCTCTTCCCTTTATATTTAAACTGATGGATGAGTTTCTGAACTTTCCCACCTTTCTGAAAATAAAACAATGCCGTGGCCGTTTCCACATCAATCCTGCCCCATAGAATGCGCGATACAGAATTCTCTCGCTCCTTATGCAGATGGGTTTGCGGCAAATGATAATGGCAGAAACTGCAAAGGCATTCCTCACCTCCAACAAGGGCTTTCTGGCATGCATAACAGAGGCGGGGATAGAAAAGTGAAAGAAAATCACCTGTATATGTTGATAAAATTTTCATGACCTGTTAAAAACTTCATAATAAGATTTGCTTCTAAAAGTTTTTTATATTAAAAATAGTATAAATTTGCAAATCATATAGGTGTTTTCTTCGGGTTTTGCATAAGACCATCAACATTTATCATCAACCCGGAATAAAATCAAATAATTCAATAAACACAATAACAATCTTATTACTTAATACCCAATGAACAGCACTAACAAAAATCAATCAACTGAAAAGACAACTCCCATGTCAAAAGAAAAAAACACCAACGAAAAGGTTTATAAAAGCACCATTCTGGTACTGGTATTGATCGTAGGTGTTTTAACCTTTATGCTTATCACCAGCCGTCAGTCGCTAAAAGAGGTTTCCACCGAAAGAGCCATAGCTACCGACCTGAACATTGAGCTTGAAGAAGAACTCAACAGCATCCTTGCAGAATACAACCAGGTAAAAAATGAATACGACAGTGTACTTACCAAACAGGACAGCATCATCCAGTCCAATGCCGAAGAAATCAGGATACTTATTGCACAACAGGCCGATTACCGCAGAATTCAGCGTAACCTCCAAATGCTGCAGGAGATCACACAAAATTACGTACGCGAAATGGACAGCCTCTACACCGTAAACAAAGTGCTCAGAGATGAGAACATCGAGATGCAGCAGGAGATCCAGCAGTTTACCCGCCGCACTACCGAGCTGGCCCAAACCAAGGAAGAGCTGGAAGGAAAAGTTGAGGTAGCATCAGCACTCAGGGCTTTCCAGATAGAGGCTACTCCCCTGCGCATCAGGGGACGCGGTCGTGAAGAGGAGACCGACAGATCGCGCCGTGCCGACCAGATAAGGGTGTGCTTTACCGTGGCCGGAAACCCCGTGGCAAGCCCGGGAAATAAAAATGCATATGTTAGAATTGCCGACCCCACAGGAACGATACTCAGAGTAAGCGACGACGACCAGTATTCTTTTGTTATAGAGAGTGATACCCTCCAGTTTACCATGAGAGACCAGTTTAACTACCAGAATATGGATACCGAAGTTTGTTTGGACTGGTACGGCACCGATGACTATGAAGATGGCCTTTACCTGGTGTCTCTTTTTACAGATGAATACCGTTTAGGAGAAACACAATTTTCGCTCAGGTAGCATTTTTTTGAAAGATTACCAAATACCAGACTATATTTCTTTATGAAATTTTTTTAAGAAAACAAAAACGCTTTTGCCATGGAAAATTCCAATAACCAGTATCTCTACGAAGTGGAAAATAACCGTAAATCCAATGGATCGGGGATCATCATATTTCTGTCTGTTCTGGCCATCTTACTTGCCATTGCAGGTGCGCTGCTGCTCAGGGAAATGCTCAAAGCCCGTTATGAAACCCAGATAGCAAACCTGCAGGTGAAGGAGATCAGCGATGAGCGTGACATAATGATCGGCCAGCTGGATGATCTGGATGTGAGATATGCCCAGCTTTCCAAGGAACATGAAGACCTGCAGCAGCTTTTTGAAGCCGAAAGGCGCAGGGCAAACCAGCTCAGAGCCCAGATACAGGGTATTGGTCCTATTGGTAAAGGCGATGCTATTCCCTTAAGACAACAGATTGAAGAACTGGAAGAACAGCTGGCACACTATGAAGATCAGATTGCCATGTTGCTGGAAGAAAATGAAACCCTTTCCATAGAAAATGCGCAGATACGCTCCAACCTGGCACAGGCCCACGTGTACACACAGGAACTGGAAGTAGAGAAGGAAAAACTCGAGGAAAAGGTTAACATTGCATCCCTCATCAATATTTCCAATGTAGATGTGGTGGCCTTCCGTGAAAGAAGACGGTGGGATGAACCTACCACCTCGGCCCGAAGAACCGATAAGCTCAGCATCTGCTTCAACATGAACCGTAACATGATAGCCGAGCCGGGCGAACGCAACTTCTACATCCGCATCATCGACCCCAACAACGAAGTGCTTACCCACTCACAGGAAGATGCCATGTCATATGACGGCGAAACCATTCAATACTCCATTAAGGAAACCGTCGACTTCCAGAATGTGGCATTAGATGTGTGCACCGAATGGGTTCAGGAAGAACGTTTCGATAGAGGCTACTACAGTGTGGTAGTTTTCTGCGGAGGAAATGAAGTGGGATATAAACTTTTTGAACTGGAATAGAGGCTTTCCGGAAATAAAACATAGCAAAAGCAGGAGCTGTCTCATAAGTCGTGATTCAAAGCGGACGCTGAGCCTGTCGAAGCACATAACAGTCTGTTAACCAACAGTTGTTTCGACAAGCTCAACCACCGCAAATCACTTTCGGGGCGGCTCCTTTTTTATGGATCAAATTTATTACTTTTGTGCTCCTGCTGAATTCCGGCAATAATTGATCACAATAAAATACTGAATAATGAAGGTTTCATTGAACTGGCTGAAAGATTATCTGAATATTGAGGAAAGCCCCGAAAAGGTGGCGGAATGGCTTACCGATTGCGGACTGGAAGTGGAGGGTCTGGAAAAAACCGAAAGCATAAAAGGCGGCCTAAAGGGCGTGGTGATCGGCGAGGTGCTCACCTGCGAAAAACACCCCGATGCCGACCGGCTCAGCCTTACCACCGTTGATATTGGCACAGAGGTGGTGCCCGTGGTTTGCGGCGCACCCAACGTTGCCAAAGGGCAAAAAGTGGTGGTGGCAACCGTAGGTTCAACGCTTTTTACCCATTCGGGTGAAAGTTTTGAGATCAAGAAAGCGAAGATCCGTGGGCAGGAATCCATGGGAATGATATGTGCCGAAGATGAACTGGGCCTCAGCGATAACCACGACGGCATCATGGTTCTCGATACCGATGCCAGACCCGGCAGCCCGGCAGCCGATTTCTTCAAAATTGAAACCGATTACTGTATTGAGATCGGACTTACCCCCAACCGCATCGACGCAGCATCGCACCTGGGTGTGGCGCGCGACCTGGCCGCCGTGATGGCGCACCTGAAACCCGGCAAAACCACCGGGATAAAAAAGCCCGATATCAGCCGGTTCAGTATTGACGATACCAGCACGCCCATCGAAATCATCATCGAAGACCCCGAAGCTTGTCCGCGCTATGCCGGCCTCTGCATTTCGGGTGTTACGGTACAGGAATCGCCCGACTGGCTCAAAAACCGATTGAAGATCATCGGTCTGAAACCCATCAACAACCTGGTCGATATCACCAATTTTGTGCTGCACGAAACGGGACAGCCCCTGCATGCCTTTGATTACGACAAAATCACCGGTAACAAGGTGGTTGTGAGGAAATCGCCCAAAGACACCCCCTTTATTACCCTCGACGAGGAAGAAATTAAACTCACCGGCGACGATCTGATGATCTGCAACACCGAAGACCCCATGTGTATGGGGGGTATCCTGGGGGGTATAGACTCGGGAGTGACCGAAGCCACCCAAAATATTTTCCTGGAAAGTGCTTATTTCAATCCGGCCAACATACGCCGTTCATCAAAACATCACGCCATCAATACCGATGCTTCCTTCCGTTTTGAACGGGGCGCCGATCCACAGATGACCCTCTTTGCCCTGAAACGGGCCGCCCTGCTCATTAAAGAAATTGCCGGCGGTAAGATCTCATCCGAAGTACTGGATGTATACCCCGGTCCCGTGCATCCCTGGCAGATCGATTTCCGCTACGAAACCGCCGACCGCCTCATCGGAAAAGTGATCGGTCGCGACGAAATCAAAAATATTCTCACTTCCCTGGAGATGGTCATTAAGAAGGAAACCCCCGACGGACTGCTGCTGGAAGTGCCTCCCTTTAAGGTGGATGTTACCCGCGAAGCGGATGTGGTGGAAGAAATCCTCCGTATTTACGGCTATAACAACGTGGAACTGCCTGAGCGTCTGCACTCATCCATCGTTTCCACACCCCGTCCTGACAAGGAAAAGATACAGAACATCGCCTCCGATATGCTGAGCAGTCGCGGCTTTGTGGAGATCATGAACAACTCACTCACCAAAGCATCCTATTACAACAGCGATCTCTTTGATGAGAAGAGCATTGTAAGGATACTCAACCCGCTGAGCCAGGACCTGGGCGTAATGCGCCGCACCCTGTTTTTCGGCGGTATGGAAACCGTTGCCTGGAACCAGAACCGCAGGGTACACGACCTGAAGATTTTTGAGTTCGGCAAAGTATATGAGCGGGAGCCGGAAAAGAAAAAGGCCCGACCCGACAAACTGCCGGGCTACCGCGAACAGCGCGTACTGGATATCTTCATGACCGGAAACCTGCAGTCAGAAAGCTGGAACCTGCCACAAAAGCCGGTGAGCCTCTTCGACCTCAAAGCCGAAGTGATACACCTGCTCAAAAGGATGAACATACCCATGGAAGATGCATCGCTGCAGGAAATCCACTCCGAAGGGTTCCTGGAAACCGGACTGCGTTACACCATGAACGGGAAGCTCCTGCTGGAGGTGGGAGAAGTGGCCCGGAAGTATCTCAAATCCTTCGACCTCAAACAGGAGGTGTTCTACGCCACCATCAGCTGGGAGCTGGTGCTGCAGCTCCTGGACCGCAAGCCCATTGTTTTCAAAGAAATCCCCAGATTCCCCGAGGTGCGCCGCGACCTGGCACTGCTGCTGGCCAAAGATGTGCGCTTCGAAGATATTAACGCCCTGGCACGCCGCACTGAGCGCCGACTGCTCAGAAACGTTCGCCTGTTCGACATCTACACCGATGAAAAAATGGGCAGCGATGTTAAATCCTACGCGGTGAGCTTTACTCTGCAGGATGAAGCCAAGACACTAACCGATAAGGAGATTGATGGGGTGATGGGGAAAATCACAGCCACACTGCAAAAGGAGCTTAACGCGGCGATACGATAGTTGAAGGGTTTTTTGCCACGGATGCACAGATAAAAATTTAAGGATATTGATGGCACGGATTTTTTGATAGCCACGAAGACACGAAGGTTTTTGTTTGCCACGGATGCCACGGATTATTTTGATAGCCACGAAGACACGAAGGTTTTCCGGGTACGACTGAAGCTCGTGCCCGGAATTATGGTTTTGCCACGGATGCACAGATAAAAATTTAAGGATATTGATGGCACGGATTTTTTGATAGCCACGAAGACACGAATAAAAAGAAAATGATTGCTGTCAGCAGCCCGGAACACCCCGCCATGCTCGTAGGGCCTTTGAAACCGCAAGGCACGCAAGGGATGCGCAAAGTACGCCAGGAGCCATGAAACCTTTGGGCTCCCTGCGTAAATCCTTGCGATCTTTGCGTTTCCCATCTCCGTTCTCCGTCCTCTGTCTTCTTAATAACTTTCAGCAAAACCCCGACTGCAATCCCCATAAAATTGGTTACTTTTGCAACGTCATTTTCACCTCGCAAAATACCGTTAAATGTGGGGCTGAAGTGGCGAAGCTGTGAAAACCCGTTAACCCTTATTTTCCCATTTTCTCACTTTCTCACTTTCTTAACCTCAACCTTAATCTTAACCTACTTTGCAAAAAGTCCTAATCACCGGTACTGCCGGCTTCATCGGCTTTCATACCGCACAGAAACTGCTGGGCAGTGATTTTGAAGTAGTGGGTCTCGATATCATCAACGACTACTACGACGTAAATCTGAAGTACGACCGCCTGGCACAAAAGGGCATCGCCCGCGACCAGATCAGCTACGGCAAGCCCGTACAAAGCAGCAAGCATAAAAACTACACCTTTTACCAGCTGCAGCTGGAGGATACCGAAGCCATCAGCCGGCTCTTCGAAGAGCACCGGTTCGATTATGTGGTACACCTGGCCGCACAGGCGGGGGTGCGCTACTCGCTTGAGAATCCGCATACCTATATCGACAGCAACATCAAAGGCTTCCTCAATATGCTCGAAGCCTGCCGTCATTATCCGGTAAAACACATGGTTTACGCCAGCACCAGCTCGGTGTACGGTACCAATACGCAGATGCCCTTCTCGGAGCATCACCACACCGACCACCCCATCAGTCTGTACGCCGCCACCAAAAAGGCCAACGAGATGATGGCACACAGCTACAGCCAGCTGTTTAACATACCGCTTACCGGACTCCGTTTCTTTACCGTTTACGGACCGTGGGGACGACCCGATATGGCCCTGTTCCTCTTCACCAAAGCCATCATGGAAGGCAAACCCATAAAAGTTTTCAACAATGGCGAGATGCAGCGCGACTTCACCTATGTGTCCGACATTGTGGAAGGCATTACCCGCAGTCTGCTCAATCCGCCGGCACACAATCCGGAATTCGACAACAGCAATCCCGACCCGGCCGCATCCTACGCCCCCTATCGCATCTTTAACATCGGCAACTCGCGCCCCGTGCTTTTGCTCGACTTTATCGATGCCCTTGAAAAAGCCCTCGGCAAAAAGGCCACCCGCAACATGATGCCCATGCAGCCCGGCGATGTGGCCGCCACCTGGGCCGACGTATCTGAACTCACAAACCACACCGGCTACCAGCCGCAGGTGGGAGTGGAAGAAGGAATTGAGAGGTTTGGGGAGTGGTATAGGGAATACTATGGGGTTTAGGGAGGACGGAGACCGGAGGACGGAGGACGGAGAACGGAGAACGGAGGACGGAGGACGGAGGACGGAGGACGGAGACCGAAGAATGGGGAAAAAATAAAAAACCGCGAACTCCGCGGTAAACGTTAAGCGGTAAATAAACATTATATTTGTATAGCACAAACACAAACGATTGAAAAAATGACCAGGATATTATTTTAACCTCAACACTTTTGCAATGACCACTATAATCACCATGAAAAAGAACAAACCCGCCTGCATGGCTTTGATATCATTGGCAAAAGAGTTGAAAATCAAATTGTAAACGCATGAAAAGTATTAAATATATCGTTTTTAAGGAAGATAAGTACTACGTGGCGCAAAGTATAAATGTAGATGTTTCAAGCTTCGGAAATACCATAGAAGAAGCTACCAGCAATTTAAAGGAAG
>SKVR01000172.1 GCA_007129355.1 Bacteroidales bacterium | reverse complement strand
GATGCAGTTTAATTTTCAGAATGAACCGGTTTGAAGGATTAACCTATAAGGAAATTGCAGCAAAACTCTCCATATCGGTAAAGACCGTGGAAGCTGATATGGGAAAGACTTTAAAAGTCTTCAGAAATAAACTTACAAAATACCAGGGATACCCGGTATAGTCCCTGTAAAAAAAAGAATGACCAGTTAATCAGAAAAAGAAATGAAGACCCTTGATATGCATAATGTTGATTTTGAGAAAATTGCCCGTTACCTTGCTGATGAGATGGAACGGGATGAACTTCATGATTTCCGAACGGAACTTTCTCGAAATCTAAACCTTAAAGCAGAGGTAGAAACCATGGAAAAACTTTGGGCAGATATCAGCTCTTCTGCTTTGGCCGATAATGATAGCGAAGTAGATACAAATATTGCCTGGGAAAACCTTAGTGGTCGCCTTGAGAAGGATGGGCTTTTATCATCGCAAGAAAGAATTGCAGCAGGCTTTCCGGGCTGGCTGAAGATTGCCGCCTCTGTGCTTCTTATCGTCTCATTGGGTATGGCAGCCTGGTTCATTGCGGGTATTCGGTCTAATGATCAACTTCTCACACTTTCAACCGATGATGCCCATATTACACTTGTCCGGAAACTCAATGATGGCTCGGTGGTTTATATGGCAAGCAATTCTTTTATCAGCTTTCCCAGGGAATTTGAGAACAAACAAAGAAAGATCAGTTTGAGTGGTGAAGCATTTTTCGATGTCAAATACAAACCCGAACAGCCTTTTTACGTTGAAACAACACTCGCCGATATTGAAGTATTGGGTACATCATTTAATATAAAAGAGTTGGACATGAACTCCATGGAGATATTTGTTGAAACAGGCAAAGTGAAAGTAAACCTGAAGGACCAGAATGGAAGCTATTTTATACTTGAGCAGGGAGAATTGCTGAAAATAAAAAACGGAATGGTGGAAAAATCATATGCTGCCGATATATACAATACTGCATGGAGAAAAAACCATATGCAATTTAAGGATGAAACGCTTGAAAACATCCTTTCGGTTCTTAATAAGAATTTTCCGGTACAGATGATGGTAGAGCATCCCGAACTGAATCAAAGAAAACTTACAGTCACGTTTTATAATACATCACCCGAAGTTATTGGAGAACTCATTGCTATTTCGCTAAATATCGAACTAGTAACTTTAGATGAAAATACAATTACATTCAGAAAGAAATATTGAAAAACTTCCTGAAATACAGATTTGTGAAGGCTATTTCTAAAAGTAGCCTGGTGTTTTGTGTTTTGGGTTCCCTTCTTTTGGGTAATACATTATATGCACAGAATGAAACTGTATTTCAGAAAGAAATTACTCTGCCGGGGCAAAATAATTCCATCTATCAGATTCTTAACCAGGTAAGTCGCCAGACTGGTTATTTCTTTATTTACGATAGCCAGATCATTGACAATGATCAAAAGGTCAGGGTACGAAGAGGGAATTATAGCATCGGTGAACTTCTGGAAAATATACTTGATGATGAATCACTTAACTACCGGGTGCTTGAAAAATATATCATCATTTACAGATCAATAACAAATGAGGAAGACATAGTCCAAACTGATGATGATAAAGAAACTGAGCACGAAGCCAAATTGCTTATCAGAGGAAAAATTCTCGATGCAGCCAACGGAAAAGCTCTTCCTTTTGCATCAATCACGTTAAAAGGCAGAGCTCTTGGAGTAACATCCAACCAGGATGGATTATTCAACATAAGAATTCCGGCAGAGCTACTGGAAGATTCCCTGCATATTTCCTATGTAGGCTATGAATCGAGAATCTTACCCGTTGAGTTACTTTTAGAAGGTGAATATCATATCTATCTTGATTTGGGTATGATTTCTCTCCAGGAGGTAATTATATCCTATTATGATCCTTACGTAATTTTAAGAAAAGCACTGGAAGTCAGATCTGAGCTTTATCCCCGTCAGCCATCACATCATACTAGTTTTTACAGAGAAGGCGCCTTCAAAGGTGATATGATTTTAAACTATTCAGAAGCCATATTCAGAATCAATAAAACAGCTTATCATAGCCCGATTAATGACCAGGTAATGCTTCTGAAATCGCGCAACATTAACAATCTGGACCTTGAGGATACTTTAATGCTCAGGTTGAAGGCCGGTATCAGAAGTGTCCTTGACCTGGATGTGATGAAATCTTTGCCTGAGTTTTTGATGACAGAGTATTTCAGTGATTATAAGTTAAATAGTGCCAACTTAGTTGCGTATGAGGCAGGGTTGGCATATGCCATTGAATTCCGGGAGGCAGACCATGTAAGGGAACCTATGTACAGGGGAGTTATTTATATTGACAGAGAGACATTGGCGATTTTAAAAGTTGATTTTGAAGTGCACCCTGCTTATTTGAGGAGAAATGAGCGAAGATTTATTCCCAGGCGCAGCCCCGATCATATTACCCGTATCCAGTCGATGCAATATTCTGTTCAATACCGTTATTGGGAGGGTGTATATCATTTAAACCATGTGAGGGGCGATGTAGATATCCGCATACGCCCTAAGAATCGGTTGTTCGGAAACAATTATAATATTTTTTTTGAAATGGCGGTTGTAAATATTGATACACTCAGAACCGACCGCTTCAGAAGAAGGGAGTCATTGAATACCCGAATAGTGTTTTCTGATCAGAACTTTGTGTATGATCATGATTTCTGGAAGGATTACAATATCATATTGCCGGAAAAGAAAATCAGTGAAGCACTTCAGGAAATGAACCTGGAGCTGGAAAGCCTTATTGAAGAGTAATTATTTTCTAACCAACTTGTCAAGGGAATATTTTCCGCTTCCCATAATAAGTAAAACTATATACACCAGCATGTAAAGTAAGCCCAATTCCTTGCGTGCAAAAGGATCGTCAGCATGTACCATGAACACGGCAACTACCATCGTAAAGATTAATGCCAGGGATGCCATTCTGGTTGCCACACCCAGCATGATGAATATGGATCCGAGAAATTCTGCCAGCGTGGCAAAAATCAATGAAGCAATAACACCAATACCCAGGGGATCAGGAAAAACTACTTCTCCTCCATCTATTAGTCGCATAAGCTTGGGCCATCCGTGGGTAAGCATAAGTGCTCCAATCCCAAGCCGCATAACAAGCAAAGAAATACTGGTTTGAATTAATCCTTGACTGGTCGAAAATACTCTCCTCATGTCGATATAATTTATATGTGATCAATTGCTCTTTATAAGATTTCTACGGATATTCAATGAATTGGTTTCGCCACCCAAAAAAAACTGAAAAATAAAATTGTTGGTTGCAGCATTTCAACTTTTTCTGCCGTATAAGGGGTGTAACTAAAAATTTCTTGTCATGAAAAAGAAAATGTTTTACCCGGTATTTTTTGCGTTTATTCTGATTATAAGCATGATGTCATGTAATAAAAACAACGATATCTACAAATATGAAGCAATGGTGCCTGTTTATATGGATTTCAGCGAGTTCCGTCAACCTCCCAAGGCAAAATCTGCAAGAGGTATAAAGCAGGCAGGAAAAATCTACTTTAAAGATAATCTTATCTTTATCAATGAAGTAAATGAAGGGATTCATGTTATTGATAATACCAATCCTTCCTATCCTAAGAAAGTCACTTTTTATGAAATAACCGGCAATGTTGATATGGCCATTTTGGGTAATACACTGTTTGTTGACAGCTATATTGACTTAATTGCCATTGATATTTCAGATATTCACAGACCGATAGAGGTATCCCGGATTGAGAATGCATTCCCCGAGGTGCTTCCCATGCCCATAGACGTGAATCTGCCTTATGCCTGGGATAAAATTGACCGCAGCAAAGGAGTTATTGTGGGCTGGGATGTAGAAACCCTTACATCAGAGTACCCCGATCACTGGGGAATATGGCCATGGTCGCGTTTTGGAGCAACCATGGATGTTGCTTTCGAAAGTGCTAACAAATCAGCAGGCATTGCAGGTTCTATGGCCCGTTTTATGCTTAATGAACAGTATTTGCATAGTATTGCACAACCTCATGTGCTCAAAACTATTGATGTTTCTGATGCCGCGAATATGCTTCAAACCGATAGTATTTCAAGCTGGCGCGAAATGGAAACCCTGTTTCGTTACGATGGTCATCTTTTTGTCGGTACTACAACCGGTATGGTAATTTACAGCCTGGCAAATCCTTCAAATCCCGAATTTGTATCAGAGCTGAACCATATCAATGCCTGCGATCCGGTGGTGGTTGAAAATGATATTGCTTATGTAACGCTAAGGGCAGGCACATGGTGTATGAATACAACCAACCAGTTGGATGTTATTGATATCTCTGACATAGAATCTCCTACACTGCTGAAATCCTATCCCATGTTTAATCCGCATGGATTAGGAATAGATAATGGTATTTTATTCATTTGTGATGGGGCCGACGGTTTAAAGGTGTATGATGCCACCAATCCCCTGGCCATTCAATCTAATATGGTAGCGCATTTTTCTGGTATTGATACCTACGATGTAATTCCTTTGGGCGATATACTGCTGCTGATTGGTCACGACGGCCTGTTTCAATATGATTATTCCGATCCACAAAATATTCAGCTTTTGAGTCACATAGAGGTTGGTAATTAATAAACATCTGATGGAATCATCTTAAAAATACTAACAACAATGAAAACCACTCTAAACTGCATTATATTTGACCTTTGAAATCTGCCTGAGTTTCTTACAGGCATAGGGAAAGGCAATTAAAATAAGCAGAACTTGGATCAAAAGAATTATACAGACCGGGAAATAATACTGGAATGCAGGAAGGGCAAAAGTCGTTTCCAGGAGATGCTTTACAGAAGATTTTATGCCTTTGCTATGTCCGTTTGTTTGAGATATGCCCCCAATCGAGACGATGCAATTGAAGTTCTTAATGACAGCTTTATGAAAGTATTTCAAAACATAATGAGCTACGATATCGAAAAGCCATTTAAAAGCTGGTTCAGAAAAATACTGGTAAACACATCTCTGGATAAATACCGTGAGAATAAAAAATATTTTATACATGCTGAATTTGATGTGAGTGAACTTGAAATTGCGCAGGAACCTGAATTTGAAAAACAACTGAACGCCGGAGAAATCCTTGAACTGCTAACAGGATTGCCTCCAATTTACAGACTGGTTTTTAACCTTTATGAAATTGAAGGTTATTCGCACGATGAAATTGCCGGTATGCTTGATATTGCACCGGGAACATCACGCTCACAGTTAAGCCGGGCAAAGCTTTTACTTAAAAAGTCCTGGTCAGAAATGAAAAACAAACCTTACCATGAAGCCATTTGACGACAAACTAGCAGATAACATCAGGAAGGTTTTTGATGAGTACCATGAGCCTGTTAATGAAAAGGCATGGATTACCATGCAACAGCGACTCGGTAAAAAGTCAGGTACACGCATAATTGCTCTTTTCCCCAATAAAATAAGAGCTGCTGCCGCTGTAATCTTACTAATGGTGGTTACTGCCACAGTTTGGTTTATCTTAAGGGTTGGAGAAGCTGAAACAAAACTGGCTATAACCACAACAGAAACCGAAGATGTGTCTTTGACTGATGATTCTGAATTTCCCGAAGGCGCAGAACTGGCAGAAGATGTAGCAGCTGACCTGCCTGATATTAAACTTGCCGAATTATTACCGGATTCAGAAAAAGAAACCTTAACGATTGAATATGAAGGATCTGCAGAAACAAAATCATTTACACCATCTGTTTTAGCAGTTACTGATACTATATACGAATTATTTGATCATAAACCTTCAGACGCAATAACTGCTGAAGCTGAAAGTGACACAATCGAAGCAGATTTTGAAATGAATCTGGCCGGAATTCATCCTGATGGTTATGAAAAACCTGAAGCTGAGAGGGTTATTGTCAATGGCATGACCCCTGAAACCCGGTATGTGAACGGCTCCATATCACCAGGCAGAAGTTCTGCCTTACAGTTCCTGGCCGGTTCAATGGTTACCTATACAACGGGCGAGATTGCCGAAGGTTTAGGGTTTTCAGCCGGTGTTACAGGCGATATTCACCTGGTTGATAATCTCAGCATCAATACCGGGGGTATTCTGGTTTACAATCAGTTCAGGTTTGCGGATAACTCAATGTTGAGTGCAGCTAAAGAAGCACTTGGCAACTATTATGGAGCAGATCAATTCACATTGATTGATATGAGTGGATATGAAGAATATGAATTTATGGCACTGGATATACCTCTGAACCTGAAAATTCATTTAACGGATAATAAAAGAAGGCAACTATACATGACGGCAGGAGTTTCATCCTTTCTTTATATTCAGCAGTCTTATACCCGAAGCGCTGATATGCTTGCCGATATAATTGCAGAGGATCACATGGGTCAGACTACATCTGGCAGAAGCTTCTCAAATGTAACAACTTCCGGCTCCTTCGATGCATTTCGCCGTTTTGACCTGGCCCGGTTTCTGAATCTCTCGGCAGGTTATGTTATAAAACGCGAAAAGCATAACCTGGTTATAGAACCATTTATGAAGTATCCTTTGTATGATGTAACCAGTCTTGATTTAAAGATCGGAATGGCAGGACTAACTCTGAGATTCCAACCGGGAAGCAGGTAGAATATTTAATCAATCTAAGTAGGGGGGCATGACCTAAAGTCGCACACACTCCGACTCTAAGAAGCTGGTTTATCATCGGTAAGTGTAAAAATAATCCATCCTTTTACAGGAATTAACCCTAATCTTTCAGGCCTTTGCTGTCGAGATGCAGGTTGCTGTCGCTGGCGACCATACCTATCGGTAGGCCCACCCATCTGGCTCTGACCGGTATTTTGCAATTGAGCCTGGTGTCTTTCAGAAATTACTCCCAGGCTGAACTTCCCGGCATTTTCTTTATCAATTCCAGCTTGTGAAAAACCAAAACGGATATGATAAACCAGGCCCTCAATGGCAGAATATCTTATAATTACCTGGTCTGATTCATCAAATCGTGTACCTCGTTTGTCGGTAATAACGGCCCTGCTTTCATTTACAGATTTTGCCCATGCCGCATAGTCAAACCTGATACGTTGCAAAGTGTCTCCTGTTTCACGCATTCTTTGTAAAGCAACTTCCTGCCTTCGCATCATCTCGGCCCTTGCAGCAGGAATATTTATGCCATAAGTTTCATCTTGTTTTGCCTGTGGATCAAACCAAACGGATAGTCCATTGGTAAGCAAACTTCGCATGCTTAAGCTATCGCGGGTTCTGATTTCAATTAATATACTGTCTTTATCATACATGCTTCTTACCAAAACACGACTGTTGGGAAGAAACACATAACCTTTAAGTGTATCTTCTTCCCATGATTTGTCATCTATTCGGTAACTCTGTTTGGTTAACATTGTTAAACCTGTGGAGCTGCAAGAAGAAATCAAAAGAAAGAATCCTGTTATGGCCAGGATTGTCAGGCCTGGAATTTTCAAGGCAGGGATAAAAATGCTTTTTTTGGAGAATCTCATGGTGGTATTTTATATGTTGTTTTGTAGTTTTAACCAATGAAGTAATTTAAACAATATAACAATTCAAAGCTATCGTTTGATTAGCATTATCTGTGCAAATATTATTCCTTAACTACTAATTTGGCAATAAATTCTATCCAATTGTCATTATCGTTCAATGATGGTACCCAATCAAACTTTTCCCCGCCATTTTCCAGAAACAGATCTTTGTACTCGATGCCAATCTCTACAATGGTTTCCAGGCAATCTGTAACAAACGACGGGCTGACCACAAGCATCTTTTTTACACCCTGTTTTGCTTTCTCTTTTATTACTTCATCTGCAAATGGCGATAACCAGCTTTGCGAAAATCTCGATTGGAAACAAACGGAATAACCATCCGCACCTAAATTCAGTTTTTCGGCCAGCAAACGTGTGGTGGCATAACAGGTGGCCTGATAACAGAATTTATTATGTTCATTTAATTCAGTGGTGCAGTTAAAATGGCTGCACTCTTTCCCCTGGTGGGTTGCATTTACATGACGCAAAGGCAGACCATGGTAGCTAAAGATGATGTGATCGTATTCCTGTGGATTCTTTTCCCCAATGTTCTCAGCAAAACTTTCAATAAATTTTGGTTCATTGTAAAACTGATCGATGGTTTTAAGGGCAGGTATGTTATTCCAGCTACCCATTTCTTTGTGTACGAGTTCTGATATGGTGCCTGTGGTTGATGATGCATACTGTGGAAATAGGGGTACCAGAATAACATTCTCATAATTATTTTCCCGAACCTTTTGCAAAGCGCTTTTCAATGATGGATTTCCGTAACGCATACCGAGTATTACTTCATACTCATCACCCAGCTTTGCCTGCAGTTTATCTTTTAACTTTTCGGAATATACCAGCAGGGGAGAGCCTTCAGTTGTCCAAACCTTTTCGTAAAGCTTTGCCGATTTGGGCGACCTGAAGGGCACAATAATTCCGTTGACAAGAAGCTTCCGCAGAAGGGTGGGCATGGTTATGACCCGGCCGTCGCCCAGAAATTCTTTCAGGTAGCGCCTTACAGCCGGTACCGATGTATCATCCGGAGTACCTGTATTGGATAGTATGACTGCAGTTTTCTTCATATCCTGGAGTTTTTAGCCTGTTCAGCCAGCATTTTTCCTTGTTTGGCCCTGTCGGCCATGCCAATGCCATCGCGCATGTTGCCACCCAGAATCAGTCCCGGGTATTGGTTTTCAAGGTTTGCAATGGTTTCAAACCGTTCGCCACTGTTTACTTCATATTGCGGTATGGCATAGTCGTAGCGGGTAATTTTGAAAAGATCGGGTTGAAATTCCGTTAGTTGCATCAGGTCGGTGATCTCTCTTTTTACCACTTCTTTTATTTTGTCATCCGGTTGGTTGGCCAGGTTTTCATTTCGTATCCCACCCATGAAAATCGTAAGCAGGGCTCCGTCCTCAGGTGCCCGGTTTTCAAATAGCGTTGACATGTAAAGCACCCCCAGGATATCACGTTTTTCTTTGGATGGGATAAGTCCGCCAAAGCCATCCAGCTCAATCCCTTTCCAGGTTTTGAAACCCAAAGTTACTTCAATGATTTTTGCATACCTTAGATGGGTGATTTTTTCAAGATTTCCCTTTTCAACGAAGGAAAAAACTTCGGGTAATTCAAAAGAACCGCCCGTAAAAACAACATGTTTGGCAATAATATCCTGTTTTTTTTCATTCGCCTGCCAGCTGACTCTATATCCTCCATTTTCCGGTAAAACCTGCAAATTAACTGCATTAAAACTAAAGTTCTCCTTGCCGGCATTTTCATACAGGGCATTCACGAGGTTGGAAAGTCCGCCTTTGGCAGAAAATACCTTGCGTGTAATCTTCTTTTCTGCTTCGGTTTTCTTTTCAAACTGTTTTTTAACTGCACCGCCGATAAAGCTGCCGTAATTTTGCTCCAGGTTGTACAATTTAGGAAGGGCATATTTGGGAACCAGTATATCAGGATCGCCGGCATACACCCCAATGATAAAGGGATCAATGGCATAATCCAGAAAACTTTGCCCCAGGCGGCGTTTTACCAGTTGCGAAAGGGTTTCGTGTGGATTTTTCCCTTTGCTGCGGAAGGGCTCGCCCAGCAGTCTGAATTTATCTTTTAATGAAAAAAGCGGGGTTTTTATTCCGGCCATTACTCCTGACGGGAGTTGCTCCCATTTTCCGTTTTTCAGAATATACCGTTTCTGTGCATTCTCATTGGCGGTTTCCAGCTCGCAAAGTCCTTGTAAATCTTCAAATAGCTCTACAATTTCGCTACTACCGATTACTCCGGTGTTGGGCCCCAATTCGTAAGTATAACCATTTTCAGTAACCGTTTTAATTACCCCACCCGGACCGGCATCTTTCTCAATTACATGAAACGGAATACCCGCTTTTTTCAGGTAGTGCGCAGTGCTGAGGCCGGTAAGGCCGGAGCCGATGATGAGGGTGTGTATGTCAGATATCATATAGAATTAACAATCGGGCTATATGGCTTGTTGTATAGCGTTATTTTTTATCCTGTTAAAAATTTCCTTTTTACTCTCCCGCTCTTCCTCAATATCATAATCATCCTGCAAGCCAAGCCAGAATTTTGCACTTGTACCAAAATAGGATGCCAGCCGGAGCGCAGTATCAGCAGTTATTCTTCTTTTCCCTTTAATAATTTGAGAAATCCGTGTCTGCGGCATATCCGTGTCCTTTGATAATTTGTATGCTGATATCTCAAGAGGATTTAAAAACTCATCCAGTAAAACTTCGCCGGGGTGGATATTTGGTAGCTTTTTCATGAGTGCGAGTTTAAGGTTTTTTTGTTGACTTTTAACTGTACTAAATTAATAACTTAATTTTTGTCCAGCGAATTAGGGGGTTAGACCAGGTGCTTTATGGGTTTTTTATGGGTATGGAAAAGGTGGGTTTGTTTTTATGGGGTGTGTGTTGCGGGGTGGTGAAGCGGAAATGTAATTTCCGCTCAGCAGAGGGGTGGTGGAGCGGAAATGCAATTTCCGCTTAGCGGGAAGGGGGCGGGATGGCTTCCAATTAATTGCTAACCATTTCTGACAATTTCAATTATTTCATTGATTTCTTTTTTATCCGGGATTCCGGTGTTTCCTGCATAATAATGCTCTAATACAAAATTTCCAAACTCATTACAACTTTTTATTCCGGTATCAATAAAGGTTCCTATTGCAACATCCATAGGTATTAATACGGTCAAACCTACATAAT
>SKVR01000267.1 GCA_007129355.1 Bacteroidales bacterium | reverse complement strand
TGGGCACCACCATCAAAAGAGCCGGCTCTAAAGAAGCTTTCAGAAAAGTAGACCATGATTATCCGCTTCAGGTAGCAAAAGCTGTCCATAAAAATGGGGCAAAAAACTTCAGTATTGTTACTGCCATTGGCTCAAACAGCAAGTCTTCCATTTTTTACAACAAAGTAAAGGGCGAAGTTGAGGAAAATCTGAAAGAAGTTCCGTTTCATTCCCTGCAAATTCTGCGTCCTTCTATGCTTCTGGGCACCCGTAAGGAATTCCGCAGGGGTGAAGAAATAGGAAAATTTGTAGCAAGTACTTTATGGTTCCTGTTCCCCAAACGGTACCGTGGCATACATGCATCGCAGGTAGCAGCCTGTATGATAAACACTATGAAAAAGCCGGTAAAAGGGGTGCAGGTTATTGAATCAGAAAAGATGCATGAATGGCCGATACGCGCAGATATATGACTATCTATTTAATAAAGAACTGATAATAAAAATCCGCAATAATAAAACTTCCCGGTTATTTTCCATTTCAAATCATTTTAATTAAAGATCTTCCCACAAAAACTGCCATGATCCCCAGGAAAAAACTCAAACTCGTATAGGCTGCAAACTTCATCAGTTCTTTACTTTGCAAGAGGATGAAGGCATCATTTGTAACTGTGGAAAAGGTTGTGAAACCACCACATAAACCTATGGTTAGAAATATACGCCATTCCTGCGACATGATGTTTCCTTTTTCAAATAATCCGAAAAAGATGCCTATCAGAAAGCTGCCCAGAATATTGACGATTATTGTACTCCAGGGAAATACCGAAACAAATGTAACCTGTACATATCTGAAAATAAGAAACCGGGCAACTGTACCAATAAATCCACCTAAACCTACAATCAGAATTAGTTTTACCATCAATTCAGGGATTGATTTTATTTTATGGTAGAAGTCATCAGCCTTGGGGAAACCAGGCGGTTAATGGCAGACCTCATTGCCAGGGAGCAAATGTAATATTCTTTTCACAAAAACAAGGGAATTGGATTACAATACTTTAACCATCGGCCCTATTGTGATAATACCTCGCCTTGCTATTATCATCAAAGCGCAGATAAATATTCCCGATATAGCGGGCATAGGCGGGTCTTGCTTCAATGTCGTATAAACGCAAAAAGTAATTCAGCGATTTATGGAAGTCGGTATTGAGAACTTCAAAGGCACGAAGCAACTGAGCATATTGCCGGTGTGTGCGGTTTTTTTCATAAGCTTCCATTTCTGACTGGTAAAGGTTTTCGGCCCGCCAGAAATATCTTTTAGCCAGGTGAAACAGGGCATCTGTATTGTCCGGGTTAAGTAAAAGAAGGTCCTCTGCCAGGTCGTCAAGCAAATCTTCATTTCCTAAAGCTTCCTGCACATGAAAATAATTGTTGATTAAGGGTTCTTTGTATCTGGCATGACTTTCTATATCATTCCATAATTCATGGGCCTTTTCATAATTCCTGCTTTCAACGTAAGTAACAAATAGCCTTTCTTTCAAATCTATTACCTGATCTCCTTCGGGTTTTGTATCAAGATACATTTCAAGTGCTGTGATTTCGCGCGAGAGATTATCAATCTCCCTGTTTAACAGCGCAAGAACATAATGCACCTTTGCATCGGCAGTTTCTGTATACCGGATCAGGTTCAGGTAGTTCAGTGATTTTTCTGACTGCCCCAGATGGTAAGCCGAAAGGCCTGCTCCCCGGTATATGCTGTCGGGGATACTTAACACATCGTCATTATGCTGTGTAATAAATTTATCGTAAAGTTGTAAGGCGGTTTCATAATCTTCTGCCTGGTAGGCATCTGATGCGTCTTTTGATATGTTTGTAAATTGACGGGGAGCCGAGCATGAAACAGCAAAAATGATAAGTAAGAGTATAACTTGAAATTGGACTTTCATAAATATCAAAAAATAAGGGAAACTTTTTTTTATGGTTTCCCTGTTTTAATTTTCATTAATTGCTGCAAAGTTAGCGATTATGCCGGAGCATAAAAGTCAAAATATGTGAATCTTTCAATATCCGGAGAGACTTTGCAAAGCCATTCCCCGCATTAAAGACCAAATAATTCCTTTACCTTGTTAATTTCATCCATTTGAATGGTGTGAGGTCTGCCGGGAAAGATTTCTTTGGCAATATCAGCTCCCAGCTCCTGCATTAATTTAATGGTTTCTTCAGTCCTTTGCAGGGGGATATGCGGATCGTTATCACCGTTACTCAGGTAAACTTTTGTTCCAACAAAATTTCCTGAATAGTTTTCCTTTTCAACAGATGCCCCAATAAGTCCTCCGGTAAATACAGCAATACCTCCGAATTTTCGTGCGTTAGCTGATGCTATTTCGGCAGTTAAACATGCGCCCTGTGAGAATCCCATCAGGTAAATTTTTTCGGAAGGAATAAATTCTTCAATCTTATTAATAAGTTTGGAAATATTTTCAAGAGCACTGTCAAGCCATGGCTGGTTCTGTTCGCGCGGGGCCAGAAAACTCAATGGATACCAAACATAATGGTTGGCTTCCGGTGCTACAACATAGGTGTTTTCTGTCTCAAAAAAATCGGCCAGCGACAGAATGTCATCGGGTGGTGCTCCACGGCCATGAATCAGGATGATGGCTTTTTCAGCTTTTTCTAAAGGAGTTCCGCGTTCAACAATTTTATATGTATGCATATATCGGTATTTTTTAAATTCATGAAATTTTAAGGTTATTCATTAAACCAACAACTGTTTTTTTAAAAGGTTTTATGGTGGACTTTCTGAACAGACAGTTACGCTCTTTGTGCACAAAGTGTTGATTAGCATTCATAATT
>SKVR01000072.1 GCA_007129355.1 Bacteroidales bacterium | reverse complement strand
TATTGAGTTATAGGGTTATTGAGAAAGTGAGAAAGTGAGAAAGTGAGAAAGTGAGAAAATAAGTAATTTTGGTAATAATAAACTTTGCGCAATCTCTGCGTCTCTGTGTCTTAGCGGTAAAAAAATCTGAAATCAAAAAATAATTTAATGTCCAAAGGAAAAGAAAGCAAACCCCACATAGGCATATTCGGCCGGCGTAACAATGGCAAAAGCTCATTTATCAATGCCCTTGCAGGGCAGGAAATTGCCATAGTATCAGATGTGGCCGGCACAACCACCGACCCGGTAAAAAAATCTATGGAGATATCCGGTATTGGACCGGTGATTCTGGTTGATACGGCCGGAATTGATGATGAAGGCGATCTGGGGCAAAAACGCATTGCCAGATCACTTGCAGCCCTAAAAACAGTGGACCTGGCCGTGCTTATTATTACACAAAACAATTTTGGAAATTTTGAAGAAAACCTTATAAGGGATTTCCTGGATTACGACATCCCTTTTATCATTCTGCATAACAAATCAGATATTGAGCCATTAAAACCGAAAACCCGGGAACTGCTTTCCGAAACCTATAAAGCACCTTTGCTCGATTTTTCTTCCCTGCAACCTGACAATAAAGAACAGGTAATCCAGGTGATGCGCGATACCATCCCTCCCACAGCATACAAAAAAGCAAGCCTGTTGGGCGATTTACTTTCCTATGGTGACCTTGTGCTGCTCATAACCCCTATCGATATTGAGGCACCCGAAGGCAGACTTATCCTGCCACAGGTGCAGGCCATAAGGGATATTCTGGACAATGACTGTGTATGTGTGGTAGTCAAAGAAAAAGAAGTGGACTCACTGATGCGGGTTCTCAATCCCAGGCCCAGCCTCGTCATTACCGACAGTCAGGTATTCCTGAAGGCCGATGCATCCATTCCACCTGATATTCCGCTTACCAGTTTCAGCATTATGCTGGCCCGCCATAAAGGAGATTTTGAAAACTATGTAAAAGGCACCCCTAAAATATCTGAACTCAAAGATGACGACAGGATACTGCTTCTGGAAAGCTGCACCCACCATGTGGCATGCGATGATATTGCCCGAGTAAAAATCCCGCGCTGGATGAACAGCTATACCGGTAAAAAGCTGGAATATGATGTAGTTGCCGGACTGAGCAACCTGCCCCGACCCATTGAAGATTATGCGCTGGTTGTGCAATGCGGAGGGTGCGTTATTACACGCAAGCAAATCATTTCGCGGCTGAAACCTGCCATCGATGCCAACGTACCTGTTACAAACTACGGAATGGCCATTGCATGGATGCACGGTATCTTTAAAAGAGCGGTAGCTCCCTTCATGAAAACCGACGCAAATGCCGAAGATTATTTGTAATTTTGTACTGCAATACCCATTAAAACAAAACATTTGAGATTCAGTTAAAAACCTGTAAATATTTAACTGAATATTTATCATCTTAGCTTTCATTCGAAAAATGACAAAACCCCTGGAACAAATACTTTTGCAGGATTCTTTCAATAAAAACGACCTTATTACCCTGCTCAATGCCGACGAACAGCAAAGGCAACTCATTTTTGCCAAAGCAGCAGAAATCAAGGAAAAATATGTTGGTAAGAAAGTGTATTACCGCGGACTGATTGAATTTTCCAACCTTTGCGGGAAAAACTGCTATTACTGCGGAATCAGGGCAGGTAATAAAAATACACACCGTTACGAAGTTACCCCCGAAGAAGTAATGGAAGCGGCCAGATATGCATGGGAAAACAAGTTTGGTAGTATCGTAATACAAGCGGGTGAACGCAGCGACAAAAAATTCGTGAAACGTATATCTGCAATCCTAAGGCAAATACGCGAAATGAGCAAGGGTGAACTAGGTATCACTCTATCCCTGGGTGAGCAAACCGAAGAGACCTATCGTGATTGGTATGAAAGCGGTGCACACCGTTACCTTTTGCGCATTGAAGTTTCCAATCCTGAACTTTATGGGAAATACCATCCAACCGATAAGAAACATGATTACAGGCAGCGTATCGAAAGCCTTCATCTTTTAAGAAAAGTGGGTTACCAGGTAGGTACAGGTGTTATGATCGGCTTGCCTTTCCAGACAGTGGAAGATATGGCAGATGACCTTATCTTTTTCCGCGATTTTGACATCGACATGGTGGGTATGGGCCCCTATATTGAACATGAGCATACGCCACTGTATCAGTACAAAGACCAGTTGATGTCAAAAATTGACAGGTTTTATCTTAGTCTGAAAATGGTAGCCGTTTTAAGAATCATGATGAAAGACATCAATATCGCTGCCACCACTGCCATGCAGGCCATCGATCCTATGGGAAGAGAAAAAGCAATCAAAGTAGGCGCCAATATTATCATGCCCAACCTTACTCCCACCAGCTATCGCGAAGACTACCTCCTTTACGAAGATAAGCCCTGCACCGACGAAGATGCCGAAGAGTGTAAAAGATGTCTGGAAGCCCGCATCCACATGGCCGGCGGTGAAATCGGCTACGGCGAATGGGGCGATTCAAAACATTTCGAAAAAAGAAAAGGAGACAACTGAAGCTATTTTGCTTGAAACAACTAGATTAGAATTTATATCTGAAAATACTAACCCCCCGCCTTTTTAGCCTTATACCCTTCTTTGGTGAGAATTTCCAGCACTTTATCGCGCAGATCGCCCTGTAACAGAATTTCGCCATCTTTCGCAGAACCTCCCACACCACATTTGGCTTTAAGCGTTTTGCCAAGGCTTTCCATATCCTCATCAGAACCCAAAAAGCCTGTTATCAGGGTAGCTGTTTTGCCTCCCCTGCCCTTTTTGCTCAGGTGAATCCTCAAATTTTGCTGTTGAGGCGGAAGGGTTTCTTCCTGTTTATCAGGTAAACTGAAATCAAAATCTCTATTGGTTGAGTAAACGATATTGCCTAAAGTCTTTTTATTTTTCTTTGCCATGAAATTTAACTTTTAAAATTCAGGGAACAATTACGTTCAAAGATAATGGATTTACCTTTACATGAATTGTGTTCTCAGTATCAACAGGGTCGCCGTCAATATGTACAGGCACAGCTTCGGGCTTATGCAAAATTACTTCGTGTGTTTTAAAGTACTCTGCATAATGTGTTCTGTTGATAAGTCTGGAGACCAACATGGTGCCCATAATCGGAGCTTCCACCAGCGGTGCTTTTGATATAATACAGATATCTATCAAACCGTCATCTGCACTTGCCCCGGGAGCAATAATGGCATTGTTTCCAAACTGATTAGAATTGGCAAAACATACCATAAGTGCCTTCCTGTGAATAGTTTTTCCATCAAACTCCAGGACATAATTCTGCGATTCATATGTCACGTATTCTTGAAGAACTATTCTGAAGTATGACCAGAAACCTCTTCGCTTAACTTTGGAAAACTCAACGGCTACCTTTGCATCAAAACCCACACCAGACAGATTGCATCCAAACTTACCGTTAATGGTGAAAGTATCAATTTTTTTTACTCGAAAAGCGTTAATATTATCAAAGGCTTTACTCAGATTGAAAGGTAATTGAAGAAAATGTGCCAGTCCGTTTCCTGAACCGGTTGGAAGAATACCTAAAGCTGTATTTGTATTTACTAAGCCCTTAGCCACTTCATTAACCGAACCATCGCCTCCGGCAATAACAACTGCATCCAGACCTTTTTTAGCAGCCTCCTGCGCGAGCTCAGTTCCATGCCCGGGATAACTTGTAAATTTTACCTGAAAATCCAAACCTGAATCATCAAGCTTTTCCTTTAGTATCTGCCTGATTCTATCCTTGTTGCTTATTCCGGAAACCGGATTAATCAAAATAAGAATGTTTCTTTTCACTTAAAGAGTTTTTACCCCGAATAAAAAACCGGGATAATCAAAAGATCTCCCGGTATTATTTAGCATATTGCTTAATATTATTCTGCTCCTTCACCTTCAGCACGCATGACCATTATATCGCGGTCAAACATGTAAAGGTTTCCATCGCCCAGCAAGTCAAGTTTATCCAGCAAGCTTTGTACTGATGATTCTTCTTCAAGCTGCTCATCCACAAACCACTGAATCCAGTTATGGGTGGTAAAATCTTTTTCATCAAGGCAAGTACCAACTATGTTATTGATAGATTTGGTAACCATTTGCTCATGCTCCAATGAAGCTTCAAAAGCCTGCTTGACGCCTTTAAATTCACGTGGTGGCTGATCAATCTTGGGAACAACAGCGTGTCCGCCTCTTTCGTTGATATATTGAATAAACTTAAGCATATGCTCAATTTCTTCCATATGCTGAGCATAAAACCAATTGGAAATTCCTTCAAGACCTTTGCTATCAGCCCAGGATGCCATGGCCAGATAAAGCTGTGCCGCATATCCTTCCTTCTCAACCTGCTCATTCAATACCTTTTCCAGTTTTTTTGTTAACATCTTCGTATGCATTAAAAGTTAGTAATTCAATTTTCTACCCCAAAGTTAGCAAATATTCTGTGGAGAAACGGTTGAAAGCAGATAAAATTATCTCTTATCAAAATCCGAAAAATATAAAATGGAATTTTACCTGTTGAGTGCCTCTGCACCACCTACAATCTCCACAATTTCGTTTGTAATGGATGATTGCCTCACCTTATTATAAGTAATAGTAAGGTTTTTAAGTAGTTCGGTGGCATTGTCAGTGGCCTTATGCATGGCTGTCATTCTGGCCCCCTGCTCGCTGGTAAATGAATCCAGAAGGATACGGTACATATAGGTTTGAATAACTTTGGGTACAAGCTCCTCAAGAAGTTCTTTTCGTGAGGGCTCCATTATATATGCCGGAGTTTCATTTCCAAAACCGTTTACATCCGGGGCATCCGGTATATACATAGGAAGGTACTGCTCGGTTATAAGATTATAGACCGCTGCATTTTTGAATTTGTTATAAACTATATCAATCTTTTGAAACGTATTGTTTTCAATCAGATTCATTGCTTTCCTGGCAAGTGAAAAAGCACTTTCGAAAGTAACATGATCTATAAGTTCATTGTGAACTTCAAGGATTTCATAATTACTTTTCCGAAAAAACTCTTCGGCTTTTTTTCCAATAATCCAGAGCTTAACATTAAAACCCTGCTCTTTTAATTTTCTTAAATGGTTTACAGAGCCTTTGAGCAAATGTGAATTAAAAGTACCACAGAGTCCTTTGTTCGCAGAAACAATTATAACGAGTGCATCCTTTACAGGTTTCTGCAGACAAAGTACGTTCTTCTCTTCAGGCTTTAAGGTTTGATTAATTTTATCAAGTGTAATTCTGAGTTGCTTTTCATAGGGTACAAGGTTGGTTATGGCATTTTGCCCCTTACGCAATTTAGAAGCCGATACCATCTTCATGGCACTGGTAATCTGCCTTGTAGACTTAATGGATGCGATCCTTACCCTAACTTCTTTCAGGTTTGCCATAATGAATTTACCTTGTTCTTAGATAATCTTTTCTGCAGGAGCAATTTCAGAAACAATTTTCATTGCAGCCTTTTCAAGTTCAATTGCTATATCATCATTAAACTCACCTGCCTTTAACTGGTCAAGTAAATCCCTGTGATTTTCATCCAGATACTGCAAAAACTTTTCTTCGAATACAGCTACTTGTTTAATCTCAAGTTTTCTCAGCAAACCCTTTGTCCCACAAAATACAAGGGCAATTTGCTTTTCGACCGGCACAGGTTTAAACTGGCCTTGTTTCAGTAATTCTACATTTCTGGAACCTTTGTCAAGAATAGACTTTGTTGTAGCATCAAGATCAGAACCAAACTTGGAAAAAGCTTCCAGCTCGCGATACTGAGCCTGATCAAGTTTCAGAGTACCCGCAATTTTTTTCATCGATTTAATCTGAGCATTACCTCCTACCCTTGACACGGATATACCCACATTGATGGCAGGTCTTATACCAGAGTTGAACAGGCTTGATTCCAGGAAAATCTGCCCATCAGTAATAGAAATAACATTGGTAGGAATATATGCTGAAACGTCACCGGCTTGTGTTTCAATAATTGGCAAAGCGGTTAAGGATCCACCCCCTTTGACTTTACCTTTCAGCGAATCCGGCACATCATTCATTTGAGCAGCAATTTCATCTGATTCAATGATTTTGGCAGCTCTTTCCAGCAGGCGACTATGCAGATAAAAAACATCACCCGGGTAAGCTTCTCTGCCTGGTGGGCGCCTAAGGAGCAAGGAAACTTCACGATAAGAAACAGCCTGTTTTGAAAGGTCATCAAAGATAACCAGTGCATGGCGGCCAGTATCCCTGAAAAACTCTCCTATGGAAGCCCCCGCAAATGGCGCAAAAAACTGCATGGCAGCAGGATCACTGGCATTGGCAGAAACAATAACGGTATATTCCATTGCACCATGCTTTTCAAGAATCGACATGATACTGGCCACAGTAGATCCCTTCTGACCCACAGCAACATAAACACAATAAACCGGTTCCCCTTTTTCAAAAAATTCTCTCTGGTTAATGATTGTATCAAGAGCAATTGCACTTTTTCCTGTCTGGCGATCGCCGATGATAAGCTCGCGCTGACCTCTTCCGATGGGAATCATGGAATCAATGGCTTTAATTCCGGTTTGAAGCGGATTCTTTACCGGCTGTCTGAATATAACTCCGGGAGCTTTTCTTTCCAGAGGCATATCAAGCAACTCGCCTTTTACCGGACCTTTTCCATCTATAGGCTCACCAAGCGTGTTTACAACCCGGCCCAGCAAGCCTTCTCCAACTTTAATGGAAGCAATTCTTTTGGTACGTTTAACCAAATGGCCTTCTTTTACATTCTGGGCTTCACCCAAGAGTACAACACCCACGTTGTCTTCTTCGAGGTTAAGAACCACCCCCTGCAAATCTGAATCTTCAAAGCTTACGAGTTCACCGCTTTTCACATTGGAAAGACCATAAATACGGGCAATGCCATCTCCGATCTGTAAAACGGATCCTGTCTCTTCAAGCTCGGTTTCCCCTGTGAAGCCAGACATCTCCTGACGTAAAATTGCAGATATCTCTGCGGGTTTTATTTCTGCCATAATAAGGTTTTTTCAATTGATGTGATAAAGTTCTCAGAATATTAGATTCTATGCTAAAGCTCTATCAAATGTTTTTTCAGTTTCGCAAGTTTTGTTTTTACACTGGCATCGTATTGCATATCTCCTACCCTTAAAACAAACCCTCCAATAATTCCAGGATCTATAACTTTATTAAACTCGATCCTGCTTCTTGGAGTGAGTTGGTGTGAAATTTCCAGTGCTTTTTTATTCAGGGATTCGTCAATAGTGCCTGCAGTAATTAAGGTAGCCGTTTCTATATCCAGGCTTTGCTTATGTATTTTCTGAAATTCATAAGCAATTCCCTCAATAAGTGAGGCTCTTTTTTTACGGGTAATAATATTGAGGTAATGAAGGCTAACAGGATGAATTTTATCTTTAAAAATTGCATTGATTATATTAAGCTTTTTACTTATCCTGACAATAGGACTTTTCAGAACTGTTTTGAGTTCCTTGCTTTCCTGAAAAGCATTATGCACAAGCTTCATATCAATAAAAGCCTGATCAGAGAAATTATTCTCCTGAGCCAGACCCAGCAGTGCTTTGGCATAACGATTTGCAACACGAAGGTTTCTCATAATTTCAAATAAAAATCTATTTTAAAACCTAGTTAAGTTGGATATCTCCGAGTAATTTCTCAACATATTGGTTGTTTTTCTTAACATCTGTAAATTCATCCTGCAAGACCCTTCGGGTCATATCGACAGTAAGATTAATTATTTGTTGCCTTATTTCCCGCTCTGCAGCCTTTCTTTCGGCAAAAATACTATTCTTGGCATTCTCAATAATTTTAGATGCCTCTTCTCTTGCCTGTTTCTGCGCATTTTTTATAACTACATCGGCCTCCTTCTTCGCCTGTTGAATAAGTTCCTCTGCTTTTCCTCTAGCCACTACAAGCAATTTTTCTTTGGTAGCGTCAAGTTCTGCAAGTTCTCTTTGTATTCTCTTGCTCTCGCGTATTGATCCGGCAATATAGGCTTCTCGTTCCTTTATGGTAGAGAGGATGGGTTTCCATGCAAACTTGCGCAAAATCACAAGCACAAGCCCGAAGGATAATGTCATCCAAAAGATAAGGCCAATTCCGGGAGTTACCAGTTCCATAATTGTATGGTTTTAATTCATAAATATTTGCCAAAACCTGCTGCTCACCTGTTAGTTTATCCCGGAAAAATGAAAAAAACATTTCCGGAATCACAATGGGTGAATTCTATATGCTTCTTATATACTTTAGACAAAAAGCACGAGCAAACAAACAACTATGGCAAAAAATGTTGCACCTTCGATAAGAGCAGAAGCTACAATCATTGATGAACGAAGATCGTTGGCAGCTTCTGGCTGACGTGCAATTGATTCAAGGGCAGTTTTACCAATTTTGCCAATACCCCATGCAGCTCCAAACACAGCTGCTGCCGCAGCAAATGCTGCACCCATTTTTATCCATTGCATGGCAATCTCCACGCTCGCTTGCATTAATACATCTGTTAACAACATAAGTTTTAGTTTTAAGTGATACTTAGGTTAATTCTAATTGTATATTTGTTTTTTAATGATGTTCATCTGGTACAGCCATACCAAAAAATATGGCACTAAAAAAAGTAAATACATACGCCTGTATAAATGCCACAAGCAATTCAAGGAAATTCATAAATATTACAAATATTATCGAAAGAGGTGAAATTGCCAGCCCCATAACCAATCCGGAATTGCCAAGGACAAAAATCAAACTCACAAACCCCAGAATAATCATATGCCCTGCAGTAATATTTGCAAAAAGCCTTAGAGTAAGCACTATGGGTTTAACAAAAACTCCAACCAGTTCAATTATAGGCATCAGGGGTATGGGGAATTTCAACCATACAGGCACACCCGGGGTATTGAAAATATGCTTCCAGTATTCTTTATTGGCAAATAGATGCAATGTCATAAATGTAAATAGAGATAGGGTTAATGTAACACTTATACTTCCGGTTACATTAGCCCCACCAGGGAAAAATGGAACAAGCCCCATCAGATTATTGAAAAAGATAAAGAAAAACAGGCTTAATAGATATGGCAAAAACCTGTCAACCTTTTCTGCAGGAATGGCTGAACCAGCAATATCATCACGTACAAAAAGTATAAGTGGTTCCAGAAAAGAAGAAAGTCCGCGGGGAGCTCTTCTGGGTCCACAGTGCGAATAACTTCTGGCAACATTTATCAATAACCAGCATAATAAAGATGCACTGATAAAAATGGAAAAAACATTTTTTGTAATAGAAAAATCAAAAATAAATGATGCATCCGGATCAGGAGTAACTCCATCATCCAGTACCCTTATGATGCGCCCCTTTTTGGGTCCATCGGCCGCAATCCTGAAACCTTTGTACGCGTCTTTACCATGATGGAATTTATGGGAAAAAAAGAAATATCTGTCACCCTCATAAAATAAGATTACAGGAAGGGGAATGCTTATATGGGTGTCTCCATAATCAGCAATATGCCAGTCATAAGCGTCAAGAATATGATCTATGATCACTTTTCCGGCATCAAATTCACCCTTTTTCACTTTTTTATCGGACGGGGTGCTTTCTGCAAAAACATTTGCTGATAAAAGAAACAGGACTAATACCAGTAAAGCTGTCAGCATTTTGCATAAATTGCCCTGAAAAAGCTTCTTGCACGGTTTTCCCTTTTCTTCCATTTTTATAAAGATTGCCTTTTGTTTTCGACGTGCAATTTATAAATTATTTCTAATGGAAAAATACGTTATTCCCTTTATTTAATTGTATTTGAGAAAAATCAGGGATTCTTTGATTTAACAAACATTATTTACCTTTGATAATCAACATCTTACACGTCATGCAATGTAATTAATAAAATAAAATTAGGTGATTCACTTAGTTTGAAAGCTTTAATTCAACCTTAACTTCAATGAATGTATAAATCAGGTAAAAGACTAAAAAGCTGATGAAAAATGCAGGAGCATCATCTCTGTTTAGCAAGCCGTAAGCAATTAAAATTATTAAATACAAAAAAAGCTTTATACCCGAAGCAGCTAAATATAGGGTAAGTGTCTTCCTGGGATCTTTTGCTGTTTTTCGTTTTGTAAAAACCCTTGTAAGTATGGACATTAAGAAGAAAAAGGGAACAATAGAAAGCAAATAATCACTTACTAATTGCTGATTTGCAAAACGACTGAATAAAAAACTAATAAGAAACAGGACGGATGAAAACAGGATCAGTTTCCTGTAAAAACTACTATCTGATTTCATAAATGTGTTAGTTCTTTGGAAAAATAAAACCGGAATAATGTTAATTGAATTATTCCGGCCTTATCATTTGCCATATAACTATTTTTTTTCCTGATTTTCTTTTGAAACGAGTTTAATATCCGTTTCAGGTGTTTTATCCATTGTGCAAGTACCTGTAAACCTTGCGCCCGGCTCAATAGACAGCTTATTGGTAATAATCTCACCTCTTAAACGTGATGTAGCTTTTAGTGACAGTAATTCTGATACTTCAACCTTGGCTTTTATATTGCCTGAAAAATCAGCATTCTGACAATAAACCTCTCCTTCTATTAAGCCTGTATTGCCCACAACGATTTTTCCTTTTGAAAAAATCTGTCCGATAACCGTACCGTCAATACGGATATCTCCATTGCTTTTTATTTCACCATTAATGGTAGTACCAGTTCCAATTAAATTGATGGAGGTGTGTTCTGCTTCGTTACTTTT
>SKVR01000244.1 GCA_007129355.1 Bacteroidales bacterium | reverse complement strand
CATTAAAAATGGAACAGCTGTGGTGATTGTATTTACCCTTTGTCCCAGAACATCTCCATATTCTACATCGCTTCCCTGAGTATATCCTGAAGCATAGATCAATAATGTAAGCGCTGAGAACAAAACGGCTGACTTTAAAAAAAACAATTTCATCGCTAATGTTTTGATATTGATATTAATTTAGAATCTATTTGTATGATATTAGATGGCAGGATAATTTCTTTCGGATTTGCAAACCTACATCTTTTTTTTCAGTTATGGCAGAAAAATAAACAATCTTATTTAAGTCAGGTTTTTTTTAATGTGTCCAAATTTCTTTTTTTTCAATTAAAATGAACCCTGTTCTAATAAAATATTTTATTCAGCAGAACCTATAACGATTTTTTAAATTCCTTATTGTACGAAAATTACTAATGGTTTCTGATCACATATATTAATCAATCAATTGATTATCAAAATAATTATCACCTGAGAATCATAAGTTTCTCGGTTTTATGAACCAGTTCGCCCCTGTCTTCATTAACAATTACCCGGAAAAGGTAAATTCCTGACTGAAGCAAAGTGCCTCCATTATCGGTACCATCCCATTCCATAGGTGGTACGTTAAAACCTGAGGCATAAACCTTTTGCTCCATTGATTTAACCAATTGTCCGCTCAGACTATAAACCTCGATACGGACATTTAGTTCAGTAGCCGGTTTATTATGCGAAAAAGTAAAGTATGTTATATCGCTGAACGGATTGGGAAAATTCTTTAACTCCTTAATGTTTATACCCGGGGCCGATGTAACCATAAAATCAATAGATTCAGTTGATACATTATTGTAAACATCCCACGCTCTTAATGTGAGTGTATAATTTCCTTCCTCAAGGTTAAAGAATGGGTAAATTACTCTTCCCGACCTGAAATCATCCAGATCAGCCTGATAAAAATTATTGAGCACAACAGGATTAAATGTGTCATCGTTGAGTATGGCCACAATATCGTGCCCAATCTGACCTGTTGTATTTATACCGCTATCATCTTCGATGTACGCAATAAGTAGCGGGTCGGGGCCTGTTTTGTCGCCAGACCGGAAGTTGGTGTTATTGAGATAAAGGCTTATTTCCGGACCCGTGTTATCAGGAACATAATCATCAGCCGTGCCAGAAATAATAAACTGGTCAAAATATCCGTGGCCGTCAATTTCCTCACCATCATCAAAATAATAGCTAATCTTCCCCAAACCGGTATTATACGAAATATCGCGCGGTACCATAAAGGTGAATGAAAACTCTCCATTATTAACAGATGCTTTTCCGCGATACAATATTTTGTTTTGCATATCAAAATTGGCAACATTACTTCCCTGGCTATTGGCAAGGGTAGTAAAAGTGGCCTTTTTGTCATAAATGGTGGGATAAATTATGCCATTAAAATCTGTTGCTTTGGTTCCGCCGGGGGTATGAATTTCTCCACTTATAATTACTTCCTGAAGTGCTTTCAGGGTATCGGGAACTTCTGTGGTAACAGCCCTGTATTGAGGATATGCCATTCTCATTGATGGATCGCCCAGCAACACAAAGTTTTTAAGATTAGTTGATGAACTACTTTGCACCTTGGAAATCCTTATCAGATCACCCAGTCTTGGCATTTCTCCGTTTTCCATAGGTATAAAAGCATTGCGCATAAATGCATCGTTTAGCGTAAAGTTACTCTGTGCCCATGCCAGCCGGGTTGTAGTAAATAATGCAGATGCCCCTCCGTTGGGTTTTAGAAATACCCTTACACCTGCCGAGAGCTCATTGGCATCGGGTTGATCGAAACTACTGAATTCGCAGGTAGCAGTCATAAACACCGGCAAATTATAAAAATTACCCCATGATAAAATATCGTCAAAAGTAAGAATCCGCTCATGCGCCAGTCCACGAACACCTCCGTGTCCGATATAATTAAGCAATAAAGATCCCTGGTTGATCCTGCTATTGATGGCAATATTTACTTCGGGATATCGCGAACCACCGGCCATTGTAACCTGCTCATAGGCATCCAGATAGATTTTTTCAAGATTGTAAACCGAATGGTTATTCTTCATAAAGTTTGCAATCTGTTCTGATTGATTAAAATGAATATTATTATCGCTATCATCGGCAACTATAGTTATGACGTTTCGCCAGTCGGCATAATTGGCTACCATTCCGGCATAGCGGGGATCATCAGTGCCGGGTATCAAACCATCTATTCTTTTATCATAACGAAGAATTTTATCCACCACAAAGCGGGCTTCATCAACCGTACGCACCGGGAAACGGCCAATCCCAAGGTCAATGGCACCCTGTGCATCAAATCCTTCATTATCATCTAAAAGGCCGAAAAAGTCATCGGTAATATAAGAACTCGAAGGGCTCAGAGAGCTCAGGGTTTGAAATGTTGGAATAAAATTACCACCGTAACCAAGCAGATTTTTATTATCGTAAGTGCCATTACCAAAAAGAAGTAAATATTTTGGGTAATTTCCTGTTTGGCTTGCTCTGTCATAATACATTTTCATGAAATTTCGGATGGCTGAAACATCTGCCACTCCTGAAGAAAATTCATTATAGACTTCCTGCGGAGAGACCAGTTTAACGGTAAGCCCATCACCATCAGGTTTGCGGCGAAACTGTGCAAGTCTTTCAGCTTCCTGTCTTAAAAGTTCAGGCACAACAATAATCAGATCATGAACTACTGATGCATGAAGATTCTGATTGGTTACCTGTCCCCTCAGTGCAGGTTTCAGTTAGTTTTCCGGTGCAAATACAACAAACTCGTTATAATTGTCCTTGGATGTCACTTTGAACCTTGCGTTAT
>SKVR01000107.1 GCA_007129355.1 Bacteroidales bacterium | reverse complement strand
TATTTACAGAAAAGTCAGTTGCTTCGGGGGTTCCGTAGCGATACCCAAGTGCTGCCAGCATGTCTCCTTCTGCTGTTATACCGATTCCTGTTCTTCTTCCCTGGATACATTTTTCGCGGATTTTATCCCACAGCTCTATTTCCACACTTTTGATTTGTATCTCTTCGGGGTCAGATTTAATCTTTGCCAGGATGGCATCAATTTTTTCCAGTTCCAGGTCAATGATGTCATCCATGATACGTTGTGCATAATGTACATGCTCATTGAACAGGCCAAAATCAAAATTTGCTTCAGGCGTAAAGGGTTTGTTTACATAACCAAAAAGATTGATAGCCAGCAAACGGCAACTGTCGTAGGGGCAAAGCGGAATTTCGCCACATGGATTTGTTGATACTGTTGTAAACCCAAAATCAGCATAGCAATCAGGAACCGATTCGCGGATGACGGTATCCCAGAAAAGGATACCCGGCTCGGCAGAACGCCATGCATTGTGTACAATCTTATTCCAAAGTGCCTTTGCATCAGTATCTTTAATGTATGTTGGATTATTGCTTTCAATAGGATATTGCTGGGTAAAGGGTCTATCTTCTTTTACAGCCATCATAAAATCATCGGTGATTTTTACCGATACATTGGCTCCGGTAACTTTACCCTCTTCGAGTTTGGCATTGATAAATCCTTCTGAATCGGGGTGCTTGATAGAAACACTGAGCATAAGTGCTCCGCGTCGGCCATCCTGGGCCACCTCGCGGGTTGAATTGGAATAACGCTCCATGAACGGCACCAGTCCGGTAGATGTAAGAGCGCTGTTTTTTACCGGGCTACCTTTGGGCCTGATGTGTGAAAGGTCATGCCCTACACCACCGCGGCGCTTCATAAGCTGCACCTGCTCCTCGTCGACCTTCATAATACCACCGTATGAATCGGCATTACGATTACCTATTACAAAACAGTTGGAGAGTGATCCAATTTGAAAAGGATTACCGATACCGGCCATTGGACTACCCTGCGGTACAATGTATTTGAAGTTCTTGAGTAAATTGAAGATTTTTTCCTCACTCAATGGGTTGGGATATTTTTTTTCAATTCGTGAAATTTCTTTTGCAATCCTCCGGTGCATATCATCAGGGGTCAGTTCATAAATATTCCCCTGAGAATCTTTAAGTGCATACTTGTTAACCCATACTCCGGCAGCAAGACTGTCACCTCCAAAATAAACCGTTGTTTTTTCCAGTGCTTGATTGTAGGTGTATTTTGTGCGAACTTCATCCTTAGCCTTTGGGGCTTGTTTATCTTTTGCAGATGTGTCTTCCTGGTGGTCAGTTACCGGTAGGGTTCGTTTGCCGATAACTTCCTGGTAAAGGTTGTCGGATGTTGTTTTTTGAGCTTCTTTGGTTACAGTTTGAGTGGCTGCACTATTGTCCATAATTCCGGAGTTTAAATATTTTAAAAAAATAATTTAATCTTAAATATGTTGGGGATGATATCAATGCCTGTATGGAGGCAAAATGGTAGAGCGAAGATAAAAAACAAAACCATTGATGTTTGTGAGAGATTATTAACAAAAGGGGAAAGTTATTAACTCGGCGCCACAACGCATTGTAATACAAGACGATACAAGAATTTAACCGTTTGGCAAATAGTTTTTGTTTAAGTTTTGATATTCATATGTTTATAATGTTTTCTTTTTTTAAATTGCTGACATAAACTCGGTTATAATTTTTTTACTGAATTCCCGTTAATCAAAAAGCTGAAAAATAGCCATGTTACAATGAAAAATCAGTAATTTTATACGAGAATTAATTTCTCATTTTACCTAATAATTTATCAGAAAAAGAAGGTATATGTATTTCGCAAATCTTTCCAGACCACGAAAAATTCCGTTTGTTTTACTTGTGATCATTTTTTTTGTATTGAAATTTTCAGCTTGCGACAGAAATGGTGATAACGGACCCATAGATTTTGGCCCGGCTACTTTTGAATGGATAATTGCCGATTATATTACGGATGAATCTGTTTATTTTTCTGCTGATATTGCCGGCGACGTTTCTTCTGTTATAAATATGGGCTTTTGCTGGAGCGAAAGTTCATCACCATCTCTTGATGATAATGTCATCTATATGGAAGAAATTATTCCCGGAATTTTTTCCTTCAGGTTAAACGGCTTGCACAACGACAGGACTTATTTTGTAAAGGCGTTTTATACAATTGATGGCAAAGAGTATTATAGCGAGGAAGAAGTATTTCAAACTACCAAACCTGTTGAACACGACAACTATAATTATGGAATAGTACGAATTGGCAACCAGCTATGGATGAGAGAGAATCTAAGAACTACAACCTATAACAATGGTGATCTAATCCTGAGTGGTTTCGGAATTGGTAATTATACTAATCAGTCAGAGCCAAAGTATTATTTTTCTTATAACGACTCTTTGCCTATCCTGGATGATTATGGTTTGCTTTATACATGGTATGTTGTAACTGATCCAAGGGGTATATGCCCAGTGGGTTATCGTGTACCTGATATCAGTGACTATGAAAAACTTGTGTTTCATCTTGATCCGCTGGCGACAACCATAAATGATCTCGAACCGGGTGAGTTTAACATGAGTGCCTTAGCGGGAGGGATAATGAAAGCTACAGGTAATCTTGATGATGAATCAGGGTTATGGGAATACCCCAATGGCAGTGCTGATAATGTTACACAAATGAGTATTCTGCCATCGGGTCTTCGCGATCCGTCAGGTTCCTTTGCCGGTCTGGGGTTTAATGCTGCATTCTGGTCATACACTGAAGAAAATATTTCGCGCGGAATCATGTTTTATATGCATTTTTTCAATGG
>SKVR01000158.1 GCA_007129355.1 Bacteroidales bacterium | reverse complement strand
GAAAAGAATGTATTTAGCAATGTCGGTATAATTATTTCTATGTTCATTATGGGCAATAAACGATGCGGGTGTAGCATGGCTTAACTGAACACTGGTTATAATGCCTGTTGCTTTACCCAGTTCCTTGGCAGCCTGGCTCATATGTATAAGGGTATCACCATAAATGCTCATTCCTATTGAACCATTGTAGGCCTTCTTGCCTGTTGAAAGAGCAGTACCTGCTGCACCGGAATCGGTAGCATCTCTGGTTAAATATTGCGGGTCGGTTGAAGCCCGTTGCGGGTTGTATCCTCCGCTGTAAACTGTATCTCCATCACGAACCCTCATAACAGAAGAATAGGTTGCCAGGGCAAAATGCGTCCAGTCGGGCTGCTCAAAAGACTGAGCATGCGATTGACCATATTGATAATAATTTGTTGCCTTTAAGTGATTATATCCCATGCCATCACTAACAAAAATGATAATGTTTTTGGGCTGATCAAGTGTCTGTTTATCTGCATCATTGGCTCCAATGGCACATGATGTAAAATATACTAATACTGTTAATGATAATACTAATGCGGATATTTTCTTTTGGAATTTCATAAATGGTAAGGTTTAAATATTTACAATCTTTCGGTTTGCAATTTTAGCAATTAATTATGAATTAAATGTTAAGTTATAACACTAAAAAACTAAAAAAGCCTAAATGAAAAATCGGAAAAATTAAAAATGCAGTCCATCTGACACTTATTTTGTCAGTAGAAAAACACCGGGGAAGGGAAAGATGTTTGTTAGTTGATGTGGTTTCGGAATGTAAAGTTCAAAAACTAAAATTCCAGTCGTGAAAAGTTAAGATAATTATGCCACATCTCCAGAATGTTGCGATATTCATTATTTACTTTGTTCTTGCATTTGCCGGGTGAAGATGCTTCGATCCGGTTAGCCTGGGTAAGATATCCTTTGATTTTGCCGTCAGGTTTACTGTTTGAAGTGTTGAATTTGTCCATAAGATTGCTTTTTAATTGTATACTACCATAAGTCCCGATACAAAAATAATCTTTTCATATTATGAAAATGTTAAATCAGTAAACATTTGTTTTATTTTTTTCAACAATCAGGTGTTTTAATTCAGAAGCAATTCTTTTAATTTCATCGTTTGGCTTTCTGCATCTGAAAAGTTCATTATTTTTGATGGAATTTTTAATGAAGCAAAAGTGGAATGAAAGTTTTGTATATTTCTTATGATGGAATGACAGATGCTCTGGGGCGGTCGCAGGTGATACCTTATCTGGTGGGGCTTTCTTCAAAGGGTCATACAATACACATAATCAGTTGTGAAAAGAAAACTGCTTCACAAAATGAAAGAGATGATGTTGAAGATATTTTACGCAAAAATCATATTCACTGGCACCCGCTTACTTTTTCCACACAACCTCCGTTTCTGTCGAAAGTTAAAGATGTTGTAATTATTAAAAAAAAGGCCCTGGAACTTCAGCAAAAGGAAAGTTTTGATATTGTACATTGTCGCAGTTATATTGCTGCCCTGGCGGGTCTTGACTTAAAGCTTAATCATGATGTTAAATTTGTATTTGACATGCGTGGTTTCTGGGCTGATGAGCGTATTGACGGGAACATATGGAGTCTGAAAAATCCCATTTACAGAATCATATACAGGTTTTTTAAAAAGAAAGAGAAATTATTTTTCCATCATGCTGATGCTGTTATCAGTCTTACTCAAAACGGGAAAGATGTAATAGAAAATATTTTTGGTGACGAAATTGCCGGAAAAACAACAGTGATACCTTGTTGTGCAGATACAGAAATGTTTTCAAGGGAAAATGTACATGCCCGTCAGGTAAGAGAATTAAAATCCCGCCTGGGGCTTTCCGATAATAATTTTGTGCTTTCTTACCTGGGGTCAGTGGGTACATGGTACCTTCTGGATGAAATGCTTATATTTTTTAAAAAACTGAAGGCAAAATTTCCGGATGCCAGATTCCTTTTTATCTCAGGCGATGAACCTTCCCAAATAAAAAGAAAAGCAAGTGAAGCCGGTATTGATCCGGATGATATAATAGTTGCAAAAGCATCCCGTGAAAATGTGCCTGCATATCTTTCACTATCTGACGCTTCTGTTTTTTTTATCAAACCTGTATTTTCAAAAAAGGCCAGCAGTCCTACCAAACAGGCTGAAATTATGAGTATGGGAATTCCGGTGATTTGTAATTCCGGGGTGGGGGATACAGATCTGATTTTTGCGGGAAATGATGCCGGACTGGTTTTGAAAGATTTTTCTGAAGAAGAGATGAAGAGGGTGATCGGCGAAATGGATGAAATTTTAAAACTTGACCCTGCTCAGATCAGAAAGAAAGCCATTAAAATGTTTAGCCTCGATGACGGAGTGGAGGAATACCATTCCATTTACAATACCATTCAACGTAAAGCCTGAATAAGAAAAAAAGAGGCTCTCTAATTCAAATAAAGCCTGTATGCCAGGTTGATGTTTCTTCCGGGCATGGAAAAGTGCCGGTCTTCTACCCTTGAAAGGTGATCGCGATATTTTGTATTCAGGATGTTGTCGCCGCGCAAAATGATTACATGGTTTCCTAAGCCATTAATGCGGAATCCCAGGGCCATTCCCAGTAATGTGTATCCATCAGTAATATTTTCTTCAGGAGCAACCCTGTTCTGGGTAGCTGCAGACCTGATTCGTGCACTGATCCATCCCAGTCCAAAATCATATTCTGTTTCTGCCCTGAACCGGAAGGGAGGAATAAAAGGCAGATATTCTCTGCTGCTTGAATTTCTGCGTGCATTCACATAATCCATTGACATACTAAGCCTTAGCTGATTTACTGGTCTGATGTCTAAAGTGAATTCTCCTCCATAGAACCTGGCTTTGTCGCCCATATATTCAAAAATAGGGAGGTTAGATGCGGGGTCAATTTCACCTTTGGGTTCAAAAATGATGAAATTATCGAAAAGGTTCAGAAATCCTGAAACTTCAAATTGAATGAACCGGTTTCCCCAGCTTACAAAAAGATCGCCACCATGCCCGATTTCATCTTTCAGGTCAGTGCTGCCCAGTTCGTATACTCCGGAGCAGAGATGGGGGCCATTGGCAAAAAGTTCCTCCACCATGGGGTTGCGGTGTGAGCGTGCAAACTGACCGCCGACTTCAAGCCCTTTTAAAGGCCTGTAATTAATTCCTGCTGAACCGGTAAAGTTTGTTGCATTTCTTTTCTGGTCAACATCTGGAAATACTTCATTTACAACTGCCCCGGTATGTTGAATGTCGAGCCTGGTGCCTGCCTGCATTCGAACTTTCTGGCTGATGGGCACTTCCTGGTAAATAAAAATGCCTGCATTCAAACGGTTTTCTCCCGGAGTATAGGCTTCATCGCCGCCAATATCAAGATTGTGCCCGTGAAGATTCAGGCCAATTGCACCGCGCTCAAAAATACTGTATGGTTTATGCTGAACTGTAAGAGTTGTACTGAAAGCATTTTTGTGATGGTAAAGTTCTACATCCTCATCCCAGTAGCCATCTTCCCATTCCATTTCGAGCTCTTCCTGTCGAAGTATGCTGGCATTAAACCTGAGCTGTGCCTTGTCAAAGAAACCTTTACGGTCGAAGTTGAGTCTACCCTGCATTCCGTAGCGTTGCTGTCGTACTTCCACCTGTTCGTATGGATCATCCATATGCTCGGGCAAGCCGTATGTTTGATTGTTCAGAGATAAGCTTATACCTCCTGACACATTCTCTCGCTGTATTCCGAAACCTGTAGCCGCGTCATAATTGTTCATATAGGTTCCTGGCATTCTACCTTCGGGAGTGGCAATGTTACCTGAGTTTCTATAGGCCAGCCTGCCAGTAAATGCATGGTTTTGCATGCCCAGTGTGTATCTGGCAAAGCCAGCGCCCATATTATTTACGGTTGCTCCTTGTGCTGAAAGGATTCCGGTAGAGCCCATATTCCAATCTTCGGGTATATCGCTGGTCATCAAATTGATTACTCCACCCAGTGCGCTGGAACCATACATAAGGCTGGCAGGTCCTTTAACAACTTCCAGACGGTTGGCCGAAAGGGGATCCATAGTTAGTGAGTGTCCTGCCCCTGATTCGGAAACATCGCCCATGCGTTCGCCATGCTCGAGGATAAGAATACGGTCGCCATCCATTCCTCTGATAACAGGACGGGCAGGTGCCGAACCCATTGAGCGCATGGCAATACCCGGCTCACCATCAAGCATCTCACCAAATGATACTTCGCTGCGCTTTTGTAGCTCCTCACCCACAAAACTCAAATCCGACTGATAGCGGAAACCACTTGCAGTAGGTGATGCAGTAAAAATAACTTCATTGAGGGTATAGATGCTTGGGGGAACCATAATTTCAATGTACATATCATCCATGTTCAAGGGGCTGACCTCCATACGGGTGGTTTGGTACCCCATTCCTCTTACCAAAATACGTGATGATTCAACAGGTAGATTATTGAGTTGAAATTCGCCATTTTCATCCGTTGATACCCCAATATTTGTATTTTCAATCATGATGGTAATGAATGGAACCGGTGCGCTGTCATTTGCAGATATTACTTTTCCCCGGAGTATGAATCCTGGTTCGTTCGCTGCTTCAGCTTTGCATAGTGTAACTGCAAGAATTAATGCTAAAATGTATTTTATTTTTATTGAACTGTTTTTCATGGGAAACCTGATTTTGCAATGTTAATTTTTTAACAATGCAAAATTAGGATAATATACCTGGGTAAGGGAGTGGCAAGCATCCCCAAAAATGGGGATTTTTCAAGAGAATATCCGAAACAGAAAAAAATTCAGTTTTCCTGAAGATTGTATTTCTTCATTTTGGAGTATAGAGTGGTGCGACTGATCCCTAGTCTGCGACTTACTTTTGTAACATTACCTTCCATTCTGTCGATACATTCCTTGATGGTGAGTTTTTCAATTTCTTCAAGAGTCATATTGGTAAAGACATCTGGGGAGGATCCGTTTTTATCAACATGATTTTCAGCTGTAGTTCTTTCCTGTTCCATTTGCCTGTCGGTAATGGGGTTTATAATTTCGAAGCTACTGTGTCCGTTAAAGTTCACAATATTTTCCACATAATTTTCCAGTTCCCGCACATTACCGGGCCAGTTATATTCTGATATCTGACTCAGCAATTCGCCGGAAATAGAAGGAATAGGTTTGTTAAGTTTTTGTGCTTTTACTTTCAGAAAGTAATTGAAGAGTGTAAGTTTATCGTTGCCTCTTTTTCTTAGGGGAGTTATAAACAAAGGTATTACACTCAGCCGGTAAAATAAATCTTCGCGAAAAGTTCCCTTTTGCAATTCATCAATCAGGTTTTTCTTGGTAGCTGCAATGACCCTAACATCTACAGGTATATTTTTGCTGCCACCCACGCGGGTTACATATCCCTCCTGAAGCACTCTGAGCAGATTTACCTGCATATCAAGCGGCATCTCGCCAATTTCATCAAGAAAGATAGTACCGCCGTTAGCCAGCTCAAATTTACCTGCATGACCACCCTTTTTAGATCCCGTAAAAGCTCCTTCCTCGTATCCGAAAAGTTCGCTTTCAATAAGGTTTTTGGGTAGAGCACCGCAGTTTACTGCAATAAATACGGAGTTCTTCCTGGGGCTGGCATTATGAATACTTTGAGCTATGAGTTCTTTGCCTGTTCCGCTTTCTCCCATTAAAAGCACAGTAGATGTGGAGCTTGAAATTTTTTCGGCATGTTCAATTACCTGGCTGAATTCGGGGCTGTCGCCTATTATGTCGCTAAAGGTATAATGCGCTCGCATACCTGTGTATTTGTTTACCAGGTTGAAGATTTTCTGCATGCCCTTGATAACCAGTACCATCCCGATTATTTCCTTGTTTGTATCTATAATAGGGTATGCACTCAGGTCATATTTTTCTTTTCCTCCGTTGATGGAAAAGTTGGTTTCCATATCCATGTATGTTTTACCTTTTTTAAATCGCCCGATAATATCTTTCCATTGCGGCAATAGCTTATCTATGGGCTGATTCATAGTTATTTCTTTCTGAAAATTGAGCATGGAGCATGCCCAGTTATTCATGGTTTTGATATGCCCGTTAATATCAATGGCAATAATACCTGCAGAAACCGATTCAATAATGGATTTCATGTAGGAAAAAGCCTCATTGAGTTTTTCCTGGGTGTGCTCAGCTTTAATCTGGTTTTCAATGGCACGAACAGCTGCTACCACCAGCCCCAGTGTATGAGGATGCACCAGGTGGCTTTCACCGGTAAGATTCAGGGTTCCTATAATCTCACCGTGGTTGTTGTGAATGGGTGCAGCAGAACATGTCCATCGGTGATAGGCTGATATAAAGTGCTCCGCTGCAGTAACCTGTATAGGGTGTCCTTCGCTTATGGCTGTACCCATGGCGTTCGTGCCAATGTTCTTTTCATTCATGTAAGCCCCTACGACCATATTTAGCTTTTCAGATTCCGCAATGATCTCCGGATCACCCACCGAACGAAGTATACAACCCTCATTGTCTGTGAGAAGTATGAAAAAACCTGAGTTGGTGAGTGTTTCATGAATAATCTCCATAAACGGTGCTGCAACTCGGAGTAAATATTCATTGCGTGCAAGGTGCGATGAAACTTCATTGCCCTTTAATATTTTACTGGGGAAGATCTGTTCCTTATTTACACCATATTCTTCACACCTTTGATGCGATTTTTTGATGATTTCTTTCTGGATGTTGGCCTTGTTGCTCATAATATTTTGATTTTTGTAATCCTTATTTCATATCCTTTTAAGCCATTTAATTAGAATGACCTACAATATTTTTACGGCTGATGCCTTGAAACTTAACCAAACTTTTTTACCCGGATCAAGACCTAGTTTTTCCACCGATCTTTTACTTACAATAACTGAAAAAATCTCACCTGCATCAATGATCAGTTCAACTCCGTGGTTTAGAAAGTATAATTCGTTGATGATACCTTCATATTGATTTATGGCGCTTGTTTCCAGTTTTTCTTCCGAAACTATTATATCTTCCCCGGGAATCATCAGGTGGGCAGTCTCTTTTCCCGGTTCATCGAGACAGCTGATGGTGATATTGTTTTTTGTGAGACCATGATAAAGTCCGTTCTTTTCGAATGATTTTTTAAAGCCGCACAAAAAAATATTTTTGATGCCACTGAATCGTGCTACAAATTCTGAAACCGGATTGCGGAATACATCTTCGGGCTTGCCCCATTGTATCAGTTCACCTTTTTCAATGATAGCAATCTTTTTGCTTAAGGTAGCCGCTTCCATGGGGTCATGGGTAACGTGTATTATGGTTTTCCCGCTTTGATTTATCTTTTTAAGCAGTTCGCGCAGCTCCTGCCTGAGTTTTACATCGAGACTGGCAAGGGGTTCGTCCAGCAATAGAACTTCAGGATCTGATGCAAGGGTACGTGCCAGTGCTACCCTTTGTGCCTCCCCGCCCGATAAAGTTCCGGGGTGGCGGTCAAGCAAATGCTCCACCTGGGTCAGCCGGGCAAGTTCCAGGGCTTTATCTTGTTGCTGCTGTCCTGACAGACCATTACCTTTCAGTGCATAGGCTATATTTTTCCAGACCGGCATATGCGGAAAAAGTGCCATGTCCTGGTAAACGAGTCCGAAAGGCCTTTTTTGAATACTTTGATGACTGATATCTTTACCATTCAGAAAGATTTCGCCTGCTTCGGGTTTTACAAGGCCTGCCAGGACCTCCAGCAGAACAGTCTTACCTGCACCCGAAAGTCCAAGTACCGTGAGATAATCACCCGGTTCAAGTTCAAGTGAAATATTCTTCAACCAAAAACCCCCCAATCGGGCATTTATGTTTTTAATTTCTAACATGATATCTTTTCCCGGATAAAACTCTCATAGTAATAAAAATGGCAAGACAAACCAAAATAAAAATGGCCGCCACAGGTCTGGCATATGACAAGCCGAAGGATGTAAATCTTTCCCATATGAGTATCGGGGTAATCATCGGGTGATAGGCAATGATGATTACAGCTCCGAACTCGCTCAGACCTCTTGCCCACATCATCACCAGTCCGCTGATTACCGATCTCTTTGCAAGGGGTAAGGATATACTGAAAAATACTCTTTGGGGAGAGGCGCCCAGATTGAGGGCTGCTTTTTCAAGTTTTTCGGGTACGGCAGCAAATCCGTCCCGTGCTGCATTAATGGCAAATGGCAGGCTTACAAAAGCCATTGCTACTACAATGCCGGCAACTCCACCTACAAAACTGATTCCCGCTGCCTCACCGGCCTGGCCTACCCATGTACCCCTTGATATTACTCCCAGCAGCGCTATACCGGCTGCTGAATGGGGAATTACAACCGGCACATCAATAATGCCGTTTATCAAACCTTTTAATGGAAAATTCTTTCGCGCCAGAATATAAGCAAGGGGAACAGATAAAATCCCAAAAATTATGGTGGCACCCATGGATGCAAAAAGTGTCAGCCCAATGCTTGAAATTACTTCTCTGTCCTGAATTGTGGTGGCATATTCAGCCGGAGAGGTCCGCAAAAGTAAACCGGCGATGGGTGCAACGATAAAAAGCAAAATAAATCCGCTAAAAAAAATAATAACCAGTTGAGTTCGCCAGTCTTTTAGCATGTAAAACTATTGTTAATGTTTTGTAATTTAGTGTATTATGATGTTGGTAATGAAAAAAGCCTTAATTTATAATCAATCTAAGTACAAATAGTTTTCAAATAAAAGTGATTTCATTTATTTTTGTGTTCAGAAATTTAACACTGTAAAGAAATACGACACAAATATAAACGGATTGTGTTCAGAAACCAAACAAAACAAACATAATGTTACTGGATTAACATCTTGAAGTTAAATGCATATTGCACTTATTCAATAATTTATGTATTTTGGTTTGATGATTGCCTTATGAGGTTAGAAAAACTATTTCTTTTTTTATTAACTAAAAATAAAAAACCATGCACGGTTACAGAGGAAAAATCTTAAGAATCAATCTTTCTGACAAAACATGGAAGCTCGAAGAGCTGGACCATACAGAAGCATTAAAGTACATCGGCGGCCGCGGTTTTGGCTCAAAGATCATGTTTGATGAAGTAGATCCGAACATTGATGCATTTGACCCGGCCAATAAAATAATTATTGCTACCGGTCCTATGACAGGTACACCAACTCCTGCCGGTGGGAGGTATATGGTGGTTACCAAATCACCTCTCACAGGTACCATTGCCAGTTCTAATTCAGGTGGATACTGGGGTGCTGAAATGAAATTTGCAGGCTATGATATGATTATACTGGAAGGGAAATCAGAAAAGCCTGTAAGTATTTTTATTGAAGATGATAAAATTGAATTCCGGGATGCCGGTCATCTATGGGGAAAAACTACCATCGAAACAACCAATGAACTCATGAAAGAAGCGCCTGAAAAAGCCAAGGTGCTTTGTATCGGCCCTGCCGGAGAAAACCTGTCGAAGATCGCTGCTGTAATGAACGATCTGAACCGAGCAGCCGGCCGTTCAGGGGTTGGAGCTGTAGTTGGCAGTAAAAACCTGAAAGCTATCGTAATCAAAGGTTCATCAAAGCCAACAGTTGCCGATCCAGATGCACTCAAAGATGTGGTAAAAAGAGGCCGGGCTCAAATCAAGGAAAACGGAGTTACCGGAGCCGGTTTACCTACATACGGTACCAACGTATTGGTAAACATTATTAATGAGCAGGGAGTATTTCCCACCAAAAACTTCCAGGAAACTTATTTTGATAAAGCGGAAGAAGTGAGTGGCGAAACCATGAGCGAGCAGTTTCTGCTTAAGCGGGAATCATGCTTTGCATGCCCCATTGCCTGCGGACGTTATACCAAGGCCGATGATATAGAAACCGGTGGACCTGAGTATGAAAGTGTTTGGGCATTCAGTGCTGCCTGCGGTGTCTCTGACATGAAATCTGCCATTAAAGCCAATTTCTGGGCTAATGAAATGGGACTTGACACCATTTCTGCAGGTGTTACCGTAGCTACCGCTATGGAGCTTTATGAAAAAGGTATTATAAAAGATGATGAACTTGACGGTCTGGGACTAAAGTTTGGTGATGGAGATAGTATGGTAGAATGGGTGAAAAAACTGGGCCGCCGTGATGGTGAACTTGCCAGTAAAATGGCAGAAGGCTCCTACAGGCTGGCAGATGCCTATGGTCATCCTGAACTTTCCATGACAGTGAAAAAACAGGAACTTCCCGCATATGACCCACGAGGTATCAAGGGGCAAGGACTTCAGTATGCCACATCCAACAGGGGAGGTTGCCATGTACGTGGTTATCTTATCTCACCCGAAATTCTGGGATTACCCGAAAAACTTGATCGCCTTGAAATTAAAGGTAAACCCGGCTGGGTTAAAATATTCCAGGATCTCACAGCATTTATAGATTCATGTGGTATGTGTCTCTTCACATCATTTGCACTCAATGCTGATGATTATGCCGAAATGTTCAGCGCAGTTACGGGTAAAAAACATACGGCAGAGGATATCCTGAAGGCTGGCGATCGCATCTGGAACCTTGAAAGAATATGGAACCTGAAGGCAGGTATCGATCCCTCACAGGATAAATTGCCAAAGCGTCTGATGGAAGAACCCATCCCGTCAGGACCTTCAAAAGGCCATCTGCCAAGGCTTCCCGAAATGCTACCTCTATACTACCAGGAAAGAGGCTGGGACGAAAATGGAATACCAACTCCGGAAAAACTTCAGGAACTTGGTGTACCATCCTAGATCAATGTTTTGAAATAATAGCCCGTTGCTCCTTTCTATTTCTCTGTAAAGGAGCTTCGGGCTTTTTAATATTTAG
>SKVR01000085.1 GCA_007129355.1 Bacteroidales bacterium | reverse complement strand
GTGTCGTCGTACATTAAATTTCTTAGCAGTTTTGTTTTCTGAATCTATGTTTTGCATTTTATTCATTTTCTAAACCTAAAATCGCTAGCGCTCTCAAATCCGAATATCGAACCGAGCCGCAAGCGAGCTCAGCGAAGCTAAATTCGAAAAATATAAAAGTATTAATCGGTATTTTCAACGGTTTTTTTTAGGATAGCACCAAAAATATTCATTAATTCAGATGCTTCCTGAATAAGTTCGTCCTTTTCTTGGTTTAATTCCATTATTTCTTCTGTATCAATCAGATTAAGAAAAAATCTGCTTTCTTTTGATTCTTTCCGGCATATTTTAATCCTATATGAAAAATCTTTTTTGCTCAATGATTCATTTGCTTCAATATAATTAGCTCCAATTGATCCGGAAGCTCTCGCCAACTGCTTAGAATCTTCAAAATTTGATATACTTTTAGGGACTTTCTTCAGAAAAAGACGTACTCGTTGAGCGAAAAATAATGTTCTTTCCTCCAAATCGTATTTTTTTGAACTTTCTTTCATTTAGTATTCATATATAATAATTATTTCGTATTTCGATATTCGTATTTCGATATTCGTATTTCGATATTCGTATTTCGATATTCGTATTTCGATATTCGTATTTCGTATTTCGATATTCGTATTTCGGTATTCGATATTCGTATTTCAAATTTCCTAAAAGTACTTTTCCCCCTTCAGCCACTGTGCTATTTCTTTAGCATGGTACGTAATGATTATATCCGCACCGGCGCGGCGTATAGATGTAAGTATTTCTTTGGTGATGCGTTGGCCGTCAATCCAGCCTTTTTCTGCAGCTGCCTTTACCATGGAAAATTCTCCACTAACATTATATGCAGCAATGGGAATGTTGAACTCATCCTTTGCCCTGCGAATGATATCCAGATAAGATAAGGCTGGTTTTACCATTATGATATCTGCACCTTCTTCAATATCCAGTTTGATTTCGCGCATGGCCTCGTTGCTGTTGGCCGGGTTCATTTGGTAGGTCTTGCGGTCGCCGAATTGGGGTGCACTTTCGGCAGCTTCCCGGAAAGGACCATAAAATGCAGATGCATATTTGGCAGAATAGGCCATGATAGGAATATGACTGAAACTTTCATCGTCAAGTGCTTCGCGAATGCATGCCACCCTGCCGTCCATCATATCGCTGGGGGCTACCATGTCAACTCCGGCTTTGGCAAAAGCAACGGATTGTTTTGCCAGGGTTTCCAGCGTAAGGTCATTATCCACATCATTGTTTACGATGGTACCGCAATGTCCGTGGGTAGTATACTCGCAATTGCACACATCCGCAATCACATATATTTCCGGAACATCTTTTTTTATGGCACGAATGGCTCTGGGGATAATGGCATTCTCATCAGCACCCACCAGTCCATGTTCATCTTTTTCTTCCGGAATCCCAAATAATAGAACAGATTTGATTCCCAGTTGATACAACTCTTTACATTCCTTAACAAGCATATCAACCGACAACTGATAATTGCCTGGCATGGAGCTTATAGGGTTTTTAACCTTATTATCCGGGCACGCAAACAGTGGCATAACCAGGTTATCAAGTGAAACAGTAGTTTCGTTTACCATGGCCCTTATAACAGGGTTGGAACGAAGTCTTCTTAAACGTGTTGCCGGGAAATACATATCTCTGTTTTTAAGTTGCTGTAAGTTTCTTAAATTTCAAAGTTACCTTTTTGTAAAATAATCTTCAATTGATTTTACAAGCGATTGACTTGAAGGGTAGGGGGCCGTTACTGCCACTTCATATCCGCACTCTCTGATGGCATGGGCTGTAGTATTGCCAATGGCTGCCAAAAGTAAGGAGTTTGCATCATGAAAAACATCTAAAAAAGCATAAAACCCCGATGGTGATGTAAAAATGCACATATCCGCTTTTCTGTTTTGCACCAACAGGGCTATTTCTTCATCCACCGTTGAAAGTGGAATCGTTTCATAGACGTTTATCCGTTTTACTATGGCGATCTCTGAAAGAGTTGTTTCAAGGAAATCCGGAGCCTTATTGCCAAGGGCGAGAAGGATTCTGTTTCTTGTTCCGGAAATGTTCTCTGAAATGTACTCTGCCAGGTCTTTGCCATCGGTTCCCGGATTCATAAAAGCCGTTTCATATCCGTACTTTTCCAGTTCAGTGCCGGTCGCATGCCCTACTACTGCAATTTTAAGTTCGGGTGGCAGATTATGATTGCCCCGCAGGTCAGAAAGATTTTCAAAAAAACCCCGCACTCCTTTCCTACTTGTAAAAACAAGTAAATCATATTTGCCAGGCTGAATAAGTTGGCGGAATTCTTCAACAGGAATTTTGATGGTACGGGTTTCAATCATGGGCAGATTATATGCAGTTGCTCCCTTTGCGCTCAGTAGCATTAGCATTTCTTCCGCCTGATCTGCAGGTTGGGTGGTAATTATGACTTTGCCTTTCAGCATTACATGTTATTGTTTTTTCTGACTTCTTCAAGGATTTCTTTGGAGCCTTGCCGGATAAAGGAGTCTGCGAGCTTTGATGCCAGCTCAATACCTTTTTCAGCCTGCCCATGGAGCTCGTCTTTCAAAACTAGGGTGGAATCCAGATTGGAAACGAATCCTTTAATTCTGAAATCATTGTTTTTCAATTGCGTGAAACAACCGATTGGTACCTGGCAGCCTCCTTCCAGCATTCGCAGAAAAGTTCTTTCAGCGTTTACCGCTTGCAATGTTGGCTGATGGATAACAGGTTTCAGGATTTCAGTTAAATCCTGGTCATTTTCACGCGTTTCCATGGCAATGGCGCCCTGACTTACAGCCGGAATAAAAGTTTCCGGATCGAGAATTTCCGTTATCAGATGATCAAGTCCCAGCCTTTGCAAACCTGCTGCAGCCATGATCATTGCTGTACAATGGCCGTTCTGCATTTTCTGAAGCCGGGTATTTACGTTACCGCGAATGTCAACAATACTAAAATCGGGATTGTAGCCAAGCAAAAGTGCCCTGCGCCGCAAACTACTAGTGGCGATTACATCATTTTCATCCAGTTGGTGAAGTTTTTTGCCATCAATATGCACAAGAGCATCGCGAAATTCGCCTCTTTCCAATACACCTCCCAGTGCAAGACCTTCAGGGAAAAGTGTGGGTAAATCTTTCAGGCTATGCACGGCAATGTCAATATTTCCGTTTATTAATTCAACTTCCAGCTCTTTTGTGAAAAGACCTTTGTCACCAATTTTGGATAATGCAACATCAAGAATTTTATCGCCTTTGGTTTTGATGATTTTTAATTCTACAGGTTGATGAGGGTAATATTTTTCAATTTCTTCCTTTACCCGGTTTGCCTGGTATAATGCAAGCTGACTTCCCCTCGTTCCGATACGTATGATTTTATGCTTCATTATTTTCCTGAAGTTCGAACAGCTGATTTACAACATTGATAAATTCACGTTGCTTGCCGTTGTTGGTAACCTGCTTGAGATTGCGGATAAACAGGCGGGTATATTTGCGCGAAATATGTTCGGCATACCTGGCAATCATTTCATTTTCACTAATGCCATTGATGCGTAAGAACCCTTCCAGTTCAGAGCTGTTTACCGCTTCCATATTTTTCTGGATCTTCATTATGGATGGGGTAAGCTCCAGCGCATTGAGCCAGTCATTGAATTCTTGTTTTACAAAATGGATGATCTCCATGGCTTCTGAAATGGCTTCTTTTCTTTTATTCTGGGTCTCTTTCACGATTTCCTGCAGGTCATCAACGGCAAAAAGTTCTATATTGGGCAGTTGAAGAATATCTGTGCTAATATTTCGAGGCACGGAAAGGTCCATGTATAGTTGGGGTTTGGAACTATCTGAAACAAACTTTTCAACCATATTCTTGGTAATAATATGATTTTGAGCTCCGGTAGCCACAAGTATGATATCACTCTGTGGCAGATATTCAGGTAGTTTATCCAGCTCAAAGGCTGTAATATTAAACTTTTCTGCCAGTTCTGTTGCCTTGCTATACGTTCGGTTGGTGATGTAAAGATGGGAACAGTTGCGCTTTACCAGGTTTACTAATGCCAGTTCGCCCATTATACCCGTTCCGATGAGTGTGATCTTTTTATTGGTAATATCGGGTGTTCGCTGACAAATTAACTCCACTGCCGCAGAACTCATGGAAGCAGAGCCTTTGTTGATTGCTGTTTCGGTGCGTACCCTTTTACCTGCTTCAAAAGCTTTATTGAACATGCGGGTGAGGACCGAGCTACTGAGGTTATTATCAAGGCTAAGAAGAAAACTGCTTTTAACCTGGGTTACGATCTGATCTTCGCCAAAAACCAGCGATTCAAGCCCTGAAATAACTTTAAAGAGGTGCTCTGTGGCCGCATCTCCATCAAAGGAATAAAAATATTTCCTTTGGTCGGGATTTGATTTCTTATAAAACTCAAAATTACGGAAAATGGAGTCATAAGCCTTATCTGCACAACAACTCTCAAAATGAAAATAAACTTCAATGCGGTTGCATGTAGAAATTACTACTGCTCCTTTTAAATTAGGGTCAATCTGCAACTGGCGTAAAAAGTCGAGAGACTCATCGCTGGTAAATGCAAATTTTTCTCTTATTTCAAGGGGGGCAGATTTGTAACTGATTCCAACGAGTCCTAACATGTATGATCTTTAAAATAAAAAGTTAATCGGTATTGATTTACCTGTTAATCAATGATTTGCTAAGTCGAAATGGTTGCAAAGTATCTGAAAATCCTTTTAAACATAGTGTTTTCGATGATCAGACAGCGAAGATAAGCATAATTATTTTCAGTGAAAAACATCTGAAGTATTTTTGTAACAGGTTAGAATGGTATAAATAAGCAACCTGAAATGTTTTCTCCCTGATTGTATATCCTTTTTTAAAAAGTTTGCACGTAAACTAACCTGCATTTTTGTAATTTTAGCTTTTCTCAAATGATGAATTTTGTTGATTTAATGAACCCAAACCTATCAGCCATGAAAACCAAATTTGTATTAATAGTTTCTGCCATAGTTTATTTATTCCTGGTGTCCTGTGGACAGCAACAAGCAACACATGAGGAAACACAAGAACTGAAAGGTGTAATAATTGTTGCCAGCAAAAGCGGCAATGATGTTTACTTTATTGATCGCGAAACGGGTGAAACACTTGCTGTGCTGCCAACGGGACTGGAGCCCCATGAGGTGGAAGTGTCAGATGATGGCCGTATAGCTGTAGTTTGTAACTATGGTACCCGCGATAATCCGGGGAATACACTTTCAGTTTACGATGTGCAAAAAGGCGAATTTCACAAAACTATCGACCTTGGTGAACATACCCGACCTCATGGCATGCAATGGGTGGCTGGTACCAACAATTTGCTGGTTACCACAGAGGGTAGCCAAAGTTTAATAATTGTTGATGTTAAAGAAGGTGCCGTTATACAGGTTATGGATACCGGAGAAGAAGTATCTCACATGGTTGCTGCTACACCAGATTTTTCAAGGGCTTTTGTTCCAAGCATCCGCACCGGGAATGTTGCAGTTCTTGATCTGGAAACAGGTAAATTGATTGACCATGTATATAGCGGATCTGGTGCTGAAGGAATCGATGTAAGTCCTGATGGTGCTGAAGTGTGGGTTACCAACCGGGCTGATAATACCATTACCATTTTTGATACACAAACCCTGGAGGTGCTGGCAAACCTGCCTTGTGAAGATTTCCCCATTCGTGCAAAGTTTACACCTGATGGGAGTCGCTTTCTTGTAAGTAATGCAAGATCAGGTACAATAGCAGTTTTTGATGCGATAAACAAGCTACACATAGGAGATATTAAACTAACACCTCCGGTTCCGTCTGGTACTGATGCCGAACGTTACTTTGCCGAGTTTGAAGGAACATCCATTCCCATCGGATTAGTAATTCCTGATAATCGCTTTGCCTATGTTGCCAATACCCGCTCCGATGTAGTTTCTGTTATTGATATTGAAAAGCTGGAGATTACCGGTCATTTTCAAGCCGGCAACGAACCTGATGGTATTAATTTTTCACACCTGAAACCGGAATAATAATTTAAGAGGCTTTCTCAGAAGCAAGATGTAAGCTGGATGCTGAGCCTGCCGAAGCGTGTATATGACTGATAATTAGCAATCTTTCCAACAAGTGTTACAGTGAGTTTATCGAACTGCTCAATGAACAGAAACGAGTTATGAAGCTTTTTTATGTTTAAATCCCTTCTCTATCTCTCATTTTTCTTTATTTTAGCCCTGTTAATCTAACTCTCAAAATTCATGAAGAACCAATATCTATTTGTACTGATAACTTTGTTTATCAGCCTGGCATCCTTTAATGCCGCCTCGCAGCAGGCATATTTTATTTCTGACCCAACGGTTTCGCCCGACGGAAAAACAGTTGTTTTTGTAAATGAGAATGACCTGTGGCAGGTTCCGGTTGCCGGGGGAACTGCTTACAGGCTAACCGCTCTTGAAGGGCAGGTTTCTGTGCCCAGATTCTCGCCCGACGGCAGGTGGATTGCTTTTACCTCCACCCGTGACCGCAATGCCAATTTGCATGTAATGCCCGCCGGGGGAGGCGAGATCCGTCAGTTAACCTGGCATCAGGCTGCTGGTTTTGTGGATTCCTGGTCATGGGATTCGGAATACATCTATTTCCATTCCGAAAGGGAAAGCATGAGTTCGGTTTACAGGGTTCATATTAACGGTGGTACCCCGCAGGCCTTATTCGGCTTCAACTATTTTAATGTTGAACACCACCTGATTAAACACCCCGAAACCGGAGCTTATATTTTTACTGAAAGCTGGGAAAGTCTTCGGTTTCCCCAAAGGAAACGATATCGCGGTGAACACCGCCCTGATATTTTGTCCTATAACCCTTCAACTGATGAATTTGAAAATTTAACCGATTTTGAAGGGCAGGATCTGTGGCCAACCATTGACCGGCTTGGAAATCTGTATTTTGCTTCTGACGAATGGAATGGTGAATATAATCTTTATACCTTTCGCGAAGGTGTAAAAACAAGACTTACGGATTTTGAACGTTCCATTCGAAGACCCCAGATAAGTGCCGATGGAAACATTATTGCTTTTGAGAAGGATTACAAACTCTTTGTTTTTAATGTTTCCACTAGCAATGCATCTGAAGTTGATGTGCAATTGTTTCAGGCACCCAACCTGGCGCGCGAGCAGAGTTTCTCCGTAAAGGGAAATATCAGCCACTTTGATATATCGCCCGACGAAAAAAAGATTGTATTCATTTCACGGGGTGAAATTTTTGTGTCGGATATGGATGGAAAATTTATCCGCCAGATGCCCATCAAATCAACAGAACGGGCACTTGAGGTAAAATGGTTCAAGGACAATAAAACTTTACTCTACACCCGGACTCATAAAGGATGGGCAAACCTTTTTACCATAAGTGCCGATGGTAAAGGCAAAGAAAAACAACTGGAAGATGTACCGCAAACCAGTCGTATGCTGGCATTGAGCCCTGCCAGGGAAAAAGCAGTTTATCTGAGCGGGCGGAAGCAGGTTAAACTGGCTGATTTGAAAAACCTGACCACAGAAGTATTGCTGGAAGATGAACTATGGGGTTTCCAGAATTCTGCACCTGTTTTTTCGCCCGATGGCGGGTATGTTCTGTTTACAGCTTTCAGAAATTTTGAACAAGATGTAATGATCCATAATATCAAAACCGGTGAAACCATCAATCTGACACATTCAGGTGTTTCGCAGCGACAACCGTGGTGGTCGCCCTGTGGCAGATATGCCTATTTTGCATCGGACAGGGTTACTCCCAATTACCCGAGAGGCAATACGCAAAACAGCATATACCGCATCGCATTGCATCGCTTCCAGGAGCCTTTCCGCAAGGAAAAGTTCGATGAACTTTTTGCTGAAAAAAAGGATAATGATACAATACCCCCTGTAATTACCATAGATATGAACCGTATTGAAGAGCGGTGGGAACAAATGCAGGTAAGGGGAGGAGTGCAATGGTCGCCCCAGCTTTATAAACAAAAAGACGGCCAGATCATGTTTTTTACTTCCAATCATGACAAAGGTGAATTTGCTTTATGGAAAATGGAACTTAAACCATTTGAAGACAGAAAAACTGAAAGGATACAGGGCCCGAATCCCGGAATCAGCCCGTTGATTGTGAATGTAAAAGATAATTTCTGGGTGCTGGCTGGAGGTAATATTCATAAACTCAATGCCGGAAGTAGTAAAATGGATGCCATTGACTTTGATTATTCTTTTAGCCGAAGACTTGATAAAGAATTCAGGCAGGTGTTTTATGAAACCTGGACCACACTGGAAGAAAATTTTTACGATGAAAATTTCCATGGGATTGACTGGCTTGCCACCCTTCAGCACTACGAGCAGTTTTTGCCGTATTTAAGAACCAGGGATAATCTGAGGCTTTTACTAAATGATATGCTGGGCGAGCTGAATGCTTCTCATATGGGCTTTTCCAGCACTGGTAAGGAAGAAGAGCCGTTCTTTAAGGGCGAAACTGCGGAAACAGGTATCATTTTTCAAAAAGAGAATCCCTGGATAGTAGATAGAATTATAACAGCATCCAACCTTGACCTGAGCAATTCACTTGTAAAAACCGGAGATATTTTGATAGCTGTTAATGGCAGAAATATTGAGAAACACAAAAACCGCGATGAATATTTCTATTTTGCCTCCCGCCCGGATGAACTTGAACTTACCTTCCGCCGCGGCAGCAATGAATTTGTGGTATTAACAAAACCTCATACTCCCGGCCAGATCAGTAACCTGCTTTATGATGAATGGATTCGCTCAAACCGCGAGTATGTAAGAGAAAAATCTGACGGTAGAATTGCTTACGTGTACATGAAAAACATGTCAGCCCAATCACTTGAGCAGTTTCTTATTGATATGAACACTTATGCTGAAAGAAAAGATGCCCTGCTATTTGATATTCGTTTCAACCGCGGAGGAAATGTACACGACGATGTTTTACAGTTTCTTTCCCAAAGACCCTACCTGATGTGGAAATACCGTGGTGGTGAATTGGCAACGCAACCTAACTTTGCGCCATCAGCTAAACCCATGGTGCTGGCTATCAATGAACGCAGCCTGAGTGATGCTGAAATGACAGCTGAAGGTTTCCGGCAATTGGAATTAGGAAAAATCATTGGTGTTGAAACCTACCGCTGGATTATCTTTACATCGGGCAAATCATTTGTAGACGGTTCTTTCTGCCGTTTGCCCAGCTGGGGTTGTTATACCCTTGATGGAGAAAACCTGGAAATGACCGGTGTGGCTCCCGATGTTGTTGTGTATGAAAACTTTCATGATCGTTTGCACAACCGTAAGCCACAACTTGACAGAGCTATTGATGAACTTATGAAGCAATTATAATTACTGGTTTCTCGGAAACTCAACCACCTCAAGGTCTTTGATGTTTTTGCCGTCTATGATAAAACGCAACATGGTTATAACTTTATGAAAACCACTTCTGCCTGCAGCCCCCGGGTTCATATGCAAACACTTGTGTTTTTTATCGTTTATGACTTTCAGAATATGCGAATGCCCGCTTATAAACAGCTGCGGTGGTTTGGTTTGCATGATTTGTCTCACTGCAGGAGAATAATTGCCGGGATAACCACCAATGTGTGTTATTAATACATCCACATCTTCACACCAAAACCTCAAAAATTCAGGAAATTCAATGCGGATTTCTGTTCCGTCGATATTCCCGAATACCCCTCTCAATGGTTTTATTTCTTTGAGTGTTTCAACAGTTTGAATATCACCAAAGTCACCGGCATGCCATATCTCATCACAATCCTTGAAAATTCTGGTTAGTTCAGGGTGCAGGTAACCGTGTGTATCAGAAAGAAGTCCTATTTTACGCATCAGCAAATAAAATTCCGTTTAAAGACCATTAATATATACTCATACAATTTTTTGGCAAAAATAAGGCTTTAACCGGGTTCAATGCATTAATTTTGTATTTTAGCAGCTTATAAATTATTCGTCATGGGATATACTGCAGCAGGAAAACACAAGATCAAGGTAAAAGACAAATTCTTTACCAAGTATATTGACGCTGTTGATATACAGAAAGCTGTTCAGAAAATTTCTGATCAGATTTATGCTGACTTCAAAGATGAAGTGCCATTGTTTTTGTGTGTGTTGAACGGATCCTTCATGTTTTCATCTGATTTTATGAAAGAATATGATGGCGTTTGTGAAATCAGTTTCATAAAGCTTTCATCATACAAAGGAACCCAGACTACCGAAGAAGTGAAAACCCTGATTGGCCTTACGGAAGATATTAAAGGCCGAACTGTTATTATTCTTGAAGATATTATTGATAGCGGAATTACAGTAAATCATCTTCTTGAAGACCTGCAAAAATATGGGCCTGATCATTTAAAAGTAGCTACGCTACTGCTTAAGCCCGAGGCACTAAGAACCGATGTTAAGCCTGATTATATAGGAATTGAAATCCCCAAAGATTTTATTGTTGGATATGGACTGGATTATGATGGCTTTGGCAGAAATCTTTCTGATATTTACAAAATTATTGATTAAGTTTTTCAGCATTAGTCCTGCTAAATAACTCTGTATGCTAAACCTGGTAATATTTGGGCCTCCCGGTTGCGGAAAAGGAACGCAATCAGCACGTATAGCAAATAAATACGGGTTGATGCACCTTTCGTCAGGCGATTTGCTGCGTAATGAAATTGAAAAGGGGTCTGACCTTGGAAACCATGTTAAACATTATGTTGAGAAAGGATTTCTGGTTCCCGATAGCATAATTCTTAAAAAAGTTTATAAAAATACCATCAGGTTTATTAACTCTGCGGGAATTATTTTTGATGGCTTTCCCCGTAGTCTTGTTCAGGCAGTTATGCTGGATAAATTTCTGAATAAAAAAGGCCTGAATCTGAATATGGTAATTCACATGCTTGTTGATCGAAGCGAATTATTTAATAGATTAACAGGTCGTGCCGAAGACTCAGGAAGGAAAGATGATACCGAGCAAATATTCAGGGTAAGAATGAGGGTATATGAAAAGCAAACTCATTGCCTTAAAGAATATTATTCAGCACAAAATAAGATTTTACAGGTAAACGGGATGGCTCCTGTAGAAGAGGTTTCTGCCAAAATTGCCAATGCCATCGATTATTACCGTGAGAAGAATGAAGTTTTTTCAGACGTTATCTAGTGCTGGTTCATGGTTTATTGGTTTACAGTTTATTTTCAACTACCTGTCATTTTTATTTATTAAATCTCACTTTTTACAAATCGAAATTACTTATTATCTTAATTCTTCAATAACTATCTCTCCCAATGGCTTCAAATTTTGTTGATTACATAAAAATACATTGTCGTTCAGGTAAAGGAGGGGCAGGGTCCGTTCATTTTCTCCGTGCCAAGTATGTTCCGAAAGGCGGACCTGACGGGGGAGATGGAGGTCATGGGGGACATGTAATCCTTAAAGGTAATAGTCATTTGTGGACACTGCTTCATTTGCGCTATACCAGGCATGTAATGGCAGAACCCGGACAATCCGGTCGTGGGCAGGGTAAAACCGGTGCACAGGGGAAAAATATTACCATTGAAGTACCACTGGGAACCATAGCCCGCAATGCTGAAACAGGGGAGATCATGGTAGAGATAACTGAGCATGGGCAGGAAATCATACTTTTACATGGAGGCAGGGGCGGTCAGGGAAATATCCATTTCAAATCATCAACCAATCAAACACCAAGGTATGCCCAGCCGGGAGAAGATGAGCAGGAAGCCTCAGTTATTATGGAACTTAAAATCCTTGCTGATGTGGGTCTTGTAGGATTTCCCAATGCAGGTAAATCAACCCTTCTTTCAGTTGTATCCGCGGCTAAACCCGAAATTGCCGACTATCCCTTTACTACTCTTGTTCCTAACCTGGGAATGGTGCCGTATTACGATAATAAATCATTTGTAATGGCTGATATTCCAGGTATAATTGAAGGGGCTCACGAGGGACGTGGTCTGGGGCATCGCTTTTTGCGGCATATTGAAAGAAATTCTGTTTTGCTTTTCATGATCCCGGTTGATACTGCCGACATCAAAAAAGAATACGAAATACTGCTCAGAGAGTTGCAATTGTATAACCCTGAGTTGCTCGATAAACAAAGGTTATTGGCTGTTTCCAAATGCGATCTGGCAGATGAAGAGTTGCTTTCGGAAATTGCTGCTGAACTTCCTGATTTACCTTACGTAATGATTTCATCGCACACGCAGCAGGGAATTAAAGAATTGAAAGACATTCTTTGGAAAACACTCAATAAAAACACAAATTATTGATTATTCTTAACATTTTTATCTGTCCATGCTTGAACTTCTAATAGAGCTCGATAAGGAGATTTTTCTCTTTCTAAACAGTTTGCATACCCCCTGGCTTGATCCAGTGATGTTGTATATCAGTAAGAAATTTTTATGGATTCCTTTTTACGCTATACTTCTTTGGTTTTGCTATAAACACTATGGGTGGAAAACTACTTTGTTTATCCTTTTGTTTGTGATCCTTCTTATTACGATGAGTGATCAGATATCAGGGTTAATAAAAAAATCTACCCAACGACTAAGACCGTCACGCGACGAAAGTTTTGGTGATCTCGTGCATGTTGTTTTTGGTAAACGTGGTGGAGGATTTAGTTTTGTTTCTTCGCATGCATCAAATTCATTTGCCCTGGCTTTATTTATGATTCATCTTTTGAGAGATAAAATCAGATTTATTATGCCTGTAATGATTACATGGGCAGCTTTAAAATCTTACAGCAGGATATATCTGGGAGTACATTACCCAGGCGATGTGATCGGCGGCATAATCCTGGGTATACTATGTGCAATGCTGGTTATACGACTTTGGGATTTTTTCTGCAGGAAAACCTTCAATGACTCTTTAGAGCAAGTGCCTGTTAAACCTGATCCTTCTTAACTTAATACCCCGAAAACCTGGTTTCAGTTTTTTCAGGAATTACTTTGTAAATGGCAACATTTTTTACGGCAGGTTCATTATATGTAAAGTCTTTACCTGCATATTTACGCATAATGATATTTAATGCCCTTACTTTTTGGTTGTAATCGTCAATGAATTCAACCCTGCCGGTAATCAAAACGCTTTTGTACTTCATGCCGTAGCTACATGCAACCTGTTCATGCCTGTTAAACAACTGATGGTCTGTGCTAAAAGTAACGCAGATATCCGGGTTTGACTTTAATACATCAATTTTTTTTCCAACTGGGGCTGAATGCAGATACACAATCCCATCTTCATAACCAAAATTGAAAGGTAAGACATAGGGTTTGTTCTCCTGATCAATCATACCGATATAACATACATCGCATTTATCAATAACTTCAGCTGCTTTGGTGGGATCCGTATATAAAGTATTGGCCATAATTTTCTGTTCCTTTCATTAGCATTAATTAAAACAGATTCAGGGTAATTAATTTTCTGAATCTATAAAGCAAATATACCAAAAACTATATTTCATGGCGTACAATTATATTCAGGTTCAGAAGTTCTGAAACCAGTTTTTTGGTTGTAACAGGTTTGGTTATGTAAGCATCAAAACCCTCATTCATATATTTTTCCCTGTCGCCTGCCATGGCATGGGCAGTAATTGCTATGATAGGAGGAAGCTGGTTGTATTTTTCGTGAAGTTCTTTCATGGCTGTAACACCATCCATTCCTGGCATCATGATATCCATCAAAACAACATCATGTTTTTCAGGATTAAAAACATCTAATGCTTCATGACCATTTTTAGCCAGGTCAACATTGCAATTGGCAGCCTGCAGCATGAGAGATATTACCTGCAGGTTTACATTTTTATCATCCACAAGCAGGATGTTTAATCCCAGGGAAACTTCCCAGTCTTCATCTTCATCTTCATTTCCATTATTATTTGGGATATTAGCTACAGACCTGGCAGATGACTGTGATTCAAAAGTAAACCAGAAAGTACTTCCTTCACCGGGTTTACTTTCAACACCTATTTCGCCACCCATATAACTAATCAGATGTTTACAAATGTAGAGTCCCAGTCCGGACCCGCCCGAATAGTCCGCCAATTTGTTATCCAATTGCTGAAATTTATTGAATAGTCTGGCCTGGTTTTCTTCGCTTATTCCTATGCCGGTATCTGAAACTGAAACTTTGATGATCTTTGGTGTAGAAGGGTTGGGCAGGGTTGCAAATATTTTAATCATGCCATTCTCTGTAAACTTCATAGCGTTGTTTAAGAAGTTCATGACAACCTGTTCCAGCCTGAGTTTATCTGCAATCACCAGATCTGGAACGCATGAATCAATTTCAACATGTAATTCATTATTCTTATTGATGAGCCCGGGGTGATTCAGGGTTTTTATATTGTTTATCATTGTCTGCAGACTGAAGGATTCATACCTGAGCTCTATCTTGCCTGCCTCAATTTTTGCAATATCAAGAATATCGTTGATAAGGCGAAGTAAAATTTTTGATGATTCATTTATTATTTGAAGATAATCAGACTGCTGGGGGTCGAGATCGGTGGTGGAGAGGATATCACTCATGCCAATTATACCGGTAACCGGAGTGCGGATTTCATGACTCATATTGGCGAGAAACAGGTTTTTTGATTCAGATGCTTTTTGAGCTATTTCAGCTTCCTTTATTACTGCCTGTGTTTTTTTATGCTCACTGATATCTTTGCAAATAAACAAGACCTGATCTTTGTTTCTGAATTTAAGTTTCCTGGCTAATACATTAAAGTATCTTGTAACCTTGTCTTTACCGTAAAATGATAAATCGTTAAAAAAAATATTCTCAGTGCCAAAATCGCTCTGGTTTTTAGTTAAAAAATCATTGTTCTCAGATAGAATTATATCCTCGAGCCAGATATTTTGCAACTCTGGTTTTTTATATCCCAATAAATTACAAATTGATTGGTTTGTATGGGAGAAAACCTTTTTCTCATAATCGGCAATAATGATTCCGTCACTAATATTTTCACAAATTAATTGAAATAACTCCTGAGACTCATCTTTCTCTTTCTCCAGTTCCGATATTTCAATTTTAGTTTTCCACAATTCACGGGTAAGCTTTTTTTGATCTTTGTCAAGATTAGTTTCTATTCCTGGTGTTTCAATGCCATAGTCGTTTTTAGTGTCGTTTGTTGAATCAGGATTGTTTAGCAAACCCGAAGAATGGTAATGCTCAATATACCAATGGTCATTTTCTTTTTTCCAGAAAACAGTAAACATCATATTTTCTATATATTTCTGACTTTTTTCCTCTTTATCTGGTTTTGTGATGTTAAGGCTACTTACAATCAGGGCAGAATCTGAAGAAAGGGCATGGGTTTTCCTGAACTTCTCTTCAAAAAGTAAAGGTGAAGGAAGTATATTGATGTCGTTATTCATTTGTTGAAGAACCTGTTCTATGCCAAGAATGGTTTTGTTTTTCATTGAACCAAAACAAAGGGTGTTCTCTGTAACAAATGTCTTTAGTGTTTCGGTATCTTTTCTTTTTAGAAAGTTTTCCAAAAACAAATTATACACATCATTGATTTCACGCGCCACTGCATCCGGGTCAAAATATTCCCACATACTATAAAGTTTTTTAGTGCTTAGCGGATTATATCGCTTTTTTTTTTAAGGAGGATAATAACCTGCTAGGTTGCTTTTTTTTTCTTTAAAGCAATGATTTTAATCATTGCCTGCATCAGAATACAATAATAATGATTTTTATTCAATATTTTAGTTTTTCATAAATGAACATTAAAATGACACCCTTCGGGTACATTACATTTGTTACCCGTTCAATATCAAAAATTACTGTAACAGACTTCTTAGCAGTATTATTTAGTCTCTTTCCATTTCATTTTACCACTCGAAGGGTTAAGTATTACTTTTTTATTGTCCAGCAGCCATTGAATTACTTTAATAACTTTATTTTCGGTGATGTTAGATGGTAGTTTGCTGATAATTTCCTGCATGGTAATATATTTTTGTTGCAGTAAAGGTTTCACCAGGGAAATCACATTGTCAAATTCAAGTTTGCTGAGGTTTAGTTTGTTTCTTTCGAGACAAATATCACAAACTCCGCAGCGTGGGGCATCAGATTCAGCAAAATATTCAAGAAGTATAGCGCTCCGGCAGCGGTTTTCAGACTCTACATAATCTTTCATTGCTTTAACTCGCATGCCAGCATATTTTTTCCTGTCAGCATAGTTCTCTGCAGAAATATTCAGATCACGTATTTCAGTACGACCTATAACAAATGTTACCTGAGGGGCTTTGTTTCGGGGTATATAATGGATAACATTCATCCGGTGAAGGTTCCATAATGTTTTGGAAACTTTTTCATCGGTTAACTTTGTTCGGACTGCAATTTCATTTTCATCTATTTTGGTAAATTCGGTAAAGAGCCCTGTATATGAACGAAGTATAACTTTTAAAAATGTGTCGTAGGTGGAGTTGGCCACCACAAACCTGTATAAATCTTCTTTATTCAGAAGAATAAGCATTCGGGATGGGTTTATAAGGGCTTCTGATAAAAAAATATAACCTTCTTTTTCAAGGATTTTCATGGCATTAAAAACCAAAAAGCGGTCAAATTTGTAATGGTTGCAAAAATCACTCATCACAAAATCAAAACTTTTATCTTTTCCGCTTCCGATAGCAAGCTGCAAATAATTGCCCAATGCATTATAAACGTTTTTTATAAAGTCAAGGGGCGGGTAAGAGAGCTCATAAAAATGATCCAGATCTATTGTATCCGATTTGTTGAAGAGTAAAACAGCATAGGCTTTTTTTTCATCACGGCCGGCCCTGCCAGCTTCCTGGAAATAAGCTTCAGGACTATCAGGTAGATCCATGTGCACTACAAATCTAACGTTGGGCTTGTCGATACCCATCCCGAAAGCATTGGTAGAAACTATAACACGGCGGGTTTCCTTGATCCAGGCTTCCTGCTTATTATCTCGTGTTTTGGATTCTAACCCGGCGTGATAGAAATCGGCCGATATTTTATTCTTCACCAGGAACTCTGATATATCCTTTGTTTTTCGCCTGTTGCGGACATATACAATGCCTGAACCGGGTACTTTCCGGCAAATATTTAATAGCCGGTTAAGTTTGTTTTCTTCATTTATAACAGCGTATACAAGATTTTTTCGTTCAAAACTTTTCCTGAAAATTTTACCGTTTTTAAATTCCAGCTTGTTGCAGATATCTTCAATAACATCAGAAGTTGCGGTTGCAGTAAGTGCCAGAAAAGGTATGCCCGGAAGTAATTCCCGTATTTCCGAAATTTTGAGATAGGGTGGCCTGAAGTCGTAACCCCACTGCGAAATACAGTGAGCTTCATCAATAGCCACCAAGCTTACATTCATTTTGGGCAGCCTTGTGCGAATTATTTCTGTTGTTAATCTTTCGGGTGACAGGTAAAGAAACTTAATTTTACCATATACGCAATTGTCAATTGCCATGTCAATCTCCGATTTGCTCTGGCCTGAATAAATGGCTACTGCTTTAATACCACGTTTGTTCAAATTGCTTACCTGGTCTTTCATAAGAGCTATAAGCGGTGAAACAACAATGCATATACCATCGCGTGCCATTGCCGGAACCTGGAAACATATAGACTTGCCGCCCCCGGTTGGCAATAGTGCAAGTGTGTCATTACCATCCAAAACGGATTGAATAATCTCTTCCTGCAAAGGCCTGAAAGAAGAGTATCCCCAATATTTTAATAGTATCTGCCGGGGTTCTGATAATGACATAATTAGTCTTTTGTCTGGATAATCTTGTTAATTTAACTTATTTGAATTTGAAAAATAAGAATTTTTTCCCGTATTTTTACACAAAAACATGCGGTTCAAAATTAATTTATGAAAGTTGACAACCATAAAACTTTTTTCTTTTCTTTTTTAAGGCTGATTCAGGTCATATTGTTCTTCTTAATTTCTGTTTCGGTGGTTTCCAGGCCTCCTTACCATGGCAATGCCGGGTTCATTTTTTTACAGGCCGTTAGCGAAGGCAACCTTAATTATACCGAAAGTTATCTCGAAGGAGGAGTTGATCCTAACGTTTCAGATTATTTAGGTGTAACTGGCCTTATGCTTGCTGGCATAAACGGACATAGGGAAATTGCAGATCTTTTACTTGAATATGAAGCCGATGTGAATCGTGCAGATAATGAAGGAATGACAGCTCTGTTATATGCCTTGCTTTATTCAAACGATGATATTGCTTTCCGTTTATTGTCATTGGTTGATGAAATAGATCATCAGAATGCAGAGGGTTTTACTGCCCTTATGTTTATCTCGCAGAGTAACAACATACCCTTGGCCCAGTATGCTATTGATTTGGGGGCAAACGTAAATCATACAAATCGTTACGGAGTTACGCATATCATGTATGGGGCTGCTTTTGGCAACTTTTACATGGTTGATTTTTTATATTTTCATGGTACCAATGTCAACCACAGGGCTGATGATGGTTCGGCAGCCATTCATATGGCGGCTTATTATGGTCATGAAGAAGTGATAGGTCTTTTGCTCGAATTGGGTGCTGATATCAATATGCAGGATTACCAGGGTAACTCGCCCCTGATTTATGCTGTAATGGCTCAGAATGAAGTTGCAGTATGGTATCTGATGGAAAGTGGGGCTAATGCTGAGATTATCAATAATAATGATTTTACTTCACTTTCTATCGCTATTTCAAATAATAATACTAATATTGTTGAACTGCTTACGGCCTATGATTTTATTGAACCTGAACCTGCTAACAAAAGAAATACTGTGTTAGCAAGGGCTCATTACTCAGGAAATCATGAAATGGTTCAGCTTCTTAAAGATTTTTCAGGTACAAGGCCCAAAGGTTTATATGTTTCTGAACTTTCTACAGGTGCAGGAATTGAGCTTAACAGCAATGAACTAATGTATGCTTTTGATGTCATACTATTTGAATCCAGATACAAAATTCTCACCACCGCATCTTTTGCCATCAGAAAGGATGCGCGTGCTGTTCAGGTTTATCAAAATCCTGATCTGACATACCAGTTTCTGGAATCGAGGATGATATGGTCGCTGGATTTACAACGTGAACTTTTTTCTGCACCTATCAGAAGGGCCGAACTGAATTTTTATCTTGGTTTTAAAACGTTGTACTCTCATGGATCATATGCCGGAACTGCAATAAATACTCCAAAAGGATTTAGTTTAGCTCCAACCATAAATCTTAATTACAGATATCAGAATTTTTCTTTCAACGGAAGTTATTATTTTTATCGCACCGGTCAAACCGGCATTCCACCAAACCGTTTTAAACTGGGAATTCAATATCATATTAAATTATTTAAATCCAGGGGGATGCAGTTCAGGCCTGTAATACGTTAATATAAAAACCCGAAAAAAACACCTAAGTAAATTATACTTTGGAAGTTTCAGAAATCAGTTATATAATTAAATGCTAAAACTCACAATTATAATCTTAAGTGTATTGCTTTTTTTTAGTTACTGCAAAAGCAAATTTGAAGATTGTACCGATCAGGATTATGCCAATTGTGATACAGAAATACCCCAAACCGGCAGAATTACTGTTTTACTGACTATTAACCAGGAAAATCCTGCTGTACCCGTTCGGGTGTACGAGGGTAATTTTGAAGATGGCCGTCTGTTAAGGGTGGATACTTTACGAATTCGAACCTTTAATTATTTTCTTACTCCTGAGAAGGATTACTCTTTTACTGCAACCTATAAAGATGGTACTTCAACAATAATGGCAGTTGACGGAGGCCGGATTAAAGTATCAACTTACAGAATGTGCGAATTACGTTGCTACGAACTAAATAATCCTGAAATGGATTTACAACTGTACTAATCCTTTTTTGCCGATATACTTTTAAGGTCAGTAACCAGTGGGCATTGGTCGCAGTTGCTACTGCAGCCGGCACAATCTTCGGCTTTGATTTTCGGTTTTTTAAAATATTTTATCATCCGGTAAACAACATAATACAGGGCAGCCAAAACTATCAATATGGTAATTATCCATTGAGTCATTTCAAATTCTCTGAAAAGTTAATAACCAAGCATACTTCCCAACTGGAAAATGATAAAAGAAGCAAGCCAGGCAACGCCGGTAGTGTAAAATACAGTAAAAACTCCCCATTTCCAATGCCCCGATTCTTTAATTATTGCCGCCAAGACACCAATACAGGGGAAATAGAGAAGTACAAAAATCATGAATGATAGTGCCACCAGGGGTGTAAATACTTTTTCTCCTTGTCTTGGACCTTCAGAGTGGGTTTGTGTTTGCAATTTCTCAGTCAGAGATGCGCTGTGCGTCTGCACATTCTCATCTGCCTGGTATAGAACTCCCATGGTGCTTACTACAATCTCTTTTGCAGCCAATCCGGAAAGGAGGCTGATGCTCATTTTCCAGTCAAATCCCAGGGGAGCCATTGCGGGTTCAATAAATCTGCCCAGATTGCCAATGAGACTGTTTTCCTGTCGTTCTTGTAAAACAGATGATTCCAGATTATCAATAATTTCATCGCGTTCTTCCAGAAGGCCTTCGCGCTCATTCTGAGAAACTTCAGGTATGCCAGCCAAAAGATCTTCATACTGGGTTTTAATTTCGTGCTTCTGTGCTTCAAGCTTCCGGCTGTATTCAAAACCGTAGGGGAAATATCCTAATACCCATATGATTATAGAGGCTACCAGAATAATTCCACTGATCTTTTTCAGATAATGCACAGCTTTGCTCCACATGTGAATGATAATTGCCTTAAAGGTGGGTACTCTGTAAGGCGGAAGCTCCATTACGAAAGGTACATCTTCACCCCGGAAGATGGTTTTTTTAAATAATATGGCTGACACAACTGCTGTGGCAATACCCAGCGCATAAATCAAAAATAATAGGGTTCCCTGATAACTGGAGAAAAATGCGGTAATGAAAAGCACATACACAGGTAAACGCGCACTGCACGACATAAAAGGGTTAATAATCATGGTAAGTAACCTGTCGTTACGATTGGCCAGTGTTCGTGTTGCCATAATAGCGGGTACATTACAGCCGAAACCCATGAGCATAGGTATAAATGATTTACCATGAAGGCCTATTTTGTGCATGAGCTTATCCATGATAAAGACAGCCCGCGACATGTAACCTGTATCTTCCATTAAACTAATAAAAAAGAACAGAAGCACAATATTAGGTAAAAAGACAATTACACCACCTACACCACTTATAACTCCGTTAATCAGAAGGTCTTTAAGCGGGCCTGCCTGCATTGTGCTTTCAAGATATGCACTCAGGCTTTCCACTCCGGCTTCTATCCATTCCATAGGGTAGGAGCCCAGAAGGAAAGTAACAGAAAACATTACCCACATAAAGAACAAGAAGATAGGAAAACCGAAAAGTTTGTGCGTAATAAGTGTATCTATTATCTCACTGCTTTTGCGTCTCTCACTTTCAGCGGGCTCAAGTGTTTCCTTTAGTGCACCGGCAATAAAACCGTATTTCAGGTCGGTGATAAGGGTATCTGTACTTTCATTAAATTCTTCCTCCAGTTTTTTGACTTCCTTTTCAGTGCTTTCCAGAATATCTTTGTGGTTATGACAGTTCTCAACAATTTTTGTGAATATTTCGGAATCCTTTTCCAATAGTTTAAGAGCAAGGAAACGTGAAGAAACCCTGTCAGTAAGATGCTGGTTGCCTTGTGCATTGATTTTGTCCTGGATGTTTTTCAGCGATTTTTCAAAAGATTCTCCGTAATTAATGTGGATATGTCTTTGAGTCTGATCCTTATCTTCAAATACTTCAATTACCTTGTTGAATACATCCTTTATCCCTTTGCCTTTCGAACTTACAGCAGGAATTATGGGTATACCGATCATTTTTCCCAACGATTCATAATCCAGCTTATCACCCTTCTTTTCCAGCTCGTCATACATATTGAGGACCATCACAACCTTGATGTCCATATCGATGAGCTGAGTGGTAAGATATAAATTTCTTTCCAGGTTCGAACCATCAACAATGTTGATAACCACATCCGGAAGGTTTTCGGTAATGAAGTCTCTGACGAATAACTCTTCAGGTGTGTAGGCTGAAATAGAATAGGTGCCGGGCAAATCCGTAATATTGAAGCGATACCCCTTTTGTTTAAACCATGCGAGTTTGGCATCAACTGTAACGCCGCTGTAATTTCCAACCCTTTCGCGGGATCCCGATGCATGGTTGAAAAAGCTTGTTTTTCCGCTGTTAGGGTTGCCCACCAGGGCAACATTAATATTGCGGCCATTTTGCCGGGTAACCTTAAATCCCTCACTTACAATTACTCCTTCAAAATCAGGACTTTTATAATTTCTTTCTTTGTCGAGAGGAGCTACCTCGATGAGTTGTGCTTCACTGCTTCGCAATAAAACATTATAACCCATAATACTATATTCAATAGGATCCTTCAATGGAGCTTTTTTAATTACTTCAACCGTTTTCCCGGCAATAAAGCCCATCTCAATAATCCTTCTGCGGAATGCTCCCCTTCCTTTTACCTTAAGAATAATACCTTTTTCGCCGTTTTTCAGCTCCAATAAAGTCATAACCGGATCCTGTAAAAGTAATTTAAAGAACTGACCGTCAATTCCACAATTTTATCTAATCTTTATTTAGATTGAATTAATTCAGGCAAATTTATGGAAAAAAAGGCTGAAAGAGGAATGCTGTTACTAAAATCCCCATAAATGGGGATGATAAATAACAGAATGATTGAATGAAATGAATAAAAAATCACAGTATTTTATGACATTATACTCATTTGATGAATATGAATTTTTAATGAACCTTTAATTTTATACTTTTGTAAGATATTTTTTACAACGGATATTTAGCTAAACGCATAAATGACACTTCAGGCTGGCGATATACTATCCAGAATTGAATCACCTTCCGATCTGAAAGGGCTGAATCTTGATCAGCTGAACAAGCTTTGCGTAGAAGTTCGCCAGTTTATTATTGATGCAGCCTGCATAAATCCAGGGCATTTTGGCGCAAGTTTAGGTGTTGTTGAACTTACTGTAGCTTTGCATCATGTGTTCAACACACCATACGATAAACTTATTTGGGATGTTGGGCACCAGGCCTATGCCCACAAGATCATTACCGGGCGCAGAGATATTTTTCATACCAACCGAAAATACAAAGGAGTAAGCGGGTTTCCGAAAATGACGGAAAGCTCCTATGATGCATTTGGAACCGGACATTCATCAACAAGTATTTCTGCAGCTCTGGGAATGGCAATTGCCAGTGACCTTCAGAATGATAAAGATCGCCATCATATTGCAGTTATAGGTGATGGCAGCATGACTGCAGGTATGGCATTCGAAGCACTCAACCATGCAGGTGTTGCAAATGCTAATTTGCTCGTGGTGTTGAATGATAATGGTATTGCCATCGATAAAAATGTGGGTGCCCTCAAAGAGTATCTTACCGATATTACTACATCACGCACTTATAATAAATTAAAGGATGATATATGGAAGGCATTGGGTTCTATTAGTCGATACGGACCGAATACAAGAGGCTTGATTCAAAAACTGGAAAACGCCATAAAAACAACTCTGCTAAAGCAAAGTAACCTTTTCGAGTCATTAAATTTCAGGTATTTTGGGCCGGTTGACGGACATGATGTTCAGCATTTGACTAAAGTACTTAATGATTTGCAGCACATTAAGGGTCCGAAACTTCTGCATGTAATTACGGTAAAAGGGAAAGGTTACCCGCATGCTGAAAAAGAGCAAACCAAGTTTCATGCCCCTGGTTTTTTCAATAAGCAAACCGGTGAGTTAAAAGTAGCTCCCTGCGAAAAGAATAAACCTCCCAAATACCAGGTGGTATTTGGAAAAACACTCCTTGAACTGGCAGAGATGAACCCCCAAATTGTAGGTATTACGCCCGCTATGCCAACTGGCTGTTCACTCAATATCCTGATGAGTGCCATTCCCGAAAAAGCATTTGATGTGGGCATTGCCGAGCAGCATGCTGTTACTTTTTCAGCAGGTTTGGCAGCACAGGGGTTAATACCATTTTGCAATGTTTATTCTTCGTTTTTCCAACGCGCATACGACCAGGCCATTCATGATGTTGCCTTGCAAAATTTACCGGTGATTTTTTGCCTTGACAGGGCAGGACTGGTTGGAGAAGACGGGCCTACACACCATGGTTCTTTTGATCTTTCATATCTGCGTTGTATTCCAAATCTTACAATCGCTTCACCCATGAATGAGCAGGAATTAAGAAATCTCATGTACACGGCTCAGGATAACCCCAAAGGACCTATGGTAATCAGGTATCCCCGCGGAAACGGAGTAATGAAGAATTGGAGAACACCTTTTGAGAAAGTTCAGATAGGGAAAGGTCGAAAAATTAGAGATGGTAAAGATCTGGCTGTAATATCAATAGGTCCGTTAGGAAATGAAGCTCTCAAGGCATGTGAATACATTCAAACGCAAAGCAAAATCAGTGCAGCATTGTATGATTTACGTTTTATCAAACCTCTTGATGAAATGCTTTTACATGAAGTTTTTAAAAAGTTTGATAAGATTATTACCATCGAAGATAACGCCATAATAGGTGGAATGGGGTCTGCAGTTCTTGAGTTTATGGCCGATAACGGCTATAATGCCAGGGTAAAGCGTATGGGAATACCCGATTACTTTGTTCAGCATGGTACCCTCTCGGAGTTGCATGAAGAATGTGGCTATGATTTTGATTCCCTTGTAAAAGAAATCACAACGATTTGCCGAAGCAGCTTTGCACTTTCTGCTAGTTGATTTTTGGCCATTTAATTCAAATTCAATATGGTTCTAACAACGTAAAAATTCCAGGAATTGTCAGATATACTCTCTCAACTAAGTGATAGTCAAAATGTATTGCTTGCCTTTGGGCTAACCTTGTTTGCCGGTTTATCTACCGGTATTGGCAGTGCAATTGCCTTCTTTGCCAAAAGTACAAATACACGTTTTCTTTCATTATCGCTGGGTTTTTCGGCCGGCGTTATGATTTATATTTCTTTTATGGAGATTATGCCTAAGAGCATTGAAGTAATGGGAGATGACCTTCCTGCACGAAATGCATACCTGATGGCAGTATTGGGTTTCTTTGCCGGAATGGTTCTGATAGCAGTAATTGACAGATTGGTTCCTAGTTTCGAAAACCCCCATGAAATAAGGAAAGTGGAAGATCTGGATAATAGTCCGGAGGAAATGAAAAAGCGAAAACTTTACCGAATGGGTGTAATGTCGGCCTTTGCTATTGCCATACACAATTTTCCGGAGGGTTTGGCCACTTTTATTGTAGCACTTCAGGATATCAAACTGGGTTTGCCAATCGCCATTGCTATTGCCATACACAATATACCCGAGGGTATTGCCATTTCAGTACCGATTTTTTATGCTACCGGAAGCCGGAAAAAGGCTTTTAAATATAGCTTCTTATCAGGGCTTGCAGAACCGGTGGGGGCTGTATTTGGATTTCTTATTCTTATGCCGTTTCTGAATGATATCTGGTTCGGATTTATATTTGCATCAGTGGCAGGTATTATGGTTTTTATTTCCATTGACGAGCTTCTGCCTGCCGCACGGGAGTATGATGAACCTCATCTTTCTCTTTATGGTCTGATGGCAGGTATGGCTGTTATGGCGGTAAGTCTTATCATGTTTATGTAAACCAAAAGGAATTTCACAAACCTGTAACTAATTGAAAGTAATGTATATCAGCGAAACCCAGATTAGGGTCAGATACGGAGAAACAGATCAGATGGGTTATGTTTATTATGGCAATTATCCTGCTTATTATGAAGTGGGCAGGGCAGAAGCCATGCGGAAAATGGGCATGACCTACAGGCAGATGGAAGAAAAAGGGGTGATGATGCCTATTGCTTCAATGCAACTCAAATATATCAGGCCTGCGCATTACGATGATTTGCTTACCGTTCGCACTATAGTTAAAGAGTTTCCTAAAGTCAGAATGCACTTTTTTTATGAAGTTTATAATGAAAAGAATAAACTTATAAACCAGGGTGAAACCATACTTGCTTTTGTGGATATTAAGAGCGGAAGGCCATGTTCAGCTCCTGACTGGTTTCTGGATGCTTTTAAGGAAAAATGGCCGGTTAAAGAAAGCTAAACTATTTCTTAAATTGATTTGTTAGCTTTTCAAATAATTCAAGTGTGTATTTTTAAAAATTTCAATATATCATATTATGGAAATGGAAATCATTTTGGGTGAAAACCAAAAAGTAATAGCCAGATACAAAGGTTTTGAAATTGTAACTGACCAGCCTGAAAAAGCAAAGGGCGAAAATTCTGCACCTTCACCTTTTGACTTTTTTCTAATCAGCATCGGTGCATGTGCAGGCTGGTATGTAAAATCTTTCTGTCAGCAGCGCAATCTTTCCGAAGAAGGGATCAAAGTATTTTTAACAACTCACCGTAATCCTGAAAACAGAATGATAGACAGGATGGATATTGATATTCGTTTGCCTCAGGATTTTCCTGATAAATATCATGATGCTGTGGTTAAAGCTGCCGGTGCGTGTACGGTTAAAAAGCACATTACAGCTGCACCTGAATTTTCCATTGTTACCAGCAAATAATATTCTAAATTTGCAGCATTATGAGCAAAAAAACGTTAGTGCTTGGGGCAAGTCCCACACCCGAAAGATATGCTTACAAAGCGGTTAAAAGATTGCTTTCTTACAACCATGAGGTAGTGGCAATAGGAAAAGTGGAATCAGAAATAGATTCAGTGAAAATTACTAAAGAAATGGTTGATATTCCTGACCTGCACACTGTTACCATGTATCTGAATCCTGAAAGACAGGAACCTTACCTGGATTATATTCTGGAGCTAAAACCCAAAAGAATCATTTTTAATCCGGGGAGCTATAACCCCAAACTTGATAAAATGGCCAGGGCTGCCGGTATTCAGGTTATGGAAGATTGCACCCTGGTAATGCTCGATATGGATGATTTTTGATCTAATTATTATCAGTATATCAGTTATTTGTGAGATTTTTTATTGCCCCCGGTGCATTTGAGTGCGGGGGCACTATCTTATTATAAAACTTGTAAAACAATATTATGGAAACAAAAGACCTTGGTTTCGATTCCAAACTAATTCATGCCGGAACCTTTGAAGATCAGTTTGGTAGTGCAACAGTGCCAATTTATCAAACATCTACATTTAAATTCAAAAGCGCAGATCATGGGGCCGCTTGCTTTGCCGGTGAAGATGATGGTTATATTTACACCAGGATCAATAATCCCACAATTGGTTCCCTGGAAGACCTTGTTGCTGAACTGGAAAACGGATACCGGGGTGTGGCCTGCAGCTCCGGAATGGGAGCAGTAAACACTATTTACATGGCATTGCTCGAAAAAGGTGCTCATATGATAAGCACTGCCGCAGTTTACGGCCCTTCAAGAGTTGTAATGGAGAAACATTATTCTCGTTTTGGGGTGGAGTCAACCTATGTTGATACCTGTGATCCTGAAAATATCAGGAAGGCTATTCGTCCCAACACCAAAATGATCTTTATTGAAACACCTGCAAATCCGACTATGGATATTACTGACCTGGCAGAGGTTGTGAAAATTGCAAAAGAACACAATCTTATTACAGTAGCCGATAATACCTTCTGTAGCCCCTATCTGCAAAAACCTCTGGACTATGGATTCGATTTGGTATTCCACTCAATAACGAAATTCCTGAACGGTCATGCCGATATCGTGGGCGGAATAATCATTGCAAAGGATAAAAAGTTATACGATCCTGTAAGAGCCATGATGGTAGCACTGGGCTGCAATATGGACCCTCACCAGGCCTATATGGTAATACGGGGGTTGAAAACACTTTCTTTACGAATGGATCGGTCGCAGCAAAATGCTATGAAGGTAGCTGAGTTTCTGGAAAAACATCCTAAAGTTAAATGGGTTAAGTTCCCCGGTCTTAAGTCACACCCGCAATATGAACTGGCTCAAAAACAAATGAACGGACCTGGTGGAATGATTAGTTTTGAGCTTAAAGGGGGTATTGATGCAGGTAAAACCTTTATGAACTCTGTGAAGCTTGCATTATTGGCTGTTTCATTGGGTGGAGTGGAATCATTAATCCAACATCCTGCATCCATGACCCATTCAAAGATGGATAAGGCATCACGCGAAAACTCTGGAATTACTGACGGATTGGTTCGCTTTTCGGTAGGTATAGAAAACATTGAAGATATTATCAAAGACCTTGAACAGGGTCTCGATAAAATTTAAATAAGCCATATACCCTGATTTTTATCTATAATTGAGCTTCTGTTGCGGTTCCTATTGGAATTATATTTGTATTTTTGTGGGCATTTTTAAAACCAGTTGATTATCAATTTAAAACCGCACTTTATGACGTTATGGTCATAACGTGGTTTAGTATTTTGTATTCTTCCTTAACTTTAGTTAGTAATTATTAATTGTTATTTTGATGGAAAATAAAGAGCTGCTTAACCCCGATTCCGAAAATGAAAAAAAAGAAAACGGGGCAGAGAACCTGAGTTCAGAACAAAATGATGTAAACCCTGAAAGTTCTGATGAAAAGAAAGTTGAAAAAAACCGGCAAGAACCCGAGAATAATAAAAGGGATGATGAGTCAGTAAAGGATGAACAATCAAGCCCTGATGAAAAAACGGAAACGGTGCAAAGTATAGATGAGTCTTCTTCAAATACTGAATCCTTGAAAGAAGAAAAATCTGAGCAGGCTGATAAAATAGAAGATTCTCAGAAAACAGAAGAAATAGCCGAAACTTCACCAGCAAGTGAAGATAAGAAATCAGAAACTCAGGAGCCGGTTGTTGAGCAATCCGACACTAAGGATGTTGCGGATGATGAAAAGAAAATGACAAAAAAATCTTCTGAATCCGAAATAAAAAAAGAAAAGGAACAGCCCGGGGCTGAAAAGGAAAAGCCTGCGGTAAAAAATAATGATGAAAATACGCGTGAGGATAGCGAAGAAGAACTTACAGAAAAATATAAAACACTTTCTAAAGAAGAACTGGTTGAAGCAATTGAAGCTCTTGTAAAGCATGATGATATAAGTTATATCCGTAAACATATTGGTCTTATAAAAGTTGCATTCCGGGTTTTTATTAAAGAACAGAGCATTAGTGAATATGAAAAGAATCTGTCGGAAAAAGATACGGAAAGTGATACTGAGAAATTACCGGAAATAGTTGATGAACTGGTTGTTCGTTTTGACAAAGCATTTGGAATTTATAAACAGAAAAAGTCTGTTTATGATCAGGCTCTTGAAAGACAAAAGCAGGACAATCTTAAAGAAAAAGAAGCTATTCTGGAAGAATTGCGCCAACTGATTGAATCTGAAGAAGAACTCAAAAAAACATATGATGTTTTTAAGGAACTACAGGAAAAATGGCGCGATATTGGCCCTGTACCTCAATCAGCCAACAACACCCTTTGGAATAACTATCATTTCCTGGTTGAAAAATTCTTTGATAAGGTTAAGATTAATAAGGAGCTCAGAGATCTTGATCTGAAAAAGAACCTGGAAGCTAAAACTGAACTCTGCGAAAAAGCCGAAGAATTATTGCTGGAAACTTCCATCAACAAGTCTTTCCAAAAACTACAAAAATTACATGAAGCCTGGAAAGAAACCGGACCTGTTCCAAAGGATAATAAAGATGAGATATGGGAACGGTTTAAAGCAGCCAGCGATACGCTTAACGAGCAAAGACAAAATTATTATGACGAGCTCAGGGAAGAGCAGAACAAGAATTATGCAGCTAAAATAGTTCTTTGCGAGAAGGCCGAACAACTATCTGAAGAAAATCCGAAATCGCCCAAAGAGTGGCAGGTAAGCACCGATAAGATTAATGAACTCTTTAAAGTGTGGAAAACCATTGGATTTGCCCCGAAAAAGGTAAATGATGAAGTTTGGGTGAAGTTCAGAACTGCACTGGATAACTTTTTTAAGCACAAAAAAGAATTTTTCCAGAAGTACAAAGATGAACAATCTGAAAATTATAATCAAAAGGTTAATCTTTGTCTGCAGGCAGAGGCACTCAAGGACAGTGAAGACTGGAAAAAAACAACAGATGAACTGATTGCTTTGCAACAGGAATGGAAAAAGATTGGTCCCGTGCCCCGTAAGTTTTCTGATAAGATATGGAAAAGATTCAGGGCTGCCTGCGATGAGTTCTTCAATCGTAAGG
>SKVR01000239.1 GCA_007129355.1 Bacteroidales bacterium | reverse complement strand
ATTAAGACTCGGTAGTGTTAATGCTCTCGTCACGGGTCCCAGGGGTGAGATCTATGCCGGAGGTCGGTATATCAACGATTTGGAAGGTGATTTTATCCGCCTCAGTGTCTGGAATGGTGAACAATGGCTGCCATTTTACCAAGCTGATGATTTGGGCAGAAGGATACACGATCTTCTCATTGACAACGATGGAAGGCTTTGGGCCGGAGGTTATTTTACCCATGCAGGAGATATGAATTCCTATGCCATTGCCATGTGGAGCGGCGAAGTTCAATACCTGGGTGATTACCGGCTAAGCATCGATATTGAAGGAGCAGGTGCCACCGATCCGGGGCAGGGCGATCATCTTCTTCCGGCTGGTGAAACCGTAACCGTAAATGCAATCTCCGAACCGGGTTACCGCCTGGATCACTGGCTGCTTGACGGGGAAAACATAACGGATGAACCCATTTCATTTGTACTTGATTATAACACCAATCTGAAAGCCGTGTTTGTGGAAGATGGAACCACTTCTGTCGCTGATGCCGAAGACCCCGGCAACCTCAGAGTATTTCCCAATCCGGCAATCAGCCAAATCAGTATCATGCACGATACCAAAATCCAGAAAGTGATTTTAAGCGATCTTTCAGGCCGTATAGTAAAGCTGTCAAAAGTTAACACCACAGAAACCAGTCTGAATGTTTCTGCACTCCAGACCGGAATCTACATCCTTGAAGTTATAACGGAAAATGAGCCGCAAAGGGTAAAGGTGTGGGTGAGGTAGTATCAGGATTTGGCGTATATTCCTGGAATTAAAGTCGGGGCGCGACTCTAAGTCGCATTCCGACCTTAAATAGCATTAAACCCATCTTCCCCTTGGTTGTTTTTGATTTCAATACACCTCAATCCAATTCCCGAATCGCTATCGCTATCGGGTCTTTGCTAAAGCTTAGCCTCAATCTCAATCTTAACCCCAACCTCACCTCACCACCCTAACCTTCACCTCATCAGCAATCTTTAGTGCAGTAGTAATGGTGCCCAGGTCATCGAAAAGCTCGCCGGTGGTACCTGACCAGTGGCTGTGACCAATGGGTTGCATTTTATACTCTCCCTGCGGGTCGTCGATATTAATTACAGCTTTATACACCAGTGCGGGCTGGCTGGAAGTTTTGTAATACGGATCATCGGGAAACTTGTTATTGTGCCAGTGTCGGTTCCAGTCCCAGCTCTGGTTGATTTCCATCATAACCTGAAACACCCGGGGCTCCTGATGGCGGGTATGTGTTGTAAGCATAAAATCTGCCTTGGGCGTTGGACCTGTAACCGCATCGGGCATGGGATCGTCCTGCGTAGGGATGTAGTAACCGTCAGGGGCTTTAATGCCCCTTTTATGCCCCCAGTAGGGCAGGGCAGCGGGTCGCCTGAGTGGGCCGGGTTCCCATCGTCCTGTTGATGCATCACCATGGCGAAAATAGCCTTTGGCAATAGATTCAACCACATATAAGCTCTGAATGTAAGTGCCTGCAGTGTCCTCAATCCAGAAGGCCATTAAAGGATGGTTGTGCGCCTTACCTTTGGTAAAACTGATCTGAAGCTGATAACCACCGGCATCATCCAGTGTGCTGAATTCCATGGGTGGTTGTTTCTCGCGCTTACGCTGCCACCAGCGTTGCTGCAAACTATTGTTTGATATAAATGCAGTTAGAAGCGGAAATGCCAGTAAAATGACCAGCATAAATACGATGTATTTTTTATCTTTCATCATAATCCCATGATTTTAAAATTCAAACATAATTCCGATACTGGGTAAAAGGGTACCCGTTGTATTGCGGAGTTCTTTCAACTTATATCGGCCATCTTCAGCTGGTAGCGGTTTACCCGTTTCGTCGGTTTCGCGCAAAAGATTGGGTGGCAATTCCGACTGAAAGTTATAAACATTCTGGATATCCAGGTAGAACATCAGTGAAAAATTATCAAAAAAGTATTGCTTGTCTATACGCAGATCCAGCTGATGAAATGCGGGCAGCCTGTTGGAGTTAAATTGCGAATAATTCAGGTAGCCCAGCCTTTGTGCATCCCAGGCATCCGCATTGGTTGACAGGTCGAGATCGAAAGGAGTGTAGGGCGCGCCTCCTGAGAAACGCCATTTGGCACCAATATCCCAATTACGGGGAAGTTTTTGAGAAGCCGTAAGGTTTAAAATGTGTCTGCTATCCCATGCAGAAGGAATGAAATCGCCTGATCTTACATCATCAAACTCACTGCGCACAAAGGTATATGACAATATGATGTTCAGGCCTTTGAAACGTTGTTCACGGTAAAGCAGCTCGGCACCATAGCTTCTTCCCCTGCTTGTGGAGGTAACCTCTTCATCACCAAAAATACCGAAATCCGCGCTTTTACTGCCAATGGCCACAGAGTCGGCTACCGAGAAAGGATATTTCCGGTAGTTTTTATAAAATCCTTCCAATGTGATGATGGTTTGCCTGGTGGGAAGAAATTCAAAGCCTGAAACATAATGATCTACACTTATAAAACTCAGATTATTTTCCTTGTTACGCAAAACGCCCTCATTATCCCTGAAACCCAAAGTGGTGTATGATGGGAGCTGGAAAAACCTGCCGGTACTGGCACTCATCGATAAATTTTCGAGCAACTGGTAAGAACCCGATAAGCGCGGCGAAAGCTGGTTGAGCGGATTGGCCATATTCGATGAGTAATTGTTGGCATCGGTTCTTATACCAAAAGATAGTGTGAGTTTGTCGTTGTAAAATCCGCGGGTGATTTGTCCGAAAAGACTCCATTTGTAAATCTCCAGAAACGAATCATATTCAATTGCCGAAAGTTCATTGTTGAAAAAAATCTCACGATACGTGTCATTGAGATATTTGGCATACTCACCGCCACCGCCTGCCATAACACGCCAGGGACCAAGCTGAGATGTTCTTTCATATCTTACCTTGTTTTCTATTTCATCAGATTCGTAATCGAAGGTTCTGCGTTCTGACTCATTATTTTCAAGATGTTTGTAAGAAAAGTTTCTAAGCATGTTGCGGCTCACCACAAACCGGTCAAAGCCATTGTCGCGGAATCTTCTGTATACAGCCCCCAGGGTATAATTCCATTGTTCACTTACCGGGAGATAATCCAGGATAAAGCGCTGGTCTTCTGTTTCATTGGCATCAAGATTAAGTCTGAACTGATCCAGTGCGCCAATGCCGATAAGAGTGAGTTCTGACCTTTCATTCAGCCTGGTATCGGTTTTGAACTGAAAATCATTGTAAGTGGGTAAAAAGGGCAAGCCAATCACACCAAAAATGAACTGCAAATATGATCTTCTTGCGGAAAAGATCATGGTGGTATTTTCGCTGAGCGGGCCATCAAGGGTAAGGGCCAGGTCACTGGCGCCCACGGTTCCGCGAAAGTTAAAGCGTTCTGAATCGCCTCTTACCTGCCGGAATTCAAATATGGAACTCAATGCATTTCCCCGATTGGCCGGAAAGGCAGAAGAATACATTTCCACTTCGCGGATAAAATCCACATTGATGATTCCCACAGGTCCGCCGCTGGCACCCTGTGTGGCAAAGTGGTTGAGGTTGGGAATTTCCACACCATCAAGGAAAAAACGGTTCTCGTTAGGTCCACCTCCTCGTATGATAACATCATTTCTGAAAGCCGGTGTAAAGGCAACGCCGGGCAACGATTGGATTACTTTTGAAATGTCGCGGTTACTTCCGGGGCTGCGTTCTATTTCTGAAATACCAAGCCGGCGAAGTGAAACGGGACTCTCTTCGCGTCGTTGAAACTGTGAAGCTTCAATTACCACCTCTTCCAGTTCAGTTTGCCTTTCACGCATGCCAATATCAACATTGGCGGTACGTGCATTGGTAACCATGAATTCTTCAGTAACCTTATCTTCAAAACCCACGGCAGAAATACGTAAGCGAACAAATCCCGGCTGCAGTCCTGTAAATAGAAAATTACCATCCAGATCGGAGGTACTTCCAATAGAGGTACCATCAATGATCAGGTTGGTAAAGGGGAGGGGTTCGTTATTCTTTTCATTGAATACCCTGCCGCGAATGGTGCCGTTTTGTGCCTGCAGGTGTGGCATAAAAAATAAAAAAAGGCCTAATGCTGCCCAAAATATACTGTAGCTTCTTTTTTCTTCCATAAAATGAACTGATGTTATGCTTTTATTTAATCCCAAACAAAACTAATATAAATATGTTTGGATTTCGATTAAAAAAAGTCATTGTAATGATCGGCTATTATTGTGTAATTTCGTAGCCTTAAAAGCCATGATAAGATTGGTTAAAAAATGGTATTGCAAGGGTTTGGTTGCTGAAATTGTTTTTGAAAATGATAAATGTTTTTGCGCTGATATTTTGTTTTTACAGGAGAGCTATTTTACCTTCCAATGGATTCCATGTTAAGGTTTGGATGGTTTTTTGTCTGCTGCAATTTTCAACGCAAATTTTCTTAATGGGAAATAAAGCACATGGCAATGAATACGAAGGTATCATGGAGGCGGTGGTTTTTTCCCATCCTTCCGGGTTTTATCCGCAGCCTTTTCAACTTTCCATCAGCAATCCTGACCCGCAAGCTATAATAAGGTTTACCACCGATGGGTCTGACCCTGACGATAATTCAGAGATTTATGAGCAACCGCTGGAGATAACAGACCGCAGTGATGAAGGTGCGGTTATTTCACTTATTCCTACTGCTCCCAAATGGAAGTCTCCCCCTGAAGATGTTTCACGGGCTATGGTAGTGAATGCAAGAGCTTTTAGGGAAGGATTCCTTCCCGGACCGGTAAAAAGTGCGGTTTTCTTCATCCATGAAAAGGAAAACTTTAATCATGAAATATCCGTAATTTCTATTGTTACCCCACAGGAAAATCTTTTTGATGATGACTACGGTATCTATGTTGTGGGAAGCGGAAATGCAGCAAATTATCATCAAACCGGTGATGAATGGGAGCGTCCGGCATTTTTCGAACTTTTTGATGAGAAGGGAGTTTCTGAATACTCCGGTGGTATCGGGATCCGCATCCATGGAGGAACTTCGCGCGGTTTTCCGCAAAAATCGCTCAGGCTTTATTTTCGTAATACTTATGGCGACAATTGGTTGCATCACGAACTCTTTCCGGAGTATCCGGTGCAACGCTTCAAGCGATTGATATTGAGACAGTCGGGACATGATATGTGGCAATCCATGCTGCGCGACGGGTTTATGCAAAGCCTGCTGGAGCAAACCCATCAGGACAGCCAGGCATATCGCCCTGCTGTGCTTTACATCAATGGCGAATACTGGGGTATCCAGAATATTCGCGAACGGTACGACAAATATTACCTGGAAACCCATCATAATGCCGATCCTGACAATATTGACCTGCTGGCTTATACAAGCCTGCAGATTGGTCAGGGCGACCGTGAGCATTATCAGAACATGATTCAGTACATCAATAAAAATGGTTTACAGGATCAGCAACATTTTCAGCATCTTGAAACCTTGATGGACGTTGACAGCTATACCGACTATAAGATCTCCGAAATTTTCTTTTATCGCTGGGATATCGGAAACGCAAGGCACTGGCGCCATCGTACACCCGAAGGCAAATGGCGCTGGATGATGTTTGATCTGGATACCGGATTTGGCGGCTTCTGGAGTACGGATGATCCCTGGAATTTTAATATGCTGGAGTATAACACCGACCCCAATGGTCCATGGAGCGGCTACCAGGGACATAATCACAATTCGGCAACCGCAACTTTTTTGCTTCGCAAACTGCTGGAAAACGAAGATTACAAAACACGCTTCATTTCAAGATTTGCCGATCTTATGAATACCAATTTCACCCCAGAAGAAGCCATTGAAAAGCTTGATGCCATGGCGGCTTTAATCAGAAGTGAAATTCCGTCACAGATAGGTCGATGGGGAGAAATCCCCTCGGAAGATCGGTGGGAAGATGAAATTGAATACATGAGAGAATTTGCCCGCTTAAGGCCCAATATAAATCGAAATCAGATACTGCATTTTTTCGATCTGGAAAGCATATACGACCTAACGCTTAACGTTTCCAATCAACTGGCCGGGCATATCAGGGTCAACACCATTCAAATAAGGCCCGAAACACCCGGAGTGGAGCAGTATCCATGGCCGTGGAAAGGAATGTATTTTGGTGGTGTGCCCGTTACTCTCGAAGCCATTCCGGCAGCGGGTTACCGTTTTTCTCACTGGGAAGGAATGACTGGTGAAACCGATCATATTGTTACTGTCAATCGAAATTCTGACATTCATATTAAAGCTGTATTTGAGAAGATCAATGAGCCTGTTCTGATGCATTACTGGGTTTTTGATGATTCCATTCCCAATGATACTCCGCTGGAAGAACTGGTATCAACTTTTCATGTAAATAACCCGTCTGAAATTCAGTATATCAGTTCACTGGAAGGTTACCCCTTTCATCAATGGCACCCTGACTGGCGCCGGGCGTCCATGGAACGCCGAAACAATCCCACTTCGCTCAATTACAGACCTGAAGGGAATTATGGTATTCCCTATGCCGATTCAGATATGCGGGGTATTCAGATCAAGCAGCCTTTCAAAAAGGATGACCGGGAAAACTCCATCATATTTCACATGTCAACAGAAGGATTTTATGAACCGGTAATGCATTTGGCAGCTTTGGATGAAGGGGCTGCCGAAACAATTTTGATAGATTACAGTATTGAAGCTGGTGAAAACTGGATTACAGATGCCGAAAAACAACTCACTCTGGGAAATTTTTACCAGCTTTTTGAGATCGGTTTTGCAGATGCGCAGGGTGTGAAAAACAACCCGGATTTTAAGGTTAGATTCCGCTTTGATGGTCCTGATATGTCTCAGGATAACGGAGACCGTGTAACGTTCAACAATATAAGCCTGACCGGCAAACCGCTGGATGCTTTTACTGTCCAGTCGCAGGCAGCCAGCAATGGGAAAATAGTACCCGAAGGAAATATACCCGCATGGGAAGGTTCATCACGTGATTTTACCATTACCCCTGATTCCCGCCACCACATTGAAAATGTATGGCTCGACGGAATCATTGTCAATGACGATCTTGCGTTTCTGAACGATAACACTGCAGTTATTAGTTTGACTAACATCCAATCGGATCGAGAGCTGTATGTGGAGTTTTATAAGCTGGAAGAGGAATTGCCCGTAAAGGTCAAACCCCCTTTGGTGGTTTATCCCAATCCTGCATCCGGCCGGTTTACAGTAAAGTCGTTATACAACATGCAGCGCATTGATATTTCGGCCATTAACGGGCAAATCATCCAGTCATTCGATGCCGTTGACGCTGAAATGTATGAAATTGATATAGCATCGCTGATCTCCGGCTTGTACATTGTAATTGCACGCACAGACCAGGGAGTGTTTACGCAAAAACTGCAGGTTTTGAAGTAATGGTATCTGGATTAATGAATCAAAAGTTTTATCGGACAACAATGATAATAAATCGATGTCGTTTAGTTAAACATTTTATATTTGGAACGCAGATAACGCAGATGCACAGCAACGCAGATTTTCACAGATTAAAATCCATTTAATCTGCGTTTGAGAATCAGCGTTATCCGCGTTCTGTTTCTTAACTAATTGATATTCAATAATGTAATGTATTTGAAAGTATCTCATTCCTGAAAATCCATAAACTCAACAACCATGACGCAACTAACCCTAACCACACCGGCATTATTATTTTCTGCAATTTCCTTGATTCTTCTGGCCTACACCAACCGATTTCTTACCCTGGCTCAACTGGTAAGAAGTCTTCATGCCCAGTATAAAGTGCACCCTACATCCATTTTATTCGGACAACTGGAAAACCTGAAAAAGCGCGTTTATCTCATCAAAAGCATGCAGATTTATGGTGTAGGAAGTCTGCTGTTTTGTGTAATAAGCATGTTTCTGATTTATGTGGGAAGAAACCTGGCAGCAGAAATCATATTTGGTATCGGGCTGGTTATGCTCATCATTTCGCTGGCTATCAGCATATGGGAAATCAATATCAGCGTTAAAGCTCTTAATCTTCACATCAGTGATCTGGAAGAATCCGGAGAATGAAAACAGGCCGTTCACCGACCCCGGCAGGCCATTTACCGATTTTGTATTGAAACAGGGTGTGCCATAATGATACTTTTACCTTGTAAACAAAATAATTCATTCAAAAACTAATTGATATGAGAACTTTTATTGAAAAACGAATGTTGCTGGGTCTTTTGCTACTTATTGCCGGTATTTTACTCATGTTGCACTATTACGCTATTTTGCCCTGGGTGCTTCCCCACTATGTCTTTTCCTGGAAAATGCTTCTGGTAGTTTTGGGTATCTTTTTCATGATCACCGAAAAAAACAAATCCACAGGTATTATATTGTTTCTGATCGGCTCCGTATTTATTGCCGGAGAAATATTTAAAATGCCTTTCTGGGAAGTAGTTAAGTTTGTTATTCCCCTGATTCTGATCGTTGCCGGTCTGACTATCCTGATGAGGAAACAGGTTTTTAAACCCAAAGAGCTAAACATCCCCGAAGGAACCGATGTAAATGACTACATCAATGAAACCAATATTTTCGGCGGTGGTGAAAAGAAGTATAATTCTCAGAATTTCAAAGGCGGACAAATGACAGCCATTTTCGGCGGCAGCGAAATTGATCTTCGTAATGCCAGGCTTGCTCCCGGAGTAAATGCCATTGAATTGCTTTGTATTTTCGGTGGTGCATCCATCAGAGTGCCCGATGACTGGGAAGTGAAGGTAGATGTAACTGCTATCTTCGGTGGTTTTTCCGATGAACGTAAACTGGATAAAAAAGACATTTCCGAAAATCCTGATAAGATCCTGTATCTGAAAGGTCTGGTATTATTTGGAGGAGGTGAAATCAAATAAACAATTTAATTTTAGCGGAATAAATTCCCAAACCTGAATCCATGAATCGAAATCTGGTTTTTAATAAAACCTTTCTGCGGAACTACCTGGTATTTGCCCTGGTAGTTTCGCTTGTTCTGTTTGTATTGATTCACTTTCGTTACGACATTCCGGTTTTGTTTGCCGCAACTGACGCTGCAATTTCTGTGTTTTTGCTTTGCGCAATGCTATTGAGCCTGTATTTTGTGGTGAAGTTTGCCAGAACCAATTCTCTTACTTCATTAACAAGCATACGCAACAGTGTTTTCGCCGGATTATTGATTATAGCAGCATGGTTATTTCTGTCGCGCTGGATCCTGGATAATCTTTTTTATAACTATCATTTATATTCTGATTTTCTTTCTATCTCACAGGCACTGCGATTTGTGGCAGGATTATTTCTGGCAGGTTCAGTATATCTTTCTTTTTTTCTTGCCATCTACCAGGAGTCTGTTAAAGAAGCCATACAGCGCGAAAGTGAGCTTAGGGAGCTGATACAGAAAACCGAACTGCAGGCATTGAAAAACCAGTTGAACCCCCATTTTATTTACAACAGCCTTAACTCTATAAGTTCACTTACTGTTTACAGTCCGGAAAAAGCCCGGGAAATGCTGGGCTTGTTATCAGATTTTCTCCGGATTGCCCTCAGGCAGGATGCCATGCAAATGGGCAGTCTTGCAGATGAAATCAAAAATACCACGTTATATCTGCAAATTGAAAAGGTACGTTTTGAAGAAAAGCTACGCTGGGAGTTTGATGTTGAGAAAGAACACCTTAATGTAAAAGTTCCTGTAATGATATTGCAGCCCCTTTTCGAGAATGCTGTAAAACATGGAGTTCAGCAATGCCCTGAACCCATTCCGGTAAAACTTACCACACAAATGAAAAATAATATGCTGGAAATCCGTATTGAAAATGCTTTTGATACCGGCTTCCAACGTTTCAGGGGAGAAGGAGTGGGGCTTGAAAATGTGCGCAACCGCCTCAGGCTGATTTACGGCAGGTCTGATCTGCTTCAGGCCGATGTGCATAACGATGTTTTCATAGCTATGTTAAAAATTCCTGTAAATTGACAAGATTTTTTTTGGAAAAAACAAATTGCAGATGAAAATCAAAACCCTTATCATAGAAGACGAAGCTCCGGCAAGGAGACTGCTCAAAGAATTCCTGAAAAGTTTTCCGGAAGTTGAAGTGCTGGATGAGTGTACCGATGGTTTTGATGGTGCCCGAAAGATCATGGAGCACAAACCCGACCTGATTTTTCTGGATGTGCAAATGCCCCGCATCAATGGTTTTGAAATGCTGGAGTTGCTAAGGGGCGAAGATATACCCCTGATTATTTTTACCACCGCTTTTGATGAATATGCCATCAAATCCTTCGAATTTAATACCTGCGATTACCTGTTAAAACCCATTGGTCAGGAAAGATTTGAAAAAGCCGTAAAAAAAGCCCTGAAACAACTGCAAGATAAGCAAACCCGGCTTCCCGATATGAACCGGATGGTAGATGATGCACTGGGTGGCGGAAAATATCTCGATCGCATCGTAATCCGCTCGGGCAGCAACATTCATGTGGTATATTGCGAAGATCTGCTATGCATTGAAGCCAGCGACGATTATGTAATTGTGCATACCGCCGGCGATCAGTGGGTGAAAAAGCAAACCCTTAAATTTTACGAAGACAAACTCGACCCCCGTGAGTTTGTGCGTGTACATCGATCCTTCCTGGTAAAAGCATCATCCATCAGCCGCATCGAACCCTACTCCAAAGATGCTTACATAGCCATCCTGCACAACGGCATGAAAGTCTCTGTAAGCAAAGCAGGCTATTCAAAGCTGAAAGAAATAATGAATTTCTGACCAGGTGGCTGAAATCATCAAACAAACTGGCCTTTGCTGAGCGGAAATTGCATTTCAGCTCCCGAAACCAACAAACAAACATGCAAGGTTAATAT
>SKVR01000007.1 GCA_007129355.1 Bacteroidales bacterium | reverse complement strand
ATTGAATACCGTGGTGCCGGTGATGATCAGGATCGTGTTGTCGGAACTGCAGGCCAGGTTATTACACTCATGTTTGACGATAATACTGGTACAATCCAATAATTTGGGCTTGTAAAAAAAAAGTAATTTTAAAGACCGCCTCAAATGAGAAATTTGAGGCGGTTTCTTTTGTGGCTCTTAATGTTCAGGCTTTTTACTTGTAAATCAGTTCTTTGATAGTTTTCTGAAAAAGATATCTGAATAGTTTAGAAGAACAAAATAAACAGATTCTTAAAACCCTTAAAAGTTTGATATTTATTTATTGTTCCCTGGGCGCAATACCAAAGAAATCTTTAAGACATCATCTTCTTTCTCATCTCTTGACATTTTACTTGGTTTACTGGAAGAATTGACTTAAATTTGCAATAGTGTTGCAAATACAAAACTATTGCAAATAATTCTTGTTGGTTTTTAGTCAGTATGATTTCAATGGATAAATTAAATAATAAGATTTCTTGAAACGGTTAATTTTCATCTTTCTCATAATAGCATTCCGGATTTCTTTTTCAGATGCCAAAGTTCCTGAAATGTTCAGGGGAGAAGGCATTATTCATGGCAAAGTAACAGATGCTCTTGGTAATCCATTGCCTGGTGCAGGTATTGTTTTGCAGGAGTTGAATACCGGTACGACTGCTGATACGAATGGATACTTCACCTTCCGGAATCTTCGCGATGGTGTATATAACCTTTTTGTCTCGCATGTGGGATACAGGGCGCAATTACAGGAAGCTGAACTTCGAAACGGACAGGTTTCGGTAGTTTTCCTTCTGGAGGCCACATTTATTGAACTTGATGAAGTATTAGTTCGCGAAAGTGCTACCGGAATGGTGCAACCCGAGCAGTCTTTAAGCATAACCGTTGCCAATCGCGATTTTTTGTCTGAATCATCATCAATGACTTTAATGCAAACTCTCCAACGGTTACCAGGCATAAACTCCATGGATATTGGCACGGGGGTTTCAAAACCGGTCATCAGGGGATTAGGATTTAACCGACTTGTGGTTGCACAAAATAATATCAAACAGCAGGGGCAGCAATGGGGAGCCGATCATGGCCTGGAGGTTGATTTGTACAGTGTAGAAAGGGTAGAAGTTATCAAAGGACCTGCAACCCTGGTTTTTGGATCAGACGCCATTGGAGGTGCACTAAATATCAGGCCACCTGTTGTACCCCAGGAGAATACCACAAATTTTGAAGTTACAACCAACTTTCACAGCAATAACGATTTACTGGGAACCTCTGCCATGACTGCCATAAATCAGGATGGGCGGTTCTTAAGGTTGAGATTGAGTTACCAGGATTACGCTGATTACAGGGTTCCTGCTGATGAGTTCGTTTATAACACATGGGTAATGCCTATCCCCAATCAAAGACTTAAAAATACATCAGGTAATGATTTTGGAGCATCATTCATGGCAGGATTGCGCAAATCATGGGGTATCACCAGCCTTTCGGTAAGCAACTTCAAACAGCAAATCGGATTTTTTCCCGCTTCCCATGGTATACCCAATCCCGGTTCTTTGCTTGATCCGGGTCATCCTCGTCAAACAGAGTATCCCATGCAACGGGTAAATCATTTCAAAGTAGCTTCCAATACCCATTTTCTGATGGGTTCCGACAGGATAGAATTGGATTTGGGCTTTCAGCAAAACCACAGGCAGGAGTTGAACCCGCCTCATGTGCATGGAGCTGGACCTCTTCCGGAAGGTTTTGTTGAACTGGAGTTGATATTAAATACTTTATCGTCAAATATTAAATACCACAATCGTGTTTCAGAACGTCAATCTTTTGTTTATGGGTTAAGCGGAAATTATCAGCACAATAAAAGGGGAGGATACAATTTTTTATTGCCCGACTACAGGTACGCTGAGGCAGGTCTTTTTGCAATCTCTCAAACCAGAATTAACAGTCAACTATTTTTTAATGGAGGCATAAGAGCCGATGCAGCAAGTATTGATATCACCGGCTATATGGAGCCGTTGTGGCAGGATAGTGAAACCATTATGGGTTACAGGGAGCGAACTCCTGATCTGCAAAGTAATTTTTTCAATATTGCCTTTTCAAGCGGGCTTTCATGGATGCCTGCCAGAGATATGAACCTGAAGTTAAATCTGGGGTCAGGTTTCAGAAATCCTGGTGCCATTGAATTATCTGCTAATGGAATCCACCATGGCAGCTTCAGGCATGAAATGGGCGACACTGCGCTGCAAACGGAAAGAGCCTGGCAACTTGATGTTGGTTTAACATGGTCGAAGAAAGAATTGTATATTCACCTGAGTCCTTTTGTCAATTATTTTCCCAATTTTATTTTTTTGAATCCCAGCGGGGTATTTTCAGAGCTGCCCGGTGCCGGCCAGATTTATCGATTTGAGCAATCTGAAGCGTTACATCTGGGAGGAGAGTTTTATGCCGATTGGCATATAAGCCATGCTATACATACATCACTTGGGGCTGAATGGGTATGGGCACAAAATCTTGAAAACAATTTTCCTCTTCCATTTACACCTCCGCCATCTGCTCTTGCAGAAATAAATTATCTTATAAAACCGGATATTTCTTTTTTGGAAAAGGTTAAGCTGATCAGTTCTGTAAGGTACACCGCATCGCAGAAAAGGGTTGCCCGAAATGAACCTGCAACGGGTGCATACACACTGACAAATGCAGGGGTTAGTGCAAGCCTAAACCTGGGTGATTTTCCTGTGGAAGTCATGTTTATGGTTAATAATGTATTTGATGTTTTATACAAAAACCACCTGAGCTTTTATCGCATACTTGAGTTACCCGAACCCGGACGAAACTTTACTTTGAGAATTACAACGGGACT
>SKVR01000213.1 GCA_007129355.1 Bacteroidales bacterium | reverse complement strand
GTTTAAGAGTTTAAGGGTTGAAAAGTTAAATGTCTGGTGTCATCTTATCAAACCATCAACTCTTCAACATTTCAACATTTCAACATTTATATCAAATCAACACTACGCTTTACAAAAGTAGTTAGCTTTTCACCTTTCAGCAAGTTTTTTGAAAGCATGGCCAGGTCAATCAGCTGGCTGATAATTTTTGACTGATTACCTTCATCAGCCTCATCAATAATTTTCGATATTGTAGGATGGTTTGTGTTAATAACCAGGTTGTATGTGTCGGGCATGTTTCCCATATAACTCATTCCGCCCATTGCCGACATATCTTTCATACGGCGCATAAATTCGGGCTGGGTGATAAGCATGGGCTGGTCGGTTTCGCTCAGGTTTTCGAATACAACCTGGAAGGTTTGATTTTCCAGTTGCTTTTCAACAAGTGGTTTGAGTTTATCTTTTTGATCATCACTGAGTTTGGATGGAAGTTCATCGTCTTTGTTGATAAGCTTCTCAACCACATCAGCATCAACTCTCACAAAACTGACATCTTCCAGGGTGCTTTCGAGCATATTGATAAAGTGACTGTCGATGGGAGTTTCCATAAGCAAAACATCAAACCCTCTGTCTTTGGCGGCATTAATAAAGCTATGCTGTTCTTCCTTTTGTGATGTATAAATGTGCACCACTTTTTTGTCCTTATCGGTTTGGTTGGTTTTGATGTGAGTTTTATACTCATCAAAAGTGAAATAATTTCCATCCACATTTTTCAGCAAACAAAACTTTTGTGCTCTTTCCTTGAATTTTTCATCGGAAATCATTCCATATTGAATAAAAATTTTGATGTCATCCCACTTTTTCTCAAAATCTTCGCGGTTTGATTTGAAAAGATCTTCCAGCTTATCGGCCACTTTTTTAGTAATGTGGCCACTTATTTTTTTCACATTACTGTCGCTTTGCAGGAAGCTTCGGGAAACGTTGAGTGGAATATCTGGCGAATCGAGCACACCATGCAGCAGTGTCAAAAAGTCAGGCACAATACCTTCTACTGAATCTGTTACAAAAACCTGGTTGCTGTATAATTGTATTTTATCGCGCTGAGCTTCAAAGTTTTGCTTTACTTTGGGGAAATACAAAATACCTGTCAGGGTAAAAGGATAATCCACATTAAGATGAATATTGAACAAGGGTTCTTCAAACGTAAGAGGATATAGTTCCCTGTAAAAGGATTTATAGTCTTCATCTTTGAGGTCGGCGGGTTTCTGTGTCCATGCGGGTTTGGGGTTGTTAATAATACGATCTTTTTCAACAGGCACCTGCTTGTCTTCACCTTTTTCATCCTTTTCGGTTTTGTATTCGGTTTCCTTACCGAAAAGAATCTCAACCGGAAGGAACTTACAATACTTCTTCAAAAGCGCGAGAATGCGGCTTTCTTCCAGGAACTCAGTTGAATCGTCAGCAATGTGCAATATGATATCGGTTCCTCTGGCTTTTTTCTTAATCTCAGAAATCTCAAATTCGGGATTTCCTTCGCATTCCCATTTAACGGCCTTTGCGCCTTTTTGACATGAACGGGTTTGGATTTCAACTTTTTTAGCCACCATAAAGGATGAATAAAATCCCAGACCAAAATGACCAATAATACCATTGTTTTCACCGGTAGATTTTACTTTATCAATCCATTCTTCAGCGCTGGAAAAGGCAATTTGATTGATATATTTTTCCACCTCATCAGCCGTCATTCCGATACCCTTATCGCTAATGGTAAGAGTTTTTGCTTTGGAGTCGAGTTTTACTTCTATTCTGGTATCGCCAAGGTCACCTTTAAATTCACCAATGGATGAGAGAGTTTTAAGCTTTTGTGTGGCATCTACAGCATTGGAGATTAATTCGCGAAGAAAAATCTCATGGTCTGAATATAGAAATTTCTTAATAATGGGGAAGATATTCTCCGTTTGAACGTTAATTTTACCTTTTCGCATGGCTTTCAGCAATTTATAAGTTTAACTTTTACAATTAACCGCTTTGGGACTGGCAAAGGTTGTGCCAGCAAGAACTTACTGCCAAATTGGCTGCATGAAATATGCATTTATCATGGCTGAAATTATTTAAAAGAATTATTAATAAGTAAGCTAACTTCATAAACTTTCTGAAGTTCTGTAATTGAATCCATTTTTTCCTTTTCTTTGCAAAAAGCAAAACTCTTCCTGCAACTTTTTTATTTTAGGGGTTTTCTGTGAGAAGCCTGACAATGGAATAAAATAAATAAGCGGCATCTGGAGAAAAAGAATTTACAAAATATACACCTGGCTTTAAGCCCGGATTTATTTGCTTCGAAAAAATGAAAAAACTTTTCTTCCCCAAAAAAAGGAGATACAGTGTTATTCTCTTCTATGGTTTTTTGATTGGTGTTGTTTTTATTATACTTTCGGCAAGGGTTATGGATTACACATCCACCGACCAGTTTTGCATGAGCTGTCATGTGCATCCGCATGCCGAGGAAAACTGGAGATTATCAACCCATTACGATAACAAATCAGGCATAGTTGTGCATTGTGTACAGTGCCATTTACCCCCACCCGGCACAGTTCATTATTTTTCCGCAAAAGCTGTTACCGGTTTGCGCGATGTTTACGGTATGGTTTTCAAAGACACCGACAAAATCAACTGGGAGGCTAAACGGCAACTTTCAGAAGCCGTAAAGCATACATACGAAGAATCATGTATCAGCTGTCATCAGAATTTGTTCCCGCTTCAGCTTTCTGAAGAAGGGATGCACGCGCATTTACATTACGATAACAACCGCGAAGAGCTAAACTGCCTGAACTGCCATTTGCATGTGGGTCACTTTTCTGAGCATGCGCAGCAAACCATTGATTTCGGAC
>SKVR01000287.1 GCA_007129355.1 Bacteroidales bacterium | reverse complement strand
TGCGTTTTCATTTAAGTTGTGGTTCAATTTCTTCTTTATACAATTTGTAAAAACCTTCCTTGATTTCTTCGCGCACGCGGATGAATTCACTCCAGATATACTCTTCAGAACCAATTACATGCGATGGGTCGTCAAAACCAATGTGCAGTCTGTGTTTTACCTTGCCGGGGAAAACAGGGCAGTTTTCATTAGCACCGCTACAAACGGTAATTACATAATCCCACTCTTCATTCAAATATTTATCAACTGAGTCGGAAGTATGGTGGCTGATGTCAATGCCAATTTCTTTCATGGCAGCAACGGCCTTTTCATTAAGTTTTCCGGAGGCTTCGGTGCCTGCAGAACGAATGGTCATTCTCTTGTCAAAGGATTCCATAAAACCGTGGGCCATCTGGCTGCGGCAGGAATTTCCGGTACATAGGATGAGGATTTTCATAGGTTAATGGGTTAATAGGTTATTAAGTTATTGGGTGAAGAATGGTAGTAGCTTCGAGTTTCGAACTTCCAGTTTTTAGTTTTTAGTTTTTCGCTTTAACAAAAGGTTTTCTTCACATCAATTTTCGATAGAAATTCGTCGGTTTTTTTTCTTAACAATTCAATGGCTTTGGCATTAAGGCAATAGTTGGTCTTTACCCCATCTACAGTTCCCAGAATTAATCCGGCATCTTTAAGTTCCTTTAGATGCTGATTAACCGTGGTACGACTGAGAGGTAGCTCTTCGGCAATATCACCTGTAATGCATGTTTGAATTTCAGCCAGATATTTCAAAATGGCTAATCTGGCGGGATGTGCAAGTGCTTTGAAAAGCCGGGCCTGTTGAATTAAAGCTTCATCGAAACTTGTTTCTTTTTGAATGGTCATAACTTTTCGGGTTAGGGTTTATATTCGATTGATTGTCATTATTAACAGCATCCGCCGCTACGTTTCATCCCCTGAAGGCGAAAGCCCTGTGGACCATAATCGACAGTAACACCTTCGAGCATGGATTCGGCCTGCTCTTCCACGAAAAAGTTGACATTGTCGATGGTAACCATTTTATCGCCGACACTGATATTTTCTTCAAGAGACATTTGCAATCCCGGGCCACAACATCCTTGCTGTGCGAATACGCGTATGCCTGCCTGCGGGTTATTTGTTTCTGCGAGCACCTTGCTCAATTCTTCTATGGCAATCGGGGTAACTTTCATGATTGTATATATTTAAGATTTAAAAATGGTTTCTGATAATTCTTTCACTTTCTCCATTCCATTGATTTCTGTGGATTGCAAAGGTATAGAGAACAAGGATTTATTTGCAAACAAAGAGGTAGCTTCGTTCAAATAATGCTGTTGCAGTTTCCAGCGTTGCAGGGCAAAGCCTTCGGGGCAATCTTCTTTTCTCAGGATATGGTTGAGCAAAACACCCTGCACATTTATGCCCACCCTTTGCAGGTCGAGCATGGCACGATGACTCTCGTGCAAAGGAGTAAATTCAGGGTATGCTACCAGCAAAAAGCTTGTTTCTTCTGGGTTCTTCATCCGCTTAATAAGGGCTTCAATTTTCTTGTTGCCTGCGCCGGGGGAAAGGCTGGTCTTCCGGTCTTTCGCATCCATTTGTTGCTTAAACTCAAAGGGCAACTCCAGCAATCGCAGGGTATGACCCGTGGGTGCTGTGTCGAGCACTACATATTCCCATTGGGGCTGGCTGAGCAGGTAGGCAAACTGTTCAAAAATGGCGATTTCTTCGGTACATGGCGACTCCAGCTCTTCTTCCAGCGATGCAAGCAACTCATCGGAATAATTCTGCGCACGGGCATCATCCAGTATTTTTTTCCGATAGTTCTCTACCGCTTGCTTTTGCTCAATGTTGGCAGCCCATAGTTGCCCTTCGATATTGCGGGGTTCGGCATATACTTCTGTTTCCAGCACCTGCCCGATATGGGCGGCCGGGTCGGTGGTAAGTAAGAGGGTTTTTCCTTTTTGCGACAATTCCCATGCAGTAGCACAGGCGGCAACGGTTTTTCCTACACCCCCTTTTCCGGTAAGCACAACGATACGATGCTCATCCTGCTTTTCAATAATTTGCTTAAGCACCCTGCCTGAAGAAAACTCAGTAAACTCCTGTACCCCGCGTAAGTCAACCGATATAGCCACATCTAACTGGTCAAAAGCAATCTGCCCCAGGCGGGAAATATTGGTCATTCCTTTGATTTCGGCCGTTTGCATGGGTACTTCAAGGGTGTGGCCATTAAAACGCTGTTGCAATTGCAAAATGTACTTCTGCTGGTTTTGAGCAAGCTGCGTAAATATGCCGGTATTGCTTCCGTGATTGGGATACACCCCATTGATAATGAGTCGGAAACTATGAATCCCTGTGCGCTCCAGTTCGGTTTTGGCACGCAGGGTTTCATATACCGAAGTCTTTTCGGGCCGGCTCACAAGGTATACAGTGGTGCGGTCGCCATCCTGAAGAGTTTTAACAGCTTGTTCGTATTTAACACGCGAGCCTTCTATCTGCAAAACCGGTCCAATGCAGGTCTGCCCGCTGCCCTTGGCGCTTTTGATGATAAACTGGTTCCACTCACCGGGTAGGGTCATCAATCGCAGGGTGTGGCCTGTGGGAGCTGTATCAAATACAATGAGGTCGTATTGGTGGTCTGACAAAAAGTCGGTGAACTTGTCAAAAGTGGCAATTTCCACGGTACAACCGCTGTTGAATTCTTCCTTTACCTGCTCCAGGGCTAAGCCGTCGAGGATTTCGGATAAGGGTTGCAGCATTTTGTCCTTGTATGCTTCCGTGATGGCATGGCTATCCATTTGAGCGATAAAAAGATTGGGGGCGTATTCAATAGGTTCGGTGGTGATATCTTTTTCGAAGATATCGCCCAG
>SKVR01000216.1 GCA_007129355.1 Bacteroidales bacterium | reverse complement strand
TTTCGACTGCCTTAATAACATCTGAAAGTGCTGCTTTTAGTCAGGGCGTTGTGATTACCACAGTACATATGTCGAAAGGCCTTGAGTTTGACCGGGTGATTGTGCCGCAGGCAAATGCATCAAACTACAATTCAGAGGTGGATAAAAGCATGCTTTACATAGCCTGCACACGGGCCATGCACAGGCTTTTTGTTTCCTGTGCAGGAAAAATAACCGGGTTTTTAGATTGACCAACTTATTAATTATTCCCCTTTATTTCTTCAGCACATAAATAGTCCACGGCGCAATCCTGGTTTCATTCACCCATTCAATGGGCTCTTGTCCGGTGGCTAGTGGTTTATGTGTTTTGACCAGCTCAAATCCAGCATTGCGATAAATATTCCGGTAATCCTGATCGGTGCAAAGCACATCGTCCACCGGCCGGTGATCTTCTGTGTCGGTGCTAATGGTGTTTACTATATCGCCGCTTTTAGCTGTGAAGTTGTGCGGGAAGCAGGTAGTTTTGAAAGATGCCCGGTCATTGACATAGAGTTCGGGTGAAGACACCAGGTTAATCACACAGCCACCCTTTTTCAACACCCGGTAAAACTCACTGAATAATGCAGATTTTTTATTCAGAGTAGAGATGTTATCGAATAGGGGCAAATGTTTCAATAAGTTGCGGTAAGTCGCGAAAAGCCAGGTAATAGGTGCCGGGAAAATCAAGTTTGGCATAGGCTGAAGCGCGAATGGTATCAGCGTAACTATTGGTGAAGCCTATTTGCATTACTGTTTAGATTTCAGGTTGGTCATTCTTATTTAATAAATTTCTCAGAACTTATTGTTGGGTAGAATTTATGTAATACTCCAGAATATCATCAAAGCTTTTTTCCTCCATAACGAATTCCGCAAAACGGGGCGTGTAAATCCAGTCTTCGAAAAATCCATTCAGGTTAACAGATGCAGCCATTAGCTTCCAGTAGTTTATAAAATCTTTGGTTGAAGCACCTGTTTCTATGTATTCCTGGTAGAATCCGCCAATGGTGTTGTGAAAAACTTCCTCTCCAACCCAGTAATACAGCACGGAAAACATTACCATAGGCTGCACGTATGATAAGTTGGTGAGGCGATGGTTGCCGTAATCCATCAATGGGATGTTTTGCAGGGCAGGGTTTCTTTCAAAATCTCTTTTTAGCCTTCTAAGGTTGTTGTTTGCCGCTCTTTTCACCAAACCAGCCCTTTCTTCATAAAGAGTTTCGTTGATTAGGTAGGCAGAAAAATCAGCCAGTCCTTCTTCCCATCGTGGTGAGATACCTTCGTTCTCTCTGATGAAAACATGCCACAGGTGTGCCAGCTCATGGTAAAGATTGTGAAAATTGTTGATATTGGAAAAACTTTCTTCGGGGAGGAGAATTACCAATTCATCGGCCTGTCCGCCGCTGTTCTTTTCGGTTTCAATTATGGTAACAGCCTCAGGGCTCTGGAGTCCTCCCCACCATTGGGTATATTGTTGCATGGCATTTGCACCGGATTCGGCAATACGCATGGCGGATTTTTCATCATTAAGGTAGAAAATATGGAGCACTTCGGTGTTTAACTGACTGTAGGGTGAGATGGCAATATCTATTCGCCACGCAGGTTTCTTACTTGAGTAATGATAAGTCATTTGATTATCAGGGGCAGGGGTTCTGGACTGTAAACGGCCGCCATTGGCTACCACCAGGGTGTCGGGTACCGTAACCACAATATCGTAATTAAAAAGGTGTTGTCTGAGGTTGTTGATTAAGAAAGAAATGCTGGGCTGGCTAATCAGGGGATAGGCATATGTATCCATCCGGATCAGGGTAAATTCAGGGGATATTCTGTCTGTAACGTATCTCCATCCGGTTTCGGTGTATCCCAGCAGGTGTCCGCCATAATCAATATGGATTACTTTGCTTTCATGGGGTGGTATTTCATAATCCACCAGGATATGGTTGGCCTGCAGTTTGGTGCGATCTTCAAACTGAACAACCGATTGGGCAAATTTCAATTCATCGCCATCGCTGTTTTTTACAGAATTCACCTTTAACAGACGGTATAGCAACAATGGAATTTGAGTAATCGCTGAGTCAGACTGATTCAGGATGGTCATCTGGCAGCGGCCCTTGAGAGTTTCTTTAGGGAAATCAAAAGAGAGTTCTAATTGGTAATGGTCAGCGACCAGGGGGAAGTGATTTTGTGCAAATAGTCCTGCTGATAATATAAGCAGCAGGGCAAATGTTAAGGTTCGTTTCATAATGTGCTTTTTATTTTTAACAATAACAAAGCGAAAGCCAAAGTTGTTAAAACCCTAGATATAAGCATAATAAAAGATTTTTTCACTCTAAAGAATACACTATAAATGTCCGTTTTTGCATTTGATTGCCCGAAAATGAACAATTGTTTACATTACGTCTCCCTGCAATAGATATTATGCTCATCTCCATTGGTGATGAAACCATTGCAAATATGCTCCCAACCCTTCTTCTCATAAAAATCAACCAGGTCGGTGTACAAATACAGCTTTGGGTATCCGATGGCTCCTGCTTCTTGCAGTCCATGTTTCAGAAGCATTCCCGCCAGACCTTTTCCGCGGTATTCAGGTTCAGTAAAAAGGCAGGCCAGCCAGGGTTTCAGATCCTGCCGGCTGATAAGGTCATTGATTAGCAGGGCATAAGTGCCAATTATCTTCTGGTCTTTCAGGGCAAGATAAAATTTGGGAACATCGTTGGGGTCATGAATGGAATTTTCAATGCAATTTTTGTAAAACGGAAAATTGTTTTTATTTCCCCAGCAGTTCCAGAAATAATTGACAGCATCATCCATGAGTTCTTTTTTGTCTGATAATTCAATTATCTGTATTTCGTT
>SKVR01000273.1 GCA_007129355.1 Bacteroidales bacterium | reverse complement strand
TTGGAAGTGGAATAGGACCACTTACAACGGCACCTGTCGACTTGACGGTCCTTACGATTTTTTCTGCTGATTTATCAACCAGGTTGTAATCGTAAGATTTTAATTTGATTCTGATTCTTTGGCTCACGGTTTATTTTTTTTATTTAACGATTATGCTTTAACACCATTAATTTTCATAGTAATTTCTTCAGTAATGTTTCGCGGAGCTTCACTGTAATGCGAAAATTCCATTGTAGATGTTGCTCTTCCAGATGTTAATGTACGCAATGATGTAACATATCCAAACATTTCTGAAAGGGGAACTCTGGCCTTGATGACCTGCATATTAACACGCGAATAAATACCATCAAGATGACCTCTGCGGCGGTTTATATCACCCACAACATCTCCAACATTTTCTTCCGGAGTTACCGCCTCAAGTTTCATGATGGGCTCAAGAAGTATTTTGCTTGCCTTCCTGGAAGCTTCTTTAAAGGCAATTCTGGCAGCAAGTTCAAATGACAATGAATCGGAGTCAACACTGTGAAAAGATCCATCAATCAATGTAACCTTTAAATTATCCATAGGGAAACCGGCAAGAATACCATTCTGCATGGCAGTTTTAAATCCTTTCTCAACTGAAGGGATATACTCTTTGGGGATATTCCCACCTTTTACTTCATCTTTGAACTGCAGTCCTGTAATACCATCATCGGCAGGGCCCATTTCAAATACTATATCGGCAAATTTACCACGGCCACCGGTTTGTTTTTTGTAAACTTCGCGATGTTTAACCAGGGTTGTAACAGCTTCTTTGTAAGCAACCTGCGGAGCACCCTGATTACACTCTACCTTAAACTCTCTTTTTAATCGATCCAATAATATTTCAAGGTGCAGTTCGCCCATTCCGCTGATAATAGTTTGGCCACTATTTTCATCGGTATTAACATTGAAAGTTGGGTCTTCTTCTGCCAATTTGCTAAGAGCCATAGTGAGTTTGTCCACATCAGCCTGTGTTTTGGGCTCAACCGCTACACTGATAACCGGTTCGGGAAAACTCATGGATTCAAGCAGGATGGGATGTTTTTCATTACAGAGGGTATCTCCGGTATGAATTGATTTGAATCCCACAGCAGCTCCTATATCACCTGCTTCAATCCTATCGACAGGGTTTTGCTTATTGGCATGCATCTGGAGTATACGGGAAATTCTTTCCTTTTTTCCTGTTGATGCGTTATAAATGTAAGATCCGGAATCCAGTGATCCGCTATAAACTCTGAAGAAGCATAAACGACCAACGTAAGGGTCGGTTGCAATTTTAAATGCAAGCGCTGCAAAAGGCTCTGATGCATCAGATTTACGCTTTTCTTCTTTCTCAGTTTTAGGATTTATTCCGGTAATGGATTCTACGTCTGATGGGGATGGAAGGAATCTTACAACTGCATCTAGCAATAACTGAACTCCTTTGTTCTTAAATGCCGAACCACAAAGAACAGGAGTAATTCGCATCTCTACTGTAGCTTTCCTGATGGCGGAAATCATATCATCTTCCGAAATGGAATCAGGATCTTCCATGAATTTTTCAAGCAAATCTTCACTCTCTTCCGCGCAACCTTCAATTAGCTTCATGCGGTACTCTTCTACAGTATCTTTAAGATCATCCGGTACATCAATCTGAACGAATTTCACTCCGTCAGATTTCTCTTCCCATTCATAAGCTCTATTGGTAATAAGATCAACAACACCTCTGAAAGATTCTTCATATCCTATGGGAATCTGAAGGGGCACTGCATTGGAGCCGAGTTTTTCTTTGATTTGATCAATCACTGAAAAAAAGTCGGCACCTGAACGATCCATCTTATTTACAAAGCTTAAACGTGGTACTTTGTATTTATCGGCCTGTCTCCAAACGGTTTCGGATTGGGGCTCAACTCCACCGACTGCACAAAAAAGAGCAATAGCACCATCAAGCACCCGCAACGATCGTTCTACTTCAACAGTAAAGTCGACATGCCCGGGTGTATCAATGATATTTACTTTATATAGATCATCCTTATATTTCCAGAATGTTGTGGTGGCAGCAGATGTAATAGTAATACCACGCTCCTGCTCCTGAACCATCCAGTCCATAGTAGCAGAACCATCGTGGGTTTCGCCAAGACGATGATTTACACCGGTATAATAAAGTATACGCTCAGTGGTGGTAGTTTTACCAGCATCGATGTGCGCCATTATACCAATATTACGTGTATGTTTTAAATCTCTTGCCATTTAAAAACCGGGGGAATATATTTTCTATTAAAATCTGAAATGTGAGAACGCCTTGTTAGCATCAGCCATACGGTGGGTATCTTCTTTCCTTTTATAAGCTGCACCTTCTTCTTTGTATGCCGAAACGATTTCACCTGCCAGTTTTGCAGCCATGTTTTTTTCGTTACGTTTGCGTGCAAACTTGATAAGGTTTTTCATACCAATAGACATTTTCCTTTCAGGACGAATCTCTGATGGAATCTGAAATGTTGCTCCACCGATACGACGGCTTCTAACTTCAACATTAGGTGTAACATTAGCAAGGCCTTTCTTAAAGACCTCCACTGCATCTTCTTTGGTTTTCTCACTTACAATTTCCATGGCATCATAGAATATATTGTATGCAAGATTTTTTTTGCCCCTGAGCATAAGGTTGTTTACAAACCTGGTTACCAAAACATCGTTGAATTTGGGGTCAGGAAGCACAATTCTCTTTTTGGGTTTCGACTTTCTCATTTATCCAAAAGTTTATAATCGCTCTGATTCGTTATTATTTTTTCGCTTTAGGTTTTTTGGTTCCATACTTGGACCTTCTTTGGTTACGACCTTCTACACCGCTGGTGTCAAGTGCACCCCTGATGATATGGTACCTTACCCCTGGT
>SKVR01000069.1 GCA_007129355.1 Bacteroidales bacterium | reverse complement strand
TATGGAAACCGAGCAATTGCTCCGCCAGGGACATCCTGACATACTTTCGGCAACGGCCCGCTTCAACGACAACACCGGCGAAGGTGTGCGCGTGCACAGCAATGGTTTTGCCGGTGAATGGGCAAATACATTTTTCGGAACCAGTGCATCGGTAAGTATTATGGACGCAGGTGCAAGACCATCAGGCGGATTTTTTGCAGGACAGCGTTTCCTGAAAAACCTCCCCGGTTCCGATGAAGTAGCCCAAAAAGCACTGGAGGATACTATCAAACAGCTGGGACAGGAAAAAATCGCCTCAGGCAGGTACACCATGATCCTGGATAACCGCATTGCTGCCAGTTTACTCTGGAGATTATTCCAGCCTATGTCGGCCCGCAATATCCAGCAGAAAAACTCCTTCCTGGATGGCATGCTCGGAAAATCAATCGGGTCCGAACATCTTACCATCATTGACGATCCGCTTATTGTGGGTGGTATGGCCTCACGTCACTTCGACAATGAAGGCATTGCATCGCAAAAGCGTACGTTGATTGAAAAAGGTGTGCTGAACAGCTATCTCATCGATAACTACTACGGACGTAAGCTGGATATGACTCCCAACGGAGGTTCCACCTCAAACATACTTATGGCCTATGGCAACCGCAACCAGGAGCAGATCATCAGGGCACAAAACAAAGCCATCCTGGTAACATCTTTTAATGGCGGTAATGCCAACTCTACCACAGGAGACTTCTCCTTCGGTATATCGGGCCAGCTTATTGAAAATGGCAGGATTGCAAAGGCAGTAAATGAGATGAATATCTCAGGCAACTTCAAAAACCTGTGGAATCAGCTCATCGAAACCGGCAATGACCCCTATCCATACTCATCTGCACAAACTCCAACACTGGTATTCAGTGGTGTGGATTTTAGCGGGTTGTAATTTTTACAACTGTATTGAAAAACTTTAAACCCCCGCTATTTTTCAGCGGGGTTTTTTTTGTCAATGCTTACTCGTCTGACGACTTATAGTCGTCTGACGAGTGACGTTTTAAACCAGATTGAACAAATCAAATAGTTATTCTGGTTTTGAAATCAAAAAATCTATATAATTTTCCTTACTGATTAATTGAAAATCAGAGTTGGGATAGGCTTGCCGAAAACTCGATGGTAGTTTCTTTTTTTGCGAATCTGACCACTTGAATTCAAAAGCATACAGCTTACCATCACGTTCTTCAATGTAATCAATTTCCTGCTGGTAGTGGGTTCTCCAAAAATATGAGTTTACGTGAATATTTCTGTAATGATTGTGTTTTAGACGCTCTGCAACCAAAAAGTTTTCCCACAGCTGACCTTTATCGTTTCTAAGACTCAATTCATTAAAATTATTTATGATGCTGTTACGTATTCCCAGATCAAAAAAATAGATTTTTCTGCTTTTCTTTATTTCATTGCGGAGGTTTCGACTCAGTGCACCTAACCTGAATACTATGAATGACTTCTCAAGCAGATCAATATAACGTTCAACGGTTTGAGAATCCAAACCACATATTTTACCCAATTCATTATATGAAACTTCTGAGCCTATCTGGAAAGCAAGTGCCCTGAGTAAATTTTCAAGCTTCATGGGTTTTTTCAAATTTTCCCATGTAAGGATATCTTTATAAAGATAACTATCAGTCAGCTGAACCAAAATATCCTTTCTTTCCTGTTGATGATTAACAACATCGGGATAACAGCCAAAAATGAGTCTGTCTTCCAACAACCGGCTTTCTTCAAGTATGCCGTTGTGATCTGACAATTCAGCAACGGATAACGGATAAAGAAAAAACTCCCATTTCCTTCCGGTCATGGGCTCATTAATAAGATTAGCAAGTTCAAAAGATGATGAGCCTGAAGCAATAAGTTGTATAGAAGGATAATTATCATGAATAAGTTTTAATGTAAGTCCGATGTTTTCTATTCGTTGTGCCTCATCAATAACTACAAGGGAATTGTTACCAATCAGGTTTTTAAGTCTTGTGGATGTTGTGTTGGAAAGCATTTCCCTTATATCAGGCTCATCTGCATTAAACCATTTTAGGGAAACATCATCTTCGTTACAAATTTTTTGCAACAAAGTTGTTTTCCCGCTTTGTCTCGGGCCAAGCAAGATAATTGTTTTTCCTTGAAATAATTTTTTTCTGATAGTATTTTCGTGAGCTCGGTTGATCATGAGATAACTTTTGCTCAAATATATGAATTTTATGATTCAAATCGAAATTTTCATATGAATTTTCCGATTTGATTCGGAATTATTTGATAAAGTTACACTATTGGCTTATAATTTTTTCGATTCACATTGTATTTCATATCCACCCTGCGCAACTGATTTCACAGATATGCAACTATTAGTTTTCCGAAGATAACCCCACAAATATCAGATCTCAGAGATCTGAAAATATTGGACTTAAATCGTTACTGCCTTCTCGATCTGGCTTGAAAAAAGAAAAAGGATCAGCATCCTTAATTGTCATCCAATTCTTTTTCAATCCATCCAATAATAATTATCCTCAGGAATTCTGACTTAACAAAGCAAACCAAATAATACAAAATAAACAGAAGGAAAAAAACAGTAAATACTGAATTCATTGAAATTACTTCGTAGGCCAACAGCAATGCTAAAACTAAGGAGTAAACAATTACGGTCAGCTCCAACGAATAAAAATAAAAACCAACATGGGTTCCTGACGTAATTTTAATTTTATTTTCCGCAATCCTGACTTTTAAGAAACACAGAAGTGGAAGAAAAACTTTAAGTACAACTTCTCCATTTTCATTCTGAGTTTCTTTCATCTTATAACCCAAAAGTTTTAGTTTGCTTTTAATGTTATTGGTTTTTATCATGTTTTAAAAAAATGCTTAATTTGCCTTAAGTGATTTTGGACTATATGTTCTCCTTCTTTTTTAAACTATTCCGGATAGATTAAATTTAAATATTTTTATTTTTTTTTCAAAGTATTTTGGCTTTGTATTCGTTTTTATACATGCTTGGGCAGGTTTTATCGATAAATCAAATATATGCTGATTAGCTCCAAGGTGACTAATCTCTGAACTATAAAAACATTGAACTGCAAAAGCAATTTCAAAACTTAAACACCTGTTAATAAATATTATTACTTTTGCACGGACAGTTGAACCATCAAATCAGAATTCTTACAAAAACAGATTACGCATGACTTATACGAATTCCGTAATTACCGGCACTGGTAGTTATATACCTACCGTTGTGGTAAAAAACAGCGATTTTGTAAACCAGACCTTTTTTGAGAAAGACCATACCGCCATCAATAGCCCCGGAGAGGAGGTTGTAAGCAAGTTTAAAGATATTACCGGCATTGCTGAGCGACGCTGGGTAGAAGAAAACCTTACCAATTCCGAAATTGCTGCCATTGCAGCCCGTGAAGCCATTGAAGATTCAGGCATCGATCCTGAAACCATTGATCATATCATTTTGGCCCACAATTTTGGTGATGTGATCAAAGATACCATACAGACCGATTTGCTGCCCTGTCTGGCTTCAAGGGTTAAGCAAAAGCTTGGCATTAAAAACCCTGCATGCGTAGCCTACGACATACTTTTTGGCTGCCCCGGCTGGGTGCAGGGCATCATACAGGCCGATTCCTTTATCAAAACCGGTCTTGCCAAACGCTGCCTGGTTATAGGAGCTGAAACCCTTTCGCGCGTGGTTGACAAATACGACCGCGATACCATGATCTTTTCCGATGGTGCTGGTGCTACCATCCTCGAAGCCAAAGAGGAAGATCACAAGCGGGGGATCTTATCATCATCTACGGTAACCCATGCAATTGATGAGGCTTTCTATCTATACATGGGCAAATCTAATGCCCCGGAAAGTGACCCCAGAGTGCGCTACATCAAAATGCACGGCCGTAAGATCTATGAATATTCCATAACACAGGTGCCTCCTGCCATAAAAGCTGCTCTTGATAAAACGGATATTCACATTGATGATGTGAAAAAAATCCTCCTGCACCAGGCCAACGAAAAAATGGATGAAGCCATCATTAAAAGATTTTACAGGCAATACGGTCAAAAAAGAGAAGTTCATGATGTAATGCCCATGAATATTTATGAACTGGGCAACAGCTCTGTAGCCACAGTTCCTACGCTTTACGACATGGTTATGAAGGGCAAAATGGAAAACCATAAAATTCATGACGGCGACATCATCATTTTTGCTTCCGTTGGGGCAGGAATGCATATCAATGCCTTGGTTTACAAACAATAGATTTTTAGAATCTTTCAAGTTTTGAAATTCCGGAAGAAATTCTCATAAAACCGGTTATTGCCAAAAGAACAGTTTAACAAACCATTATCCCGCAGGATGAATTCAGTTTCATCCTGCGGTTTGCATATTTCCTTCCCGAAAAATTTAATCAACAATCATAATATTTTTTTTAAGAATCCCCATTGCCTTTTATGATTTTATCATAATTTTGATGTTGTGATACGAATGTTTATTCAAATTTCGTTCTTTCATAAACATAAGGGAAAATTTTTATGCTACACGAACCTGCTTCGCCGCAGCAAGAGGATAAAGCTGCCGAACGAAAATCGCGCCTGGGGTTAAAACTCTTCTTCGTCTATGCCATCATTTACGCCGGTTTTGTATTCATTGGTGTAACCAAGCCGTCCCTGATGGGGGTAAGGGTTATCTTTGGTCTGAATCTGGCAATCATTTATGGCTTTGGCCTTATCATCATTGCCATTGTAATGGGCTTTCTTTATCATCTGACCTGTTCGCGCCTGGAAGATGAATTAAATATAGAGGAGGAAAAAGAATGATATACGATGTATCAACCCTTGCCCTGATCATTTTCTTCACTTTTATAGCCCTTGTACTGGGCCTGTCTTTCTACTTTGCCCGAAAAACCAAAACTGCTGCAAGTTATTTTGCTGCCGGTGGAACCATCCACTGGGGTGTTAATGGTATCGCTTTCGCGGGAGATTACCTTTCTGCAGCTTCCTTCCTTGGTATTTGCGGCATGATAGCTTTTTCGGGTTACGACGGATTTTTGTATTCCATCGGATATCTGGCAGGCTGGGTCGTTGCCCTTTTTGTTGTTGCCGAACCCCTGAAAAGGATGGGAAAGTACACCTTTACCGATGCCCTTGATTTCAAATTCAATTCGCGTTCCATCAAGCTCATGGCGGCTATCAGCACATTAGTGGTTTCTATGTTTTATCTCATTCCGCAAATGGTGGGGGCCGGCGATCTGGTGGTACCCATTCTCGGACTGCCCCACTGGGTAGGTGTGGTTATTGTTGGTTCTGTAGTAATTTTTATCGTGGCAACCGCAGGTATGACCTCTACCACTTATGTGCAGTTTATCAAAGGGGGCTTATTGATCATTTTTTCTATTACCCTTACCGTTTATATTCTCAATAAAGGACTCAGAACAGAACCTTACCCTGATTTTCACAAATACAATAGTATTGATGTATATTTTGATGATTCAGGAGTGTTACACCTTAGTGAGAATCCTGGATATCTTATCACAGGTGCAGCTACGGCCGGTCCGTATACTTTTATGTTGCTGGAGAAAAACGGCTTCAGTAACTGGTACCGTCTTACAGAAAATGATAATGGTCCCGTTCTGGAAGAAATGCTATCCATAACCCGACAAGCCATCGGTACTATTCTTTATAACGGTGCACCCCGCTCCGAGAGATTGTTTTACCAGGTAGGTCATTTATCAAAGGTTGTTTCTGATGGACAGGAAGTAGAGTTTTCAGGACCCGTAAATCCATTCAGCTTCCTCAGAAATATCAAGGAAAGTGAAGTGGTTCGCTATACCAAAACTTCTTTTGAGTTTGAAGGTGATGCGGTTGATGCATGGTATCCGGAAACCACATCAGGAGAAGAAATCATGCGTCCTGGCCTTCTTTACAGACTTGAAGGGGCTTCGCTGTTGGAAAGGCTCAACTTTATTTCCCTCATGCTGGCCCTTTTTCTGGGTACTGCCGCATTACCCCATATCCTTATCAGGTACTACACTGTGCCTAGTCCGAGAGATGCCCGGAAGTCGACCATTGTTGCCATTGCTGCCATCGGTTCCTTTTACATCCTTACACTGTATATGGGACTTGGAGCCATGATCAACGGTGTGCTGGATGTGCAGAGCAGCAATATGGCAGGGCCGCTGCTTGCCAAATCTTTTGGCATCGGTATTTTTGCCATGATTTCGGCCGTGGCCTTTGCAACTATTCTGGGTACCGTATCTGGATTGATTGTAGCCTCATCCGGGGCCATTGCACACGATTTGCTCGACCGGTTTATGAACCTGAACATGACTGACCAGGTGAAAGTAAGGGCAGGGAAAATTGCCGCATTTGCTGTGGGAAGTTTAGGAATTATTATCGGTATATTGCTTAAAGGACTGAATGTTTCTTTCCTTGTGGGACTGGCATTTGCCGTGGCAGCATCCAGCAACCTGCCTGCCATCATAATGATCCTCTTCTGGAAAAAAACCACCGCCAGGGGAGTGGCCGCATCTATTTTGGTAGGAATAACAATGTCTGTAGGGCTTATCCTGCTTTCGCCCACCATGTATGCCCGCTACGGCCTCGATCCGGCAAGTGCTCCCTTCCCTCTGGATAACCCGGGAATCATATCTATACCTTTATCGTTTCTTACACTGATACTGGTGTCGCTTTTTACGGCAAAGAAGAAAACCGGGAACCTCGTAAACTGAAGTTGACTTTTGCTCTGGTTTTATGGTTCTGCAATAAAAATTAAATTTGCAGTTTTTACATAAAGCTTGCGCTGCAATCAACATTGCTTAACCAAAAAATTTATGACTGACAAAAAATCAGCAAATCCCACTTTTGCCCAAAGAGTAATCCGTTACAATGAAACTTTACATCTTGATATTCCTTTGCCCGACGGTATCAGGGTAATGAATCCTTTCCGTGAAAACCCCGATGCCCTCAAGGTTTCCTCTGCATTTTACAAAAAATTTTACACCGATAATAAGAAGCGCCGACTTATCCTGGGTATCAACCCCGGTCGGTTTGGTGCCGGTGTTACCGGTGTGCCCTTTACCGATACCAAACGGTTGCAGGAAAAATGCGGACTGCACATTCCCGATACCATTACCCATGAACCCTCATCGGTATTTGTGTATGAAGTCATTGACGCTTATGGCGGGGTAGAAAAATTCTACGGTGATTTCTACATCAACTCCATCAGTCCGTTGGGTTTTGTTACACTAAATAGCAAAAACCGTGAAGTCAATTATAATTATTACGACAGCAAAGAGTTGCAGGAAACCATCACCCCCTTTGCCATCCAATCCATCCGCAACCATATTTCCATGGGTTGTCATACCGATATCTGCTATTGCCTGGGCACAGGTAAAAATTTGAAATTCCTGGAAAAGCTTAACAATGAGCACAGGTTTTTTAATCAGATCATTCCGCTTGAGCATCCGCGCTATGTGATGCAGTACAAATCGAAACTAAAGGATGAGTATGTGAGAAAATTTGTGGAATTATTGTCTGTCCCCTTTCCTGGATAAAAAGAGAGTATGGTTCCACGGCATCATAATCAAATATCAAATGAAAACCTTAAGTTCCTGACCATTTATTTCTCTGTATACCACTTGTTTGTTTTCAAACAATTGTTACATTTACAATGGGAAAACAAAAGAATTCATCATGGAACCAAAACGCATCTTTGACCTGCCTGACAGGTTTCTCAGCCTATACCCCGATGCAGATGTTTTTGCTGCCAAAAGCGACGGACAATGGATCAAATACAACGCGCAGGATTATTACAATTTTGCCCGGTGGTTTGCTCTGGGTCTTCTCGAGCTGGGATTAAAAAAGGGGGATAAAATAGCCAGCGTAACCAATAACCGCCCCGAATGGAACTTCATCGACGTGGGAATGACCATGATCGGCATAGTACATGTGCCGGTTTATACTTCTTTAAGCACCGATGAGTACCAGTATGTTTTAGAACACTCTGATGCCAGAATGGTCATTCTGGCCGACAGCAAGTTTTTCGAAAACATAAAACCTGTTTGCGACAAGGTTAAAAAAGTGGAATGGGTTTATACTTTCAATAAAACCGACCGTTCAAATCATTGGATGGATTTGGTTGAAAAAGGAAAACAATGTGAGCCCGGTACCATTGAAAAACTGGAAGAGATCAAAAAATCCATCAGTCCGTCCGACCCTGCAGTATTGATTTACACATCGGGAACAACCGGTACATCCAAAGGAGTTTTGCTTTCTCATGAAAACCTGGTGAGCAATTTTATGGCCGCAGCGGAGGTGTTTAAACTAGGTCCGGATGACCGTTACCTCAATATCCTCCCCCTATGCCATGTGGGAGGAAGGATGGGTAACTACCAGACACAATACTCTGGTGCATGTATTTACTATGCCGAAAATATGGGTACCATTGCCGTAAATCTGAAAGAGATCAGGGCAACCGGTTTTGATGCCGTACCCCGCATACTCGAAAAGGTATTCGACAATGTGATGGCCAAAGGAAGAAGCCTAACCGGAATAAAGAAAAAATTGTTTTTCTGGGCTGTGGACCTTGGTCTCAGGTATAAACCTTTTGGTGAAAACGGATGGCTGTATGAAATAAAACTGAAGATTGCCGATAAACTTATTTTCAGTAAATGGAGAACAGCATTGGGCGGATGTGTCCGTATTGTGGGTTGCGGGGGCGCCAGCCTTCAGCCAAGGCTTGAAAGAGTTTTCTGGGCAGCGGGCATCAAAATACTCAATATGTACGGGCTTACTGAAACATCTCCCATCATAACAATAAACCGACTGGAAAAACCCCTTTGCAAACTTGGAACAGTGGGGGCGCTCATTGACGGGGTGGAAGTAAAAATTAAAGACGATGGCGAAATTCTTACCCGTGGCCGCAATTTAATGATTGGATATTACAAAGACGAAGAACTTACCCGATCGGTAATAGATGAAGATGGATGGTTTCATACCGGCGATGTGGGCAGTTGGGTAGATGGTAAATTTCTCAATATTACCGACAGGATCAAAGAGATATTCAAACTATCCAGTGGCAAGTTTGTGCCGCCCCAACCCATTGAGAACAAAATGAAAGAATCACCCTTTATCGACCAGGTAATGGTGGTGGGAGAACATCAGAAATTTGCCAGCGCCCTGATTATTCCCGACTTTAAGTATTTGAAGGAGTGGTGCGAAGAAAACCATGTTTCTGTACCCCAAATCCATTCTGAAATCATCTCCTTGCCCGAAGTAAAGCAGAAAATGAATGATGAAATAATCAGACTGAACAAATCCTTGTCAGAACCCGAAAGAATTCTACGGTTTCGGTTGCTGGCAGATGAGTGGTCTCCAACATCAGGCGAATTATCTGCCACACTAAAGTTGAAAAGGAAAGTCATAGAATCGCAATATAAAGATATCCTTGACGGGATATACAGAAAATAATCACGACCCTCAAACGAAATGGTCAACAGATGAAGGTTATAGAGGTAAGCAATCGTAAAACCAGGAAAGCTTTCCATGACGTTGCCCGTATCATTTATAAAGATGATGATACCTGGGTTTGTCCGTTGGGCAAAGAGATAGAATCCATTTTTGATCCTGATAAAAATGTATTTTTCAACCATGGTGAAGCTACCCGGTGGCTGCTTTACGATGATAAAAACCAGCCTATCGGAAGGGTGGCCGCATTTATTGACCGAAACACAGCTTACAAACAGGAACAACCCACTGGTGGTATGGGTTTCTTTGAATGTATCAACGACAGGCAGGCTGCTTTCCTTCTTTTCGACACAGCCCGAAAATGGTTGAAAGGAAAGGGGATGGAAGCCATGGAGGGGCCCATAAATTTTGGGGAAACCGACAAATACTGGGGACTTCTCGTGGATGGATTTACCCATCCCTCTTACGAAATTGCCTATAACCATCCCTACTACCAGGAACTTTTTGAATCCTACGGATTTCAAACCTATTACAAACAGGAAGGCTTTCATCTGGATGTTACCAAAGAGCTTCCACCAAGATTTCTGAAAATTGCAGAATGGATCGAAGCCAAACCCGACTACACCTTTAAGCATTTCGAATGGAAAAATGCCGATCAGTTTGGAGAGGATTTTTGCAAGGTTTTCAATACTGCGTGGCCCACATTCAAGGAAAATTTTAAACCCCTGGAAACGGAGTACATCAAGAAAACCCTTAAAAAAGCCAAGGCAATCATCGATGAGGAATTTATATGGATTGCATACAACAAAGGTGAGCCCATTGCCATCTACCTTATGTACCCCGATGTGAACCAGATCCTGAAAAAACTGAACGGAAAATTAAACCTGGTTTCGATGTTGAAATTCCTTTACCTGAAAAAGAAAAAAACAATGACCCGCGCCCGCGGTGTGCTCATGGGAGTGATACCAAAGTTTCAGGGGATGGGAGTGGAATCGGGGATCATTCTTAACATAGCCAGGGTGATGGCCCGCAAACCCCATTACACCGAAATCGAATTTTCCTGGGTGGCCGACTTCAATCCCAAAATGCGTAAGATCTTTATGGCAGTGGAAAGTGTATCGGCAAAACATTATATCACCTACCGGTACCTTTTCGATCGCGACAAACCCTTTAAAAGGTATCCCATTCCTGAACAATAAAATTGATTACTCTCATATAATTTGAAATTAAAAACCCAAATCAATGTCGTTTAGTTACACATTAAATTTATAGAACGCAGATTATGCAGATGCATAGCAACGCAGGTTTTCACTGATTTAATCCATTTAATCAGCGGTTAAAATCAGCGTTATCAGCGTTCCATTTCTTAAGGAAACAACATTAAAACCCAATTGCTATGAACTACGATATCATCATCATTGGTGCCGGCCTTGGAGGCCTTACCGCAGGTGCAAAACTGGCAAAACAGGGAAAAAAGGTCCTGCTGATCGAGCAGCATGATCGCCCGGGAGGGTGTGCCACAACCTTCACCCGCAAGGATTTTGT
>SKVR01000212.1 GCA_007129355.1 Bacteroidales bacterium | reverse complement strand
TATTCTTCTACATTCCATGTGCCGCGAAAATTGTTTCGCGAATCAAATTCTGTGGTTTCACAGGCAGTAAATAATAAACCTGTAATTATAACCAATACCGATAATACTCTTAATCTTGACATAAGACAATTGTTTTTGGGTTAAAAATAGTGGTAAAAGTGGTTGTTGGATTAAGTGGTTTTACTGTTTCTGTTATTGTCTCCGGAGCAACTCACCGGATTTTTGAACTCATGGGGTTTTTCAAGCCTGAATAATCAACGAGCTCCATTTTTACACTTCCAACGATTATGCCAGATTGCACCATTACAGGAATTTTATTTTTATCATCTGATATCCAAAGAGTCATGGGGTAGGGTTGGCTGAATACATCTCCCGCAAGAACCTGGGGTTTGAACCTAAGTGTACGGAAAGTTCCAATCCGGGTATTTACATCTTCTCTTCCATCAAAAACAACCCGTGAAACATAAACTGTATCATCAAGGAAAAAGCTTACATCGAAAATATCTCCAATTTCTGTATCATCATAATCGTAGGTGCGTAAGTAATAGAATGCAGATATAATATCCTGCACATTAGGTATGACAGGAACTGTAGCGGTATTGCTTATGGCAATATTATCGAACTGGTTAAATACCACATCCTGGCTTTTTTTATATCCACCCTCATTTATTCGTCTGATAAAAAGCAAAGGTACAATAGCTTCTTCATCAAGATAAGTTTCATAACGGTTTACTACCCTGAAGAAAAAATTAAATGCTCCGCGGGTGCGCCCAATTCCTACAATATTCATGGTATTGCGCCCTGCAACCAATTCATTTTCAGGTCTGATTTCCAGTGATGCAAACCCTGCATTTACATTTCCGGTTATATAACTATCGTAAAAAACGCGGTAAGAAATTTTTTCTCCCCGCTGGAAAGCACTATTTTCAAGCTTCCTGAGTTCCTGCCCGTGGGTGGCATTGGCAATGAAAACTCCCATGAAGAAATAAAGCAGAAATGCCGTGATACTATATTTGGATGTATGGCTCATAACTGGAATAAATTTGGTTTGTAACAGATAACGAAATTAATCGCTTTATCATTTACTTTACCCTAAAATATTTTTAAGGCTTATGGTCTTTAAATAATTTAACACCATTAAACCAAAAAGTATTCCAAAAAAAACAGGAAGGATTAAAACCTGTGATCGTACCTCAGCATTGCATTGAACTCGTTGTATTTCCTGCCATCCCCTTCACCAGGGCGACTTGCAATGCCGCGCGTGGATAAACGAAGGCTGTTTCCGTTTGGCAAACGATAAGATGCGGATAAATTTAACGAATACTGCTGCGACCATTGCCTTACAACATATTCACCCTCGAGAAAATCATCGCCATTGTTTTTCAGACGGTTAAATTTTTCATATGCCCTGATAAAAGTAGTCAGTTCATGATCATCGAGAATACGTGTATACTCTGATCCGTTGCGCGACCAACCCAGAGCAAGGTTCATGATAAGTTTTTTGTCAAAGAAGGCATAGCCTGTTGCGGAATTAAATGAATAACCTGAAGCCATGGATTGTGTAGCTTCATTGTGAAGATAATTTCCCGACATATTCACAGAAAGACCCGATGGGAAAGAAATACCGTAAGCAGCACCTGCAGTAATACTGCTGAATCCCATTGCCTGGCGTTCGCCTGTTAATACCATTCTGCTTTTATCCTGTAACTCCTGCCAGGAACCACTCAGGGAAACAGAATGAGATAGGGAAGGAGATGCGAAAAACCATGTTGGAGTTACCATAATATTTTGCGAAATCTGATTTTGATGAAGCTCATTCCAGATTGGGCTATCGGGGTCAGTGGGTGTGTTCTCGTTATTAAGGCGCATGTAAGAAAACATAAGATTTGCCGAACGTGCCATTCTTATCATTACGTTTGCTCCGATCTGCTCACGGTTCATGGCAGAAGTGCGGGTATTAAGCAAATTATTACGGCCTTGTGATAACATTCCGGATAAATTTACTTTGCCCTTGAATAATCGGAGCTGAGATCGAAACCTCAGCAGTTCGCTATCGCTTCTTATCTGACCGAGACCCAGAGACCGAAAACCCGGTTGTACGCGCTCCCATGCTCCATTTAGTTTAAAAACTCCCAGGTCAAGCTGGGTTGTGATTTCCCCGGCATAATCTATACGTGTGCTGCTGTTTGGGGCAAAATAGTCTGTAAGTGCCGATGGAATTTCATCAACTTCAATGGCTTCACCCGTGCGATCACGGGTAAAGGCCGAAACGGTAATATTACTACCTGCCCTGAACTTGCCTTTAAAGAAAGAAAGATTAAACTCCGGAGTGATATTCAAATTTTCTGAAGGATAGATATCAAGGGGGGCTTCTAAAGAACCCACAACATCGTAGGCATAAACTCCTGAAATGGCAAATTCGGTTCTTTCTCTCTTTCCAAAACCCATCCTTGCGGCATAAAGCCATTGCTCGAATGAGGACTCGCGAAAAGCTTTATCTGTATTGAATGCAACAGGCCTGCGTGTTCTGCCGCCCGCAAAAGTCATAGAAAAACCACCCGGATTGATGTCGATCATACCCCCGGTTACCGTAATGCCTGACATACTGTAACGCGAAAACCGAGGGCTCACCGTTCCCGCTGAAAGAGTCAGCCATTTCCAGGAGCCATAAAAGTTGAACTGGTTCATGGATTGCCGGAGTTGATTGTCGTTGGTTGAGTAAAGTATATTGATGCCAGACCGCAGGCCGAATAAAGAAAATGTTGAAGAAAAATTTACCTGCCCCATTCCGGGCGGACGTCGTGCATTTATACCATTCACGGCATAGGCCTCACTGAGCAGCGATAATCTGCCGCTGAAAGTCAGGGGCTGAATATCTGTATCGCCTATGGTTGAAGGCTCCGGTTGCTGTGCCATGGATTCAGGGAGAAAAC
>SKVR01000024.1 GCA_007129355.1 Bacteroidales bacterium | reverse complement strand
TCAGTAATGCCAACTTCGTTGTGAAACCCAATGCGGTATTCTATCCCGCTTACCCCAACCCGTTCAGAAACAGAACTCATATGGATCTTGAAGTAACCTATGACAATCCTGTTAAAGTTGAAGTACTTAATGTATTTGGCCAGGTAGTTGAAGTTATCATGAATGAAGAACTTTCTGCCGGTACATATAAGATCAGCTGGGAAGGCGGAAGACACAACCCCGGTGTTTATATGCTTAGAGTTAATGTTGGTGCTGACATTTACACCACCAAGGTAATTCACCAGAGATAAATACTGAAATCTCAATATGAAAGGGAGATGCTCAAACGGGCATCTCCCTTTTTTTTGGATGCATGTAGTGCAGCTGTTAAAAAATCAAAATATTCAACATTATCCGGAATCATAAGAGCCATTGATTGTTTTTCAATGGCTCTTCGTTTTTTATGAAACTGACTACCCGGATCTGTCACTTCTCTTAATGCTCAGTTTTTAACCCTTCTTAGATTCTAATTCAATATTTTACATTAATTTTGGGACTTCAAATTCCAATCAATCCTATTGAAAGAATATGCAATAAATCAAAAAAAAGCACTCTTAAAAATAAAAAAAGTACTAAAAATGAAAAAAATAACAGGATTATTTCTTATGGTAATTATTTTGGCATCTTGTGCCGGTCCGAAGCAGGACAACCCGTTTTTTTCGGAGTACAATACTCCCTTTGGTGTTCCACCATTTAACCTGATTGAAAATGATCATTTCCTTCCCGCTTTTAAGGAAGGTATCAGTCAACAGGAAGAGAACATCGATGTAATAGTCAGCAATGTGGAGCCTGCCACTTTTGAAAATACCATTGCAGCACTTGACTACAGCGGAATGTTGCTCAATCAGGTAGGTTCGGTATTTTACAACTACCTGTCGTCCAACACATCGGATGAAATTCAGGCAATTGCACAGGAAGTTGCACCCATGATGTCAGAACATAGCGACAACATCAACCTTAATATGGATCTTTTTGCCAGGATCCAGACTGTTCATGAGCAAAAAGATCAGCTCGCATTAAACGAGGAGCAGGAAATGTTGCTTGAGGAAACATACAAGAACTTTGTAAGAAACGGTGCAGCACTTCCCGAAGAAAAACAGGAACGCTTCCGTGAAATCAACCAGGAGTTATCAACACTTACACTTCAATTCGGACAAAATGTACTGGCTGATGTAAACAGCTGGAAGATGTTCATAGAAGATGAAGAAGATCTTGCAGGTCTTCCCCAATCTATCAGAGATGCTGCCGCAGAAGCTGCTGCAAGAGAAGGAAAAGAAGGACAATGGCTTATCACCCTGCAAAATCCCAGCGTAATGCCTTTCCTTACCTATGCCGATAACCGCGAACTGAGGGAAAAGGTGAACCATGCGTATATCAATCGCGGCAATATGGATAATGACAATAACAACCAGGATATCATCAACCGTCTTGTTGGTCTGCGAATCGAGCGCGCGCAGATGCTTGGTTTTGACAATTTTGCTGCTTTTGCTCTCGATAATCGCATGGCACAAACAGTAGAAACTGTTGAAAGTTTCCTTGAAGAATTATGGGAAGCTGCATTACCCATTGCTCACGAAGAAGCTGGAATGCTTCAGGAGCAAATTAACGCTGACGGCCACGATTTCGAACTGAAGTTCTGGGACTGGAGATATTATGCTGAAAAAGTAAGAAAAGAAAAGTTTGACATTGATGAATCGGAGATCAGCCAGTATTTTGAGATCAACAATGTGCGCGACGGAATCTTTATGATTGTTGAAAAACTTTGGGGGCTTCAGTTTATTGAGCGCAGCGACGTGCCTGTTTACCACCCCGATGCCACTGCATGGGAAGTGCTTGAGGCCGATGGCACACATTTAGGAATTCTTTATATGGATATGCACCCCAGGGCAAGCAAGCGTGGTGGTGCCTGGATGAGCAGCTACCGCAAACAGTATGTTGATGAAGACGGAAGATTCGTTCATCCTGTAATTACCATCGTATGTAATTTTACGGCTCCTACCGCCGGACAACCTGCTTTACTTACATTTGATGAAATGACCACTTTCTTCCATGAGTTCGGTCATGCACTTCATGGTTTAATGGCAAACACCCATTACTACAGCTTGTCAGGGACCTCTGTTCCCCGCGATTTTGTGGAACTCCCATCACAGGTAATGGAGAACTGGGCTAAACATCCTGAGGTAATGAAAGAATTTGCTGTGCACTATGAAACAGGCGAAACCATTCCCGATGAACTTATCGATAAAATCATGGCAAGCTCCAATTTCAACCAGGGTTTTGCCACTGTTGAATTTCTTGCTTCCGGACATCTGGACATGGAGTATCATACACTTTCTTCCTATGAACCATTTACAGTTGAAGAATTTGAAGATAAGGTGCAGGATAAATTTAATATGATAGACGAGATTTATTTCCGTCATGGCAGTACCCACTTCCAGCATATTTTCTCAGGTGGTTATTCTGCAGGTTATTACAGCTATATCTGGTCAGGTGTGCTTGATGCCGATGCTTTTGAAGCCTTTGTGGAAACCGGTGACCTTTTCCACCAGGAAACCGCACAACGTTTCCGCGAAGAAATTCTCGAAAGAGGAGGAACCCGCAACGCCATGGAAATGTATGTGAACTTCCGCGGTCAGGAACCTGGTATTGAGCCATTGCTGAGGCAAAGAGGGCTAATCAGATAGTATGTCTAATTAGAAATGTAAAAGAGGCTCTCTCATAACTCGTTTCTGATCGTTGAGCCTGTCGAAAAGTTATTTGACTATCAGTCTATTACGTGCTTCGACAAGCTCAGCGTCCAGTCATTTTCAGATTTATGAGAAAGCCTCTTTTTTATATTTTACTTGCTGGCAATGAGCCCTGCTACCATTTGCCCTGAAATAATAGAAGGTGGCATTCCCGGCCCGGGAGATGTTAATTGTCCGGTATAATAAAGGTTGGAAATCTTTTTGTGGTGAATCCTGGGTTTCAGGATGGCCGTTTGTTTTAATGTATTGGCAAGACCATAGGCATTTCCCTTGAAAGCATTGTAGTCGCTTACAAAATCATCTAAACAGAATGATCTTTTATAAAAGATATGCTCACGAATATCAACTCCAATGATATGATGCATACGATCGCATATTACATTAAAATATTTTTCACGGAGTTCTTCACTATCTTCTATACCCGGTGCAAGCGGCATCAGCATAAAAACATTTTCGCTGTTTTCCGGTGCCACAGAAGAGTCTGTTTTTGATGGACAAGAAATATAAAACAGCGGATCAGTAGGCCATGCAGGCTCGGTGTAGATCTCTTTGGCGTGAAGATCAAAATCGCGGTCAAAAAAAAGATTGTGATGCTCAAGCCCATCGATTTTCATGTTCAGTCCAAGATAAAACAGCAGTGAGCTGGGAGCCATGGTTCTTTTTTCCCAGTAATTTTCAGAATAAGTTCTGAATTCTTTGGGTACCAATTGCTGCTCTACATGATGATAATCGGCACCCGCTACAATGTAATCAAACTCATAACTGCCTTTGGTAGTTGTGAAGCCGGTGGCTTTTTTACCTTTAACTTCAATACTTTGCACAGGTTCATTCACATGAAACTCAACGCCCAGTTCTTTGGCAAGGCTCACAAACCCCTCAATGATCTTGTGCATACCACCCATGGGATACCAGGTGCCACCCACAAGGTCAGCATGATTCATCAGGCTATAGAGTGCAGGTGTATTTTCGGGGGTTGCACCCAGGAATAAAACCGGGAATTTTAATATTTCACGGAGCTTTTCGTTTTTGAAAAGCTTTTCAATCTGAGAAGAAATAGATGTGAACATCTGCAGTTTGAAGGCGCTTTTCAGAACCCTGATATCTGCGAATTCGGTAAGAGAAAGACCCGGCTTCCAAACAAACTCTTCCATTCCCACCTTGTACTTGTATTCAGCTTCTGCAAGAAATTTTTTAAGATTTTCGCTGCTGCCCGGTTCAATCTCTTCAAAAAGCTGTTCCAACTCATTGTAATTTGCCGGCATGGGAACTATATCATCCTTACCAAAAACCACATTATAGGAAGGATCAAGCCTTACCAGATCGTAATAATCGGATGCCGATTTCCCGAATGTATTGAAGAAATTCTCAAACACCTCGGGCATCCAGTACCAGGAGGGTCCCATATCGAACATAAAACCCTGTTCTTCAAATTTGCGGGCTCTGCCGCCCAGTCCCTCGTTTTTTTCAAATACCTTTACTTTAAATCCCTCTTTGGCCAGGCTGCAAGCTGCAGCCAGTCCGGCAAATCCGGAACCAATTATACCTGCTGTTTTCAATGCAATACAATTAAATGAAAATCAAATGCTTTTTGAAAATTAGAAACATTTGGTTTGGTGAAATGTTTGGACGTTAATCAGAAAAATAAGGTTAACCCCTTATTATTGCTTTTATGATCGGTCTTAGAAGCGCTTGTTTTCTTCGAGTTCATAACTTTTGAAATCTCCGCTTCAAGCATCTTTTTATATTGACTCAGCATAAAATTCCGAAAGATTGCTATATCATTTGATTTCCTGGTATCAACAAGGGCTTCAATATATTCCGCCTTATCCTCTTTAAATACATTACAAAGAGGTAAAGAATGATAATGCTGAACAAAATTCATTACAAGGCGAGAAACCCTGCCATTGCCATCTTCAAAAGGATGAATTGAAACGAGATTGAACTGGGCATCAAAGGATAAAATCAAGGCGGCATCTTTACTTAACTTCCCGGTAAGTGCAGAATTTAGCTCATTGCAATATTGCTTAACCATTTCCGGTACTTTGGAAAAATCAACAAACCGCGTTTCACCGGCATAGACATTAAGCAGACGAAAATCGCCCTTGCCGGTGTCAAAAGAACCCATTGCCGTATTATGAATACTGCCTGTGTTTTTCATAACCAGGCCTGCAATTTGTTTGAGAAGATCAGTTGTAAACGGAGTATGCTCCTTTGCAGCATTCTTTACAAAAAGCAAGGCATTGTAATGATCTGTTTGCATTTGATGATGCAAGAGCGGTTTGCCTTTTGCTGTTATTCCCTCATCAAGTAGAAGCTGGGTTTCTATTTCGGTAAGAGATGCACCTTCAATACTTGTTGAATGGTGAACTATCGAATAAAGGTTATACTTTTCCCAATCAATGGCCTGTTGAATATCCAGTTGATTGTACTTTTCCAGAAGCTGAATTATATTCTCAAGATTTTCTTTCATGACTTCAAATAATTAATGAAATGATGATAAATTAATGCACATCCAGCCCATGGCGCATGTAGATAAGATGCTCCAGGGTTTTGAGTATCTCTTCCATGTATTCATTTACGGCCTTAACACTTCCGGGCAAAGTATAAACAAGGCTTTCGGCCATTATGCCGGCTACTCCCCTGCTCAGCAAAGCGTTGGGTTTGTTTGCTCCATATTTCACACGAATCATTTCCATTATGCCCGGTATTTCCTTATCCAGCATGGGCTTTACAGTTTCCACGGTAATATCACGCGGACCTATTCCAGTTCCTCCGGTGGTAATGATCACATCAATTTCTTCATAGGTGGCTTTCTCCATAACCACTGAAAGGCTGGCGGCATCATCAGGAATAATTATGCTTTCCACTTCAATATTACGGGGGCGTTTATCAAAATGGTCGTTAAGTATCTGCACAATTCGCGGACCACTGCGATCTTCATATTGCCCTTTACTGGCCCGGTCACTTAATGTAACAACCTGGAACCGTATCACGCGAGGTACATATTCCAGAATATCGCCGGGCTTGATGGATCCCTGCCTTATTACACGGGCAAAAATACCCTCCTTAGGCATAACACAATTGCCCACTTCTTTGAAAATGGCACAACTGCTGCCGTGGCATTCTTTGCCGATCTGGGTGATTTCAAGTTCCACATTTTCTCCTACAAAGCGATCAAGTGGAGACGTCTTAACCAGTTCAATACCTTCAGTAGTAAGGTTTTCGGCAAATTCGCCGAATGCAAGCTGGCGGCCTGCCTGCACAGAGAAGCGATCGAAGCTTTCTTTACCCAAAAGGCTTACCTGCCGGTGCCATGGGCCGCTGTGGGCATCATCCATTACCCCATTATGATTGAGGGTTATCTCCTCAACGGGTTTTTTAACTGTTCCTTTTTCTTCAGAAATATTTACTGACAGGATTTTTATTAGTTGAGCCATATTTTGTTTTGTTATAGAACGCTGATGACGCGGATTGTTATGTTATTCCTTTGTTTTTTCCATCAATTTAACACCTTCAATTACCATCTCTTTATCCACCGCCTTGCACATATCGTAAACGGTAAGAAGGGCAACGCTAACACCGGTAAGTGCTTCCATTTCTATGCCCGTTTGGCCTATGCACCTGAGTGTTGCAGTAACTTCAACACCATTTTCCAAAAGCACCGCTTTTACATCTGCTTTGGTGATTTGCAGGGGATGGCACAGCGGAATCAGGTCGCATGTTTTTTTGGCTGCCTGTATACCCGCAATTTCTGCTACGGTAAGTACATCGCCCTTTTTCACCTGGTTTTCACGGATAAGTTTTACCGTTTCGGGCTGCAAACGGATAAAACCCCGGGCCACCGCAGTGCGTGTTTGCAATGGCTTGGCACCAACATCTACCATATTGGCCTTACCCTTTTCATCTATGTGTGAAAATTTTTTCATTACCAAAAATTGAACATTAATTCATACTTACCACTTTTCACTAATCACTTTTCACTAATCACTAATCACTAATCACCCATCACCCATCACCCATCACCCATCACCCTCCAATATTATGAAAGCAATTGCTCAGATTTACCGTTCCCTTTTCCGGCTTAGCAAATATAGCCGCCTCAATAGCTTTTTGAATACCCATTTCACGAATATCATATTCCAGGTCGGAAAACAGGCAGGGTTTCATTTTGCCGGTTGGCGTAAGACGCAACCTGTTGCAGTGGGAACAATCGCCGCCTGTACCCCCGTCAACTATTCCAAAATGTCCGGTTGATAAATCCATCTGGCTGATAAAGCGCACCTGCAGTCGGTTTTCCATACAATATTGCTTTACGGCAAGGGCATCGGGCTCATCTGATGACTGCTTTACAACACAGTTCACCTTGATGGGACTCAGCCCGGCGAAACTGGCTGCCTCAATACCTTCAAATACTTTTCGGATATCGCCTCCCCGCGTTATCTGGTAAAACTTTTCCGGGTCAATGGTATCGAGGCTTATATTCACCCGGTGCAGTCCGGCATTAGCAAGATGTATGGCAAATTCTTCAAGCAGAATACCATTGGTGGTAATGGCAATATCTTTTACTCCTTTAACGTTGGCGATCATTCTTACAAGTTGTACGATATCCTTTCTAACCAATGGTTCTCCACCCGTTAGTCGGATCTTATCAATACCCAAAGGCACAGCAACTGCTACCACCTGCTGAATTTCTTCATAGGTAAGAATTTCAGAATGCTTTACCATACATACTTCATCTTCGGGCATACAATAGCGGCAACGGAGATTACACCGGTCGGTGACCGAGATACGCAGATAGTTTATTTTTCGGTTATATAGGTCTAACATTTACAAATTCTCCTTTGGCAATCTCAAATTTATCCACAGGTACCGACAAAAGAGCATTTGACAGGCACACTGCATGAATATGAGCCGAGCCATGATAACTTACAGGCACAACTTCAGCATTTTCGGTAATTTCCACAGGCACCCACTCCAGCCTATCAGCCTTTTTGCGCGTGAAATTTACCCCAATAGGCAAAATTAATTCTACAGGTTTAAATTCATTCCCCATTAGTTTATACAACAAGGGTTTCACAAAAATTTCAAAGTTAATAAAAGAAGAAACAGGATTTCCGGGCAACCCAAATATCCATGATTTTTCAGTAACCCCAAACACGGTAGGTCTGCCGGGTTTTACGGCAACTTTCTGAAAGCGGATGTCTACCTTATTTTTTCGCATGATCTCCGGCACAAAGTCAAAGTCGCCCATACTTACTCCGCCTGTGAGTAAAACCACATCATTTTCCGCAAGGGCTTTGGAAATGGCCATATCAGTATCTTCTTTTGTATCCGGTACTATCCCCATATAATTAGGAATGCATCCGGCCTGCGTTACCTGTGCCATGAGTTGCCAGGCATTTGAATTACGGATTTTGCCCGGGCCGGGCTTTTCGTTGGGTTCAACCAGTTCGTCGCCGGTTGAGAGAATTGCAACTCTGGGTTGAATGGCCACAAGAGGGTTTGTGCAACCCACAGCTGAAAAAATAGCAATATGCGATGGTTTAATGGGTTGCCCTTTTCGCCACATTACATCTCCCAACTTTACATCTTCCGCCTGGTAAGCAATATTGGGTGTGGTTTTTGCGGCAGTGAAACGGATTCTTTCGGTCCCTGCTACTTCAGTTTGCTCTACCATGATAACCGTATCAGCACCTTCAGGAATCATTGCCCCGGTCATGATGCGGGCACACTGCCCTGGTCCAACGGATTTTTCAGGAATCTGTCCGGCTGCAATGGTTTCTATTACCTCAAGTTCTGCTGGCAAATCTTCTCTGCGACAGGCAAAACCATCCATGGCAGCTTTGTCAAAGGGAGGCATATCCACATCTGAAAATACATCCTCGGCCAGCACCCGATCCAGTGAATCGGTAAAATCAACCCGCTCATCGCCAAGGTAACGGGCAGAACTAAGAATAATATCAAGGGCTTTTTCGAAGGAAATCATTGTTGGTTTATAGGTTTATTAGTTGATAAGTTTAGATGTTTAGATGTTTAGATATTTAGGGGTTTAGCAAGTTAGAGATTGTTGAGTGAAAAATTATACCCGTTACCCATTACCCGTTACCCATCACAGATTACCCATTACTTTTCTTCCGTCTTCTGTCTTTAAAGATCAAACACTTCATATTCCTGGTCCAGCAGATTGATCATAAGGAAGCGGTTTCGCAACAATTGTCCTTTGCCTGTAAGTATTTTAACTACTTCCGATACTTCAATGGATGCAACCAGGGCTGGAGTAAAAGATGGATTTCCCAGTTCCTGCTCAATACCCTTGTTGCTGCCATGGTAAATACTGCCGATGATGTTATCGCCCGGAAAGATTGTGGTAACCTGTCCGTACCAACCTGCAATGGCACCGTAAACCATAGGGATGTTAAGCTTTTCAGCATACTTCTGCAAAAGCATCCGGGTTGAAAGATTATCCAGTGCATCGCATATCACATCATGCCCCTTGATCAAATCTTCTGCATTACTCTCATCCAGAAAAACCTGAATGGCATTTACTTCCACATCGGGATTAACCTTTTCAATATGTTCTTTTGCGGTTAAAGCCTTTGATTTTCCAATATTCTCCACATTGCTCAATAATTGCCTGTTCAGATTGGATTCGTCGAACACATCACCATCTATGGCAGTGATATGGCCAACACCCAACCTCGCCAGTTGCTCAATGATATGCCCCCCAAGGCCGCCACAACCCACCACTATCACTTTCTTTCCGCGCAAAGACATATTTTCTTCACGCGACAACATATTTTCATTTTTCAGATATCTTTTTTCCATTCAACCTTATTTTAAAGAAAATCTTAAAACATCATGTATGAAAACTCAAATACCAAAAGGTTGATCTGGTTCTCAGATCTGATCCCGCATAGGCGGGACATCGAACCTTCGGTTCTCAGCATCTTCACCCTCCACCAACCGGCGGAAAAATACTTACTGTATCACCATCTTTCAGTTGCTGGTCAAATTTGCCATCCATACCATTTACAAGCAAAATGGCAACTTCATCCCTTTTTATTTGCAACAGATCAATGACCAGTTGCGGGTTAAGGCCTGGTTCGAGATCCATTATTAATTCCTTGCCTCTACCTTCGCGCAAAGTTGCGAATAATCTAACTTTTATTTGCATGATTTAATGAAAATTAGGTTTTATCGGTACTCTATACAAAATTAAAATGCAAATACCCATCATAGAGTTCATTTCCTTTTAATGCAATGAATTTACTTATTAAGTGGGATATATAGCTTAATTACAAAATACGAATTTTCTCGCCCACAAACAATCGGCACAATTGGGAGATTCGCCGTGGCAGTCAAAATCAACATCATGAATAAGGCTGCAGCCATCAACCAGATCGCAATCAGGACAGGATGGATAATGGTTATTGTAGATTTTTTCTCTGAATTTCACGTATTCTTTATCTTCCCAGATCTCCTTCAGGCTCCGGTCATTCAAATTACCGAAGCTGTATTGCTTTAAAGTTTTTTGTCTCCCGAAAACCACTTCACTGCCTTCATGCGAGAGCCTGTAGCATGGAACTACCTCCCCCCGGGAAGTGATGTAAGTAGCATCATTATTTACAAATGCGCATTTTCTTTCTGTTTTGAGTTCAACCTCCGGAAAAATAATACGGAGGCCCCTCCTGAAAGAATAATTCCTGATCTTATGAAACTTCTCTTTCATCTCGCGGTTCTCATAACGGGAGTAAAGAATATCATCAGCCTGGTCAGGATGTTGGGGCAACAGATGAGAGATAACAATATTCCGGACTTTTTTCTCTGCCAGAACATCCATAAGCGGGAAAATATCATCAATATTCTTCTTTGATGCAACAAACTGTATATCAAGAAAGGGTGTTTGCAATCCGTTTTCTTCTTTAACCTTATTAAGATGATCAATATTCGCCATCAGTTCATCAAAAATTACCCCCCTGCCCTTTACCATCTGTTGTTCCATTCCGTCGCATGATACTACAAAAAGATAAATTTTCGAGGCAATATCTTTAGTAAGATGTTCTTTGAAAAGAGTTGCATTGGAAGTAACCCATATTTGCTTTTTACTGAGAAGTTCGATGGTTTTGGCAAAGAAAGGAGAAACCAGTGGTTCGCCCATCCCACCCAGAACAACCGTTTCGATAGTTTTTTCCTTTCTAATCTGATTTACTGTATTTTTCCATAAATCTTCCTTCATATCAACAGGTTGCTGCACCCATTGATGTCGGTAGCAGATCTCACATTCAAGATTACAACTATCGGTAATTTCGAGATAAACTTTTTTAAGCATAATAAAAAACTAACCGGCTAAATATTAAAAAGCCCGAAGCTCCTTTACAGAGAAAGGGAAAGGAGCAACGGGCTAACATGC
>SKVR01000312.1 GCA_007129355.1 Bacteroidales bacterium | reverse complement strand
TTTGAGTTCTTCAATAACCTGGGGTGCCAGGGTTTTGTGTCCTGCTGCCAGGCTTGACATACCCAGAATGTGCACGTCGTTTTCAACGGCCTGGCGGGCGGCTTCTTTTGGGGTCTGAAATAGGGGACCCACATCCACATCGAAGCCCATATCGGCATAGGCGGTGGCAACTACTTTGGCGCCACGGTCGTGGCCATCCTGTCCCATTTTGGCAACCATGATGCGGGGACGGCGGCCTTCAAGAGCGGCAAATTCATCGGCCAGGGCTCGGGCCTTCAAAAAGCTGTGGTTGTTTTCTATTTCCATGGAGTATATTCCTGATATTGAACGGATAACGGCCTGGTAGCGGCCAAAAACTTTTTCGCATGCCGTGGAGATCTCTCCCAGGGAGGCACGCTTGCGGGCTGCGTCGACTGCCAGTTCAAGCAGATTACCTTTACCTGTTTCACAAGCCTTGGTTATGGCATCAAGGGCTGCCTGAACATCTTCATTGTTACGCTCTGCACGCAGTTTTTTCAGACGTTTGATCTGCGACTCACGCACTGCAGAATTGTCCACATCCAGAATCTCAATAGGATCTTCTTTGTCGAGGCGGTATTTATTTATGCCTACAATGATCTCTTTGCCCGAGTCAATTTTTGCCTGCTTGCGGGCAGCAGCTTCTTCAATGCGCATTTTGGGCACACCGGTTTCAATGGCTTTGGCCATACCACCCAGCTTTTCGATCTCTTCGATGTGTTTCCACGCCTTTTCGGCAATTTCGTGGGTGAGGGCTTCCACATAGTACGAGCCTGCCCAGGGGTCAATGGCTTTGGTTACGTTGGTTTCGTCCTGGATGTAAAGCTGGGTATTACGTGCAATTCGTGCGGAGAAATCCGTTGGCAGGGCGATAGCTTCATCCAATGCATTGGTGTGCAGCGATTGGGTATGTCCCAGCACAGCAGCCATAGCTTCGATGGCAGTACGTGCCACGTTGTTGAAAGGATCCTGCTCGGTAAGGCTCCAGCCCGAAGTTTGCGAGTGTGTTCGCAGTGCCAGTGACTTGGGATTTTTGGGGTTAAACTGTTTCACAATTTTAGCCCACAGCATGCGTGCGGCCCGCATCTTGGCAATTTCCATAAAATGGTTCATGCCAATGGCCCAGAAAAACGACAAACGAGGAGCAAAAGCATCGATGTCCATTCCGGCATTGATGCCGGCTCTCAGATATTCAAGTCCGTCGGCCAGCGTATAAGCCAGCTCAATATCGCAGGTGGCACCCGCTTCCTGCATATGGTAGCCCGAAATACTGATGGAGTTGAATTTGGGCATATTCTTCGATGAAAATTCAAAGATATCGGCAATGATCTTCATGGATGGCAGTGGCGGATAAATGTAAGTATTACGCACCATGAATTCCTTCAGAATATCATTCTGAATGGTACCACTGAGTTTTTCCATGGGAACGCCCTGCTCTTCGGCAGCCACGATATAAAATGCCATAACAGGCAGTACTGCACCGTTCATGGTCATGGAAACCGACATTTTATCCAGTGGAATATCGTCGAACAGGATCTTCATGTCGAGGATAGAGTCGATGGCTACGCCGGCCTTGCCCACATCACCCATCACACGTTCGTGGTCTGAGTCGTATCCGCGGTGTGTGGCCAGGTCGAAGGCTACGGAAAGACCCTTTTGCCCGGCAGCCAGGTTGCGGCGGTAAAAAGCATTGGATTCTTCGGCTGTGGAAAACCCGGCGTATTGGCGTATGGTCCAGGGTTTCATAACATACATGGTGCTGTAAGGTCCGTGCAGGAAAGGAGGAAGACCGGCAGCGTAGTTCAGGTGTTCCATTTCCAGCAGGTCGGTGTCGAGGTAAACCCCTTTCACGTGTATCTGCTCCGATGTGCACCAGTCCTTTCTAATGCCATTTTCCTTCTCCCAGCTTTTAGGATTAGCTGCGGGTTTTATATCGGTTTTGTAATCGATATTTTTAAAATCAGGTCGCATAAAGTATGATGTTTAAAATTTTTTAATTCGAAATTCGAAACATACAAGACATTTTCGTGCTTCGATATTTGATATTCGAAATTTTTTATCTACGCTATTCCCAGCACATCATTAAATCTTTGCAGGCTATCCAGGGCATTGGTCCGCATATGGATGTAATGCCCCACACCGGCTTCGTTCAACTGGCCCATGATATCTTTGGGATTTCCTGCCACCACCACCTGGGTTCCGGCTGCTTTTTCCCTGATGGCTTTGGCTGCCGGGATCATTTCGGTATATTCCTCATCGGAACTGCAGAATACAATGATCTCTGCTTTTGATGCCAGCGCTTTTTCAATACCGTCTTCCAGATTTTTGATGGCCGGAGCTTCCCGAATCTGATAACCGGCACAACCGAAAAAGTTGGTGGCAAAGGTGGCACGTGCTTTTCTCATGGCCAGATTTCCATAAGTAAAGAGATAAACTACAGGAATGGTGAAACCTTTGGTCTCGTGGTTTTCGACCGACATACGCAGGGCTTCAAAAGCCTGCATCCCGCGGTAGGGTCGAAGTCCACCCAGATCGCTCAGTCTGGCTGTTGGTTCAATTTTACTGAGCATGCGCTCCTGTAGGTTCGGATATTGATTTACACCCACAAAAACCTGTTTGCGCATGGCAATATCCATGTCGCGCTTCTGGCAGGTTTTTTCTATTTCTTCTTTGATGAAACCCGTTTCCACAGATTTTACAAAACCACCGGCTTCTTCCATTTTTACAAATAGTTTCCACGTAGCATCAGCAATAGCATCGGTAATATTCTCAATATAATAGGAACCCGCTGCCGCATCGGCAACTTTGCTGAACCATGCTTCGTTTTTCAGCACGATTTGCTGATTGCGTGCTATCCGGCTTGAAAACTCATTGGTTTTTTTGTAGGTTGTGTCAAAGGGCTCAACCGTCATACTGTCGACTCCTGCAATGGCGGCGGCCATGGCTTCGGTGGTAGTACGCAGCAAATTAACGTGGGGGTCGTACACACTTTTATTCCAGCCTGAGGTAACCGCATGAATGTTCATTTTCATGCTTTCGGCCGATTGGGGTTTGTATTGCTCAACTATTTTTGTCCAAAGCATTTTTACGGCCCTGAGTTTTGCTATTTCAAGGAAGTAGTTGGAACCCACAGCAATGGTAAATTGCATTCGGGGTGCAAGATCATCAACTGAAAGGCCCCTTTCGGTAAGAGTAGCAAGATACTCATTGCCCTGTGCCAAAGCAAAGGCCAGTTCCTGCACGATATTGGCTCCTGCATTATGAAAATGCTGACCGTTTAAATTGATAATTCTGAATTCAGGAGTTACCTCACGGGCTGCATTGAGCAATTCAACGGCTTCATTGTAATTGTCATCAGCGGTTATGTAAAACTTCCCGTAAAGGAGAAAATACCCCAGCGGATCAAAATTCATAGAGCCTTTGGCATCCACAGCCTTATGGGCTGACTTGTTAAGAAGGCTTACAAAATGGCGGTATAGTGCCAGGTAGTTTTTGGAATGGATGAAATTTACAGGTGTTTTGGCAACATCTATACCTTCAAGCAATTGTTTTAGTTGTGCTTCGTCGTGAATTTCACGCGCATTAAAACCCACTGCATCGGCACCTTTTTTTATTGCATTCAGGGCTTTTGTATTAGCTTCTGTAGGGTTTTCGTATTCAAAATCCTGACGAATGATCCAGTTGTTATCCTTTACCTTTTTTCCTCTTACAAAAGGATACTGAGCCGGCAAAGCCTTTACATAGCTGAGGTTTTCCAGATCTTCGGCGCGGTAGTAAGGTCTGATCTTTAGCCCTTCAATGGTGTTCCAAACCAGTTTTTTCTCATAGTCCGCACCTTTGAGATCCTCGAGAATTTTTTCTTCCCACTCTTTTGTCGAAACCGGTGCAAACTCACTGAATAGGCCGGTTTTTTTATTTTGATCCATATAAAGTGTTTTTTTCGATATTTTAAAATACTAACAATCAAGGCATCATAAATATGGGCAAAATTACAATAAAATTGCAAGTCGCAACAGTACTTTTGCAGGAAGATTTGCCCCGGTTTTTTTGAGTTTTCATGGCTATTGCAGGATGTTTTGTCTTCAGGATTTGCAAAAAAAGCCTACATTTATAGAGTCAAACCATTTGGTTTATTACAATATACTTTCTGCAAAGTATAGTGATTCGGATTTAGGGTTTGATTTTGCAAAAGTCAAGTTGCATCTTTAAAAACTACATGAAATTGGCTCAATAATTAAAAGTCTATGGTTACCTGATTCCTTTGACATCAAAAACTAAATACTTCTTAATGGATCAAAAAAGAAACAAACAACCCCGGAAGGTTACAAGCCCTGCTGAATCTGCGAAGGGAGATGCAAATCTTCTACGCGACAGCGAAAGGCGTTATCGTTTACTCTTTAAAAATATGATCAATGGTTTGCTGGTGCTGAAACCCATATTCAAAGAAGGCAAGCTGAGTGATTTTCACTTTTTTCGTGCCAATGCAGCATTTGAAAAGATGACCGGACTCGAAGCGGAAAAAATGGTAGGATGCCCGTTTAAGGATGTATTTCCCGGCAGATCACACCAGATCTTGCCCATGCTTTTCGAAACCGTTAAGCAAAATGAAAACCAAAGTCTTGAAAGCTTTCCTTTAAAAGAAGACACATTCGTTAACTTTTATTCCTTTATCCCCGAAGAGGGTTATGTAGCAATCATTATTGAAGATGTTACTGCACAGAAGAATGCTGAATTGGAAAGAATGAAAAGTGAGCAAATGCTTAAAACCATATTTTCACTTTTACCCGTGGGGGTTACTGTTACTGATGAATCGGGCGATATTATTGACTGCAATAAGGCATCGGAAAACCTGCTCGGATTGAAAAAAGAGGAACATCTGGTTCGGAATTTTGCCGGGAAGGAGTGGAAAATTGTTCATACCGATCTTACTCCCATGTCATCGGAGGAGTTTGCCAGTGTAAGGGCATTAAAGGAGAATCGAATAGTTGAAAATGTGGAAATGGGAATTGTAAAAGAGGAAGATCAGGTTAACTGGATCAACGTGAGTGCAGCTCCTATTCCTTTGCCAGATCTGGGGGTGGCCATTGTATATTCCGATATTACAGAAAGGGTAAAGGCTCAGGAAGAAAGCGAAGAGAAATTCAAAAATGTAGTGCAAAATTCGACCGATGCCATTATTATTGTTAATCCTGAAGGCTCGATCATAGAATGGAATAAAGGTTGCGAACTGATTTTCGGGATTGACAGAAAAACGGCACTCAGTCAGAAAATCTGGACCTTTCTGTCTAATGTAGTGGCACCCGACAGCCCCCTGGGGATTAACAACTTATTTCTGAAAGAAAACATTCAGCACACCTTGCGCACAGGCGACAGCCCATGGTTTCAGAGTATTAATGAGACCGAGTTTATTGTTTCCGGTGGAAAAAGGAAAACCATTCAAAGTTCTATTTTTCCTGTTAAATCGGCACATGGTTATCTCTTGGGAATTGTGTCGCGCGATATTTCTGAATCGAAAGAAACCGAAAGAATGCTGAAACTGGCCAAGGAAAAAGCCGAAGAAGCAAGCCAGGCCAAAAGCCGGTTCCTGGCCAATATCAGTCATGAAATACGTACACCCCTCAATGCTATAATGGGATTCACAGAAATTCTTAAAGAGTTTCAGGTTGATAACAGTCGGTTTAATGATCACCTTTCAGGCATTGAAAAAAGTAGCAAGGCCCTTATGAGCCTTATCAACGACATTCTTGATCTTTCTCGGCTGGAAGCCGGTAAAATGGAAGTTTCCCCTGTAGCACTCAATATTCGCAATCTCATTAATGATGTGCAGCAGATTTTTTCACTGAAAGTTGAGAATAAAGGCATTGACTTGTATGTAACTGTAGATTCATGTGTTCCTGCTGTTATCAGTATGGATGAGGTCAGGCTCCGGCAGGTTTTATTTAACCTCGTGGGCAATGCAGTAAAATTTACAGAAAAGGGGTCCATTTCCATAGATATAAAAACTGTTAATTATGATGCTGAAAAACATCTGACGGATTTAACCATAATGGTTTCTGATACCGGAATTGGCATTGAAGAAGAAGATATGGATGTTATTTTTCATCCGTTTTACCAGAAAGCTCCTGTTCGGATTGCCAAGCAGGAAGGTACCGGTCTTGGGCTGGCCATTTCAAGGCGCTATGTGCAGATGATGAATGGTGAGATTAAGGTAGACTCCAAACCCGGTGAAGGAACCCAGTTTTCGGTTATTTTGCATAATGTACCCGTACTGAAAGCAAGAAAACATAAAACGTTTGTGGAGGAGGCATCTGCAGAATTGAAAAAGGACACAAGAAAAACACAAAAATCCATTGGATATTATGAATCACAGGATTTTCTGGATTTGATCAGAAGAGAGATCAGGGAGCAATCCGGATCGGATAATAACGCCCAAAAATTTCTCGATGATAAAATATGGTGGGAGTTTGATAAAATTGCAGATATCCTGGGATTTGAAGAAGTGAAAGATTTTGCCCAGAACCTTCTGGAACTCGCACAAAAGGAAAATCTTCCTAACCTGGCATCTTTTGCATCAAAGCTCAGAGATGAAGCCAGGGCCTTTAATGTCATTGGCATTAACCAGTTGCTTGCTTCTTTTGAGAAACTCAGAAAATAAAATCAATTACCATAACAATGAAAGCAAACGAGAGGATTGAAGGAATAAAAGAGTTTAAAGTTCTTATCGTAGATGATGTGCCCGAAAACATCCAGGTACTTGCGCATTTGCTTAATGAAAAGGGATTAAAGGTTAGTTATGCTGACTCTGGCATCAAAGCCCTTAAAGCTATAAAAAACAATCTACCAGACCTAATTTTGTTAGATGTTTCCATGCCAGGAATGGATGGTTTTGAGGTTTGCGAAAAACTTAAAGAGGACGATCTCACTGCCGATATTCCCGTAATTTTCCTTACGGCAAAGGTAGACCAGCAGGATGTAATTAACGGACTCGAAAAAGGTGCTGTGGATTACGTAACCAAACCCTTCAATGCCAAAGAACTAATCAAAAGAGTTTTTACCCATCTGGAACTCAAATACACCCGCGATCTTATCCGCAGACAAAACGTTGAACTGATAAAGCTTAATGAAGTGAAAAATCAACTTTTTTCAGTCATTTCCCATGATATGAAAAACCTGTTTAACAATATTCTTTTCGGAACAGAGTCGCTGGAAAAGGAGATTGAGCACTTCAGTAAAAAAGATATTGTCCAGATGGCAGGTGTTGTGAACGACTCGGCTAAAAGGGCTTATGATCTGCTCCAGAATTTGCTTGACTGGTCGCGATCTCAAATGGATAATATTAACATCAAACCCATCGGGGTTGAAATGCTTATGCTGGTAAATCAATCGGTTATCTTGTTCAGGCCATCAGCTCAGAAGAAGAAACTCATAATTGAAGTCTTTCCTGATGGCAATGATTTCTGTGCATTTGCCGATATTGATATGGTTAGGGCAATCATCAGGAATCTTTTATCCAATGCCATCAAATATTCTTTTCCCGAAGGGCAGATTGATATTTCAGTAAAAGAATTTTCCGATGCCATAAAAGTGAGCATAAAAGATCAAGGTGTGGGAATGGACAATGAACAACTTAATTTGTTGCTTGATGAAAACCAGCCGGCACGCACATCTCCGGGCACACAAAACGAAAAAGGCAGCGGTCTTGGTCTGGTTCTGATCAAAGATTTTGTTGCCAAAAACAAGGGGACTTTTGGCATTGAGAGTGAGAAGGGAAAAGGCAGCACATTCTGGTTCAGTTTACCCAGGCAAAAAGAGAAGTAACAAGGGTTCAATTATCCTGACGTCCTTTCGATGAAAGTTGCAAATGCTTGTGACTATTCCATGGTAATTTATTCCCCTACATTTACTAATTTCGCAGATCGAAAAAAGATGCTAAATATCGTTATACCATGGAATACCATTTTACAAGCGTAGAGAAAAAGTGGCAGGATTACTGGCGCGGGAATAAAACCTACAAAACAGAAATTGATCCCGGTCGCCCGAAATATTATGTGTTGGATATGTTCCCTTATCCGTCGGGCGCAGGATTGCATGTGGGGCATCCGTTGGGGTATATTGCTTCAGATATTTATTCGCGCTACAAAAAGCAAAAAGGCTTTAATGTGCTGCATCCTATGGGATATGACGCCTATGGATTGCCGGCCGAGCAGTATGCCATACAAACCGGTCAGCACCCCGCCATTACTACGGAGCGAAATATTGATCGCTACCGCGAGCAGCTTGATAAAATTGGTTTCTCTTATGACTGGGACAGGGAAGTGCGTACCTGCGATTCGCGTTATTATAAATGGACGCAATGGACTTTTATCCAGCTTTTCGAACATTATTTTGACAAGAAAGAAAATAAGGCCAAACCCGTTAAAGAACTTATTGCCCGGTTTGAAAGAAGCGGAAACCTGGGATTGGAAGCTGCAGGCGATCTGCAGGATGAATTTACTGCAGTGGCGTGGATGAAGATGAGCGAGAATGAAAAACAGGATGTTCTGATGAAGTACCGCCTGGCATACCTTTCTGATACCATGGTAAACTGGTGCCCCAGGCTGGGTACGGTGCTTGCCAATGATGAGGTTAAAGAAGGTTTTTCTGTAAGGGGCGGATACCCGGTAGAAAAAAAGACCATGAAACAATGGTCGTTGCGCATTACTGCCTATGCCGACCGTTTGCTGGAAGGTTTGGATACCATCGATTGGAGCGAATCGCTCAAAGAAATTCAGAAAAACTGGATAGGCCGTTCCGAAGGAGCTACTATCTTTTTTCCCGTTAAGGGCCATAATATTGCACTGGAAGTTTTTACCACCAGGCCCGATACGATATTTGGCTCCACCTTTATGGTAATTGCCCCCGAGCATGAATGGGTGGGAAAAATCACCACTCCCGAATTTGAAAATGAAGTGAAGGCTTACGTGAAGAAAGCCAGCGCACGTTCTGAAAGAGAACGAATGGCAGAGGTAAAAACGATAAGCGGACAGTTTACCGGTGCTTACTGCGATCACCCTTTCAGTGGTGAATCTATTCCCATTTACATTGCCGATTATGTACTTGCAGGTTACGGCACCGGGGCCATCATGGCAGTACCGGCACATGACAGTCGCGACTATTCCTTTGCCAAACATTTTGCCCTGCCCATAGTGGAAGTGGTTTCAGGTGGAAATATCGAAGAAGAATCTTACGATGCCAAAGAAGGCACACTCATCAACAGCGATTTCATCAATGGAATGGATGTTCCCACTGCCATCCGGACGGTAAATAATCGTCTGGAAGCCAAAGGAATTGGTAAAATGAGAATCAACTACCGCCTTCGCGACGCTATTTTCAGTCGTCAGCGCTACTGGGGCGAACCCTTCCCGGTTTTTTACAAAGATGCAATTCCCTATATGATGGATGAGAGCAAGTTGCCACTGGAGCTCCCGGAAGTAGATAAATACCTTCCCACCGAATCAGGTGAACCACCCCTGGCCCGCGCCGAAAACTGGAAAACCGAAGAAGGATACCCCATCGAAACCAACACCATGCCCGGATTTGCAGGGTCAAGTGCATACTACATCAGGTATATGGATCCCAAGAATGACCGTGTGCTGGTATCGCCCGAAGCGGTAAATTACTGGCAGGATGTTGATCTTTACATCGGTGGTTCAGAACATGCTACCGGCCACCTTATATACTCCCGCTTCTGGAATAAATTCCTTTATGATATTGGTGTGAGTGTAAAAGAAGAACCCTTTAAAAAGCTCATCAACCAGGGAATGATTCAGGGCCGTTCGAATTTTGTATATCGTGTAAAAGGCTCCAACAAATTTGTATCATACAACCTGCGCAAGGAATATGATACCATGCCTATTCATGTGGATGTGAATATTGTAAGCAACGATGTGCTCGATATAGAAGCCTTTAAAAACTGGAATCCCGAATTTAAAAATGCAGAATTCATCCTGGATGATGGTAAATACCTTTGTGGCTGGGAAGTTGAAAAAATGTCCAAATCCTTCCACAATGTTGTAAATCCAGATGATCTGATTGAGAAATACGGAGCTGATACACTTCGGTTGTATGAAATGTTCCTGGGCCCACTTGAACAGGCCAAGCCCTGGGATACTAACGGCATTGAAGGAGTTTTCAGGTTTATCAGAAAATTATGGAGGCTTTATCATAACCGCGATAATCAGTTTGAAGTTTCGCAAGAGAAGCCCAATGCTGAAGAGCTGAAAGTGCTTCACAAAACCATTAAAAAGGTAGGTGAAGATATTGAACGCTTCTCCTTTAATACAGCAGTAAGTTCATTTATGATTTGTGTAAACGAACTTTCCGACTTCAAGTGCAACAAGCGTGAAATTCTTTCACCACTGGCCGTTCTCATCTCATCATTTGCACCCCACATAGCAGAAGAGCTTTGGTCGTTGCTGGGGAATAAAGAAAGTCTGGTAAATGCGCAATTCCCCGAGTGGAAGGAAGAGTACATTGCCGAAGACATGGTGCTTTATCCCGTTTCTTTCAATGGCAAAACCCGCTTTAAGGTTGAACTGCCCGCCGGCAGCACTCCCAAAGAAGTTGAAGATGCTGTTTTGCAGATGGATGATGCCCAAAAATGGCTCCAGGGTAAATCGCCCAGAAAAGTGATTGTGGTGCCGGGTAAGATTGTGAATGTGGTGGTGTAGAATTGTTGTTAATGGAAATTAACCCAGATTAGAAATTAGGAGTACATCAAACTAATGACTTATCTGGGTTAAAATTTGTTTTTTATTTTAGAGACAAGCGTGTTTACTAGTCATCGAAATACACATCGGCTCCCATATGAGTGTCATCTGTGTGGGTGTTATTGCCATAAGTATTATTTGGTTCATTTGCCGGGGGAGAGTTTTCAGCCGGCCAATGATTGCCGTTAGAATTTTTCACAACAGCGTTTTTGTGAGAATAAATTCCTCCACCGCGCCAATGCGAATGATTATTCAGGATAGAATTTCCAAAGACAATAGCTTCTTCAATATCTCCAAAATACATTGCTCCACCTGTAGCTGTAATATGGTTTTCTGCCTTGTTTTGAGCAATTATGTTGTTTTTTATTTCAACATTGGTAGCAGTGCCCACAACATAAATACCACCACCTCTTCGATATGCCTGATTATTAACAATTTCATTATCTTCAAT
>SKVR01000112.1 GCA_007129355.1 Bacteroidales bacterium | reverse complement strand
TTCCTTGTATTTTAAAATTCTTTGTTATTTTTGCACCACTCAAAACGGCGGGGTAGCTCAGGTGGTTAGAGCGTCGGATTCATAACCCGAAGGTCACGAGTTCAACTCTCGTCCCCGCTACTAAAAAACCCCGTAAATAAATTATTGCGGGGTTTTTTTAATAATTCATTCTATTACCTGAGAAATTACTTCAGTTTCATATAATTCATAAACCAGGTTTTGGAATAAATATCTGAGTCTGGCGATAGCATGCGGTTTTTCTCCTCAGGTGTAAGATGCGGAAGCATTACATCTTCACCAAGTGTCCAGTTGGCAGGTAAAACAACCCTGTTATTTGCATAATGGGTTTGTAATGCAACAAGGGTTCTTTTTATTTCTTCAATATTTCTTCCCACTTCATTAGGGTAAAAATAAAAGGCTCTGACTTTGTTTTCAGGATCAATAAAAAATACTCCTCTTACGCTTTGTCCTGTTATAAATTGCGAATCCAGCATACCATAGCTATTAGCAATTTTATAAGAAAAATCTTCAACTATCGGAAAATCTATCCTTAAAGGTTTTCTGCCTTTAAACTCTACTTCTTCCAAAGCAGATTTCCAGCTTTGATGTGATTCAATTTTATCAGTTGAAACTACAATAAGCTGTGTATTCAGATGGGTAAACTCATGCTGCTGAAATGCCAGTTCAAGTATTTCTGATGAACATACTGGTGTAAAATCGCGCGGGTGTGCAAAAAGAATTTTCCAGTTTTTTCCAAAATCTTTTGGAAAACTTATTTCCCCATTGGTAGATTGGGCTTTAAAAGATGGTGCTTCGGATCCTATAAGAGGTATCCGCTGATTAACTCCTGATTGCGCCCAGGATACGTTTAGGGATAAGAATAATATCCCACTAATTAAAATTAGTTTTTTCATGACTTGTTTGAATTTAATTTTTGAATAAATGATTATGAAAACTATGCATCAAAATTAAACCAGCGGGTATTGAATCTGATAGCATTTTTTCAACATTAAATAACAATTTTAACTCACTGATAACATGTTGTAAAGCATTATAAATCTCTAAAGTAAATAATTCAAAAGTCAATGTATAACTGGGTTTGCAATACTATTCATGCAAATTTCTTCGGTTTTTTGCAAGAAATATCCTACCCATTCGTAAATGTCCTGTAATTATTTCACTGTCAAAAAACACTCTACTGTTTCAATAATCAAAACTCCAGTCTGTTAAGGTTTTCTCTTCATGTTTTTTTTGATGCTGTCTTAAAAGCCAGATTTTTTTAGGACGCTGAGCTTGTCGAAGCGGGTATCTGGCTGGTAATCAAATGTCATTTCGACAGGTGATACAGTGAGTTTATCGAACGCTCAACGACCAACTAGCACTTTAGAGACAGCCTCTATTTTCTTTTAAAATCATAAAATTTTCCAAATTTATTTGCGCATTCAAAACAAAAACATGTTTAAATGTTTAATTTTATTATCGTTTTAAGCATACAAACCAAAATCAAATTAAAATCATATGAATTCAAAATCCATTTACACACTTATTTTAGTTTCATTATTAGCCATATCCGGAACCAATTTAAGTGCAGCAGAGCACTTAAAAATTGAGAGCTCCAATCAGGCTGATTATTCCAATCATCAGCAAACAGGACAAAGGCTTCAGAGTTTGTCAAGGGCATATCCTGATTGGGTGAAGCTTGAATCATTGGCTAAAACCAAAGGCAATAAAGATATCTGGTTACTGACCATTGGCTCAGGTGATATCGCAAATAAGCCTGCTGTAGCAATTGTGGGCGGAGTTTCCGGAGATCATTTACTGGGAAGTGAGCTGGCAGTGCAATTTGCTGAGAAACTTATGGCCTCTTTACCAGATGATAAAACCAGTAATTTATTAGACTCTTTGAGTTTTTATGTTTTCCCCGATATGTCGCCCGATGCACGAGAACAATATTTCAGGCCCATCAGATATGAGCGACTGGGTAATGCCAACCCCACAGATCTGGATCGAGACGGTCGGATAGGTGAAGATGGATATGATGACCTGAACAATGATGGCATGATCACTATGATGCGTATCAAAGACCCTACCGGGGAATGGATTATACATCCTGAAGATGAACGGATCATGGTAAAGGCACGTGTGGAAAAAGGAGAGCATGGTCAATACCTGCTTTATTCTGAAGGCATTGATAATGATAAAGACGGCCAGTTTAACGAAGATGGAGAAGAAGGGGTTATCTTCAACCGCAATTTTACCTTCAAATACCCATCATTCGGAAGAGGTGCCGGTGAGCATGCAGTATCAGAAATTGAAACCCGCGCCATTGCAGACTTTCTGTTTGATGCGAAAAACGTTTTTGCCGTTATAAGCTTTGGGGAAGCAAACAATCTTACCCAACCCTTAACTTATAATGAAAGGGAAGCCAATGCAAGAATTCATACCAGCTGGAAAGAAAAAGACATTACCATAAACCAGAAAATAAGTCATCTTTACAATAAACACTTAGGAGAACAGGCTCCTTCTGCTTCATCCGGAAGTGATGGTGATTTTTTCCAGTGGGCATATTTCCATTACAGTCGTTTCAGTTTTTCTACACAGGGATGGGAAGTTCCTTCACCGGAAAAATCGAAAACAGATGACTACTCAAGTGATGAATTTAGGTTTTTACGATGGGCCGAAGAAAACCAGCTGGAAAATGTATTTGTACCCTGGACACCCGTTGAGCATCCTGATTTTTTGGGCAGGCAGGTTGAAGTTGGTGGTATTGCTCCCTTCGTATTGAAGAACCCACCTTACCGTATGGTTGACTCTATAGCTGAAAAACATACTGCATTTATTATGGATGTGGCAGCCCTGCGTCCCCAAATCGACATCGTCAATCTGAAAACCGAAAAGCTGGGTCGCAATCTTACACGTATTACCCTCGATGTTATCAACCGGGGTTCCTTCCCAACTGCATC
>SKVR01000296.1 GCA_007129355.1 Bacteroidales bacterium | reverse complement strand
AGTTTACAGTTCTTGGAAATTGCGGCATGTGCAAAGATCGTATTGAACGTGCTGCTTACACTGTACGTGGCGTTCGCAGTGCCAACTGGGATCAGGAAAAACAGAAGCTGACTTTGACTTTCCGCACTGACCGCACTGATCAGGAAACCATTGAGCGTGCTATCGCCAAAGCCGGTCATGATACCGAAAGCTTCATTACCGATGAAGAAACACATGCCAACCTTCATCATTGCTGCATCTATGTTAGAGATCCTGAGTTGTTGAAAAACAATAAATTGCACAACGATGAATAATTCCGAATTGATAAAACCCTGATTATATGGCAAAAAAGGATTTCAAAATTAGTGGTTTGCATTGCCAACACTGTGTTGGACGGGTAAAGATTGCTTTTCAGCAGGTTGATGGTGTAAGCAATGTTGCGATTTCCCGGGAAAATGACAGGGTTACCATTGAAGCTGAAAATGTTCCGGAAATCAAAGTATTGAATGATCTGCTGGAAAATCTCGGAGATTATAAACTCAGCGAAACCCTATGATGCATTTAAGTATTTATTATTAAATTTGCAGCCTTGAAATAAAAAAATGCAGAATATTTTAAAGCACATATTATCATGGACTCTTGCAGCTATCTTCCTGGTATCATTTACCGGGCTAAGACTGCTGATCCATCATTGTATGGCTTGCGAAAGTTCCAATATTTATCTTTTTGCCCAGGTTGATAGCTGCTGCGAGCATCACAGCCAAAATCACAATCAGCAAAATACCTGTCAGTTGCCTGCTGATAAAACGGCATCATGCTGCTCAACAAATGATAATCAATCGTATTGCGAAAATTGCTGCACAGACGAAGTAGTTTACCTTGTCAACGAGTATGATGTATCACTTGAAAGGCAGCAAAATAAAATTGCACCTGTTGGATTTGAATTAGTTTCCATTTCATTGAATGAACTTTGCGGATTTGACAGCAGCGAATATAAATTTACACCCCACAACCATTTTATCCCACCACCAAAATGGGTGGGTAAGGACTTTATCCTTTTTTCCCACCAGTTAAAGACCGATCACATTTCATTTCAGGCTTAATTATACCTCGTTTAGTTTAAGAACAAGGAGGTATCAGTGACTTATAATCATATGTCACAATTACTTTACTAACCTGAAATTGTTAATGTTATGAATACCTTTAATAAATCTATAATTTTTTTATTTCTTACTTTAATCAGTTTTTCGCTTTTTTCACAGGAAACTCTGATGGGACGGATATATGGCAAAGAGCCCCATGGAGATCATTTACATGAAGTTTTTCTTCCCGGGGCCAATGTGGTATGGAAAGGTACCACCAGCGGTGTTGCCACCGATGAAAACGGAGGATTTAATCTGAGAGTTACTCAAACTCTTCCCCATGCTATTGTTGTGAGCTTTATTGGATACCGGTCGGATACCATAATGGTGGAACCTGGTCAAAGAAGGGTAGATGTGGTATTGGAACCCACACAGCAACTAGACGAAGTAGTTGTTGCCAGTCGTCGCCCGGGAGCTCATGTTTCATCCATGGAGCCTATATTTACCAACGTAATTACTGAGAACGAACTTCAACGTGCGGCTTGCTGCAACCTTTCCGAAGCTTTTGAAACCAATGCTTCGGTAGATGTAAGTTTTACCGATGCCGTTTCAGGTGCACAGCAGATCCAGCTGCTGGGGCTGGCCGGTATTTATAGCCAGATTCTTACCGAGAATACACCTACAATTCGGGGACTCGGGCAACCTTATGGTTTGGGTTTTATTCCCGGCCCATGGATGGAGTCGATCCATATTTCCAAGGGAGCCGGAAGTGTTGTAAACGGCTTTGAATCTATAACGGGACAGATCAACGTTGAGTTGAAGAAGCCCGAATCATCCGATATGTTATTCTATAACTTCTATGGAAATGATTTTGGACGTCTGGAAAGCAGTTTGAATGTTGCAACACGCCTTAATGACCAATGGTCAACTATGGTGCTGGCTCACGGTGAAATACTGGAAAATCAATTTGACCATAACGGCGATTCTTTCCTGGATCATCCACTCATGCGGAAATACAATATTGTTAACCGCTATCGTTATGACAGACTGGGTGTAATGGAATCACAATTTGGTTTCCGCGTAATGCAGGAAAACCGCAGGGGAGGGCAGATGTCATTCTTCGAAAACGGTGCAGATATGGGTTCGCCAAATTATTACGGGTTTGGTGTTAAAACCGACCGTTACGAAGCTTTTGCCCGTACCGGGTTTTTCCTTCCGGGACAGCCCGACGGAAGCATCGGTACCCAGTTGAGCTTTATCCACCACAATCATGATTCGCATTATGGCTGGAATGAATACCTGGGTCGGCAGAACACCATTTATGCCAATATCATATATGAAAACTCCATAGCCGGAGATCCAGATCACAAGCTCAATGCAGGCTTCAGCTTCCTCTTCGATGATTATAAAGAAAATCTTGAAACAACGGAGGATGAAACCAATTTTGATCGTACAGAGTCCGTCCCCGGTGTATTTGCCCAGTATACCTTCCATCATCATGAAAATTTTGTTGGTATTCTGGGTGTACGTGCCGATTTTCATAATCTTCACGGCACATTCTTCTCACCACGGTTGCATTTACGCTCCAATCTTACACCCACAACAACTTTGCGTGCATCAGCGGGTAAAGGATACAGGGTGCCTAATATGCTGGCAGAAAATACAGGATTGCTGGTAAGCAACCGTCAACTGGTTTTTGTTGAAGATATCAACCCTGAAGAAGCATGGAACTACGGTGGTAGCATAACCCAGAGTTTCGACCTGTTTGGCAGGGAAGCATCAGTTGCAGCTGAATACTACCGTACCGATTTTGTGAACCAACTGATTGTGGATGTGGATACCGATTACGGCATGGCCATGTTCTATAACCTTGACGGGAAGTCGTATGCCAACAACTCGCAGATT
>SKVR01000159.1 GCA_007129355.1 Bacteroidales bacterium | reverse complement strand
GGATAGTGAAACGGGCCATGGAGCCGCCGGTGCCGGTATCTCCCCTCATGGCATCGTCCTTTGTGCAGGAAAACAAAAGGATAAGTGCCAATGACAGGAATAGGTTTGTTTTTCTTTTCATAATTTTTTATTTTACCCATGCAACAATTACTGTATTTTCAGGTCTTCTGTGAGCAGAATAGGACCAGGGGATCCATTCCAGGTCGGGCGGTGTGGGTTCGGGAAATACTTCAGCCACCCTGTCAAGGATGCTGATCTGCGGGTACGAGCTGATATCGATGGATACCAGGTCGATGGAATTATCTGCATACAAAACCTGGTTGCGGATGGCCAGGTCCATTACACCGGGAATATGAAGAAACCCGGTCTTTTGTGGATCGGAAGGATCATGGTTGTCAATGATATGTATACCCCTGAAAAGATCAACAATATATATCATGTTCCCGTAGATGTATATCTTTCCGGGGGTTTCAAATTCCCGGGCTTCCTGCATAAAAACACTGGCTGGAAGTTCAGATTTTTTCATCAGGATGGGAACGTAGGCTGTTTGATCGCGGTCATCGGGCTCAAAAGAAATGGAAGTGAGCAGGAACACAGCTACGATCCATAAGGGGATTTGCAGGGATTTCATGGTCAGTTATTTTTATGGTGGAAAATAAAATATTGATCGTACTAAAATTAGAACAATATTTTACCCGTTCCGATAGGTGGTTGAAGATATCGTTTCTGAATTTAAGACGAAAAGCTCAGCAGCAAAGTTGCAGTAAGAAAATATTTTTTCTACTTATATTCATCCCAGCTTTTAATGGCTAGTTCATCGGGGGTCAGCCTGCAAAATGCATAAATAAATGCGCTTGCCAGGCGGGCATTGGTAATGAGCGGAATATTGAAATCGATAGCATTGCGGCGGATTTCATAATCATTGTAAAGCTCATTTTGCGACAGGTTCTTGGGAATATTGATCACCAGGTCAATTTTTCGCGATTTAATATATTCAAGGGTGTTGGGATGGGCATCTTCATCGGGCCAGTGCAACATGGTACAGGGTATATTATTATTCTCCAGGAACTGCTGTGTGCCGCGTGTTGCATAAAGATTATAGCCTTTTTCATGCAGCATTTTTGAGCTGATGAGCATTTCAGTTTTAGACCGGGCAGGGCCTGTGGATAGCAGAATATTTTTCTTGGGTATGTTATAACCTACCGACAGCATGGATTTCAGGATGGCTTCATAGTAGTCTTCTCCCAGGCAGCCTACCTCACCGGTGGATGCCATTTCTACACCCAATACAGGATCAGCTTTCTGCAACCTTGAAAAGGAAAACTGGGAAGCTTTTACCCCCACATAATCCAGTTCAAAAAGCGATTTTTCTGGTTTCTCCACCTTCTCACCCAGCATAACCCGGGTAGCATAGTCAATGAAATTGGTTTTCAACACTTTGGAAACAAAGGGGAAACTTCGGGATGCCCTCAGGTTGCATTCAATTACTTTAATGTCGTTGTCTCTGGCCAGAAACTGCATGTTGAATGGACCTGTAATGTTCAGTTCATGAGCAATTTTGCCGGCAATCCGTTTGATTCTTCTGATGGTTTCCACATAGAGTTTCTGCGGAGGCAATACAATAGTTGCATCTCCTGAGTGTACTCCGGCAAATTCAACATGCTCAGAGATAGCATATACCACGATCTCTCCTTTGTGTGCAACTGCATCGTATTCAATTTCTTTGGCGTTTTCAATGAACTCCGAAACTACTACCGGATATTGTTTGGAAACGTTGGCAGCCAGTTTTAGAAAATGCTCCAGTTCGTCAATGTTGGAAACCACATTCATGGCAGCCCCTGAAAGTACATAGGAAGGTCGTATCAGAACAGGAAATCCTACTCGCTCAGCAAATTTGTAAATTTCTTTAATCGTAGTGAGTTCTTTCCAGGCCGGCTGGTCAACATTTAGTCTGTCAAGCATGGAAGAAAATTTATGTCGGTCTTCAGCACGGTCAATAGAAAGGGCAGAAGTACCCAGAATATGGATTTGAGCTTTGTGCAACCGCATGGCCAGGTTATTGGGTATTTGCCCGCCCATGGAAACCATCACTCCTTTGGGATTCTCGAATTCGATAATATCCATTACCCTTTCATAAGAAAGCTCATCGAAATACAACCGGTCGCATATATCGTAATCGGTACTTACGGTTTCGGGGTTATAATTGATCATGATGGACCGCAACCCCATTTTACTGATGGTCTGTAATGCATTTACACTGCACCAGTCGAACTCTACGCTGCTTCCTATACGATAGGCTCCCGAGCCCAGTACAATTACTGATTTCTGGTCGTTTTCAGCCTGAATATCATGCTCAGAACCATGATAGGTCAGATAGAGATAATTTGTCAGTGCCGGGAATTCGGCGGCCAGGGTATCTATCTGTTTTATAACCGGCAGTATACCCAGGTTTTTCCGATGTTCGCGAACTTTGATGCTGTATTCCGTTAAATCCTTCCGGCTGTTTTTCACCAGGTTTTTGGCAATCTGGAAATCGGAAAAACCATTTTGCTTGGCCTGTTGCAGTAATTCTGGCGGTAATTGTTCTATTTCTGCGTAGGGTGCAATTTTCGATTTCAGGTCGGTAATGTTTTTCAGTTTATATAAAAACCAACGGTCAATCTTTGTTAGTTCATGAATTTCATCAATGGTAAAATTGTGTTGCAGGGCCATAGCAATCACAAAAATGCGCGTATCGGTGGGGTTGCTGAGTTGCTCTGCAATTTCTTCCCTGCCGAATATTTCCAACTCCTTGTTTTCTACAAAACCGTGCATACCCTGACCTATCATGCGAAGCCCCTTTTGCATGGCTTCTTCAAAGTTCCGGCCTATGGCCATTACTTCACCCACACTTTTCATGCTGCTGCCGATTTGCTTGGAAACACCTTTGAATTTACCCAGGTCCCAGCGTGGTATTTTACAAACTACATAATCCAGGGCGGGTTCAAAAAAAGCCGGAGTGGTTTGTGTAACAGCATTTTTCAGTTCGTGCAACCCATAACCCAATCCAAGCTTAGCCGCAACGAAAGCCAGCGGATATCCTGTAGCTTTTGATGCCAGGGCACTGGAGCGCGAAAGCCGGGCATTTACTTCTATTACCCGGTAATCTTCTGATAGGGGGTCAAGCGCATACTGCACATTACACTCTCCTACAATACCGATATGACGAACAATTTTGATAGCAATTTCCCGCAGCTTATGGTACTCGGTATTGGTAAGGGTTTGTGATGGAGCAATGACAATACTTTCGCCGGTATGTATTCCCAGCGGGTCAAAATTTTCCATGTTACATACGGTAATGCAGTTATCGTAGCGGTCGCGCACCACTTCATATTCCACTTCCTTCCATCCTTTCAACGATTTTTCCACGAGGATTTGCGGAGCGTGATTCAGAGCTTTTTGAGCCAGTTGCTCCAGCTCGGTGTCATCATTGCAGAAGCCGCTTCCCTGACCCCCAAGTGTATAACCGGCTCTTACGATAACAGGATACCCAAGTTCATTAGCCGCTCTCAGAGCTTCCTTAACTGAATTTACCGCTTCACTTTTAATGGTCAGCACATTGATCTCATCCAGTTTCTTCACAAAAAGCTCCCGGTCTTCGGTGTTCATAATAGCCTCTACCGGGGTGCCAAGTACTTTTAATTTATACTTTTTCAATACGCCACTTCTGTGTAGTTCTACGCCGCAATTGAGGGCCGTTTGTCCGCCGAATGCCAGTAATATGCCCTGCGGTTTTTCCTTACGAATCACCTTTTCTACAAAAAATGGGGTTACAGGCAGGTAGTAAATGGTATCGGCAATTCCTTCGGAGGTTTGCACCGTGGCAATGTTGGGGTTTATAAGAACGGTTTGTATACCTTCTTCTTTCAGGGCTTTGAGTGCCTGGGAGCCGGAGTAGTCAAATTCGCCGGCTTCGCCGATTTTAAGAGCACCCGAACCAATAACGAGGACTTTTTTTATTTTCATGGTGATAGCTAAGTGTATTTGGGTTATTTGGTTTTTAACATTCCCCCGACCCCCTTGAAAGGGGGAGTAGGTTGGCACATCTTTCAAACTTCCTTCTCCGGTCTTGTGTTTTCCGACTTCTTTATCATCTCAATGAACTCATCAAACAAAAAATCCGTATCCGTTGGTCCGCTGGATGCTTCGGGATGAAACTGCGTTGAGAAAAAAGGCTTGCTTTTATGCTTTATGCCTTCATTGGTTTGGTCGTTAATATTGACAAAAAGTTCTTCCCATTCTTTCCCCAATGACTCGTAGCGGGTTGCAAAACCATGATTTTGGGAAGTGATAAAACAACGATTGGTGCCTTTGAGCAAAACCGGCTGGTTATGGCTTCGGTGGCCGTACTTTAGCTTAAAGGTATCTCCGCCGGCAGCCAGTGCCATGAGCTGATTTCCCAGGCAAATTCCGAAGATGGGTTTATTCATATTCATGGCTTTGGAAATATTCTGTATTGTGGTAGAACATTTTTTTGGGTCGCCCGGGCCATTGGAGATGAAAAGGCCATCGTAATCGAGAGTAGTAAAGTCATAATCCCATGGAAGGCGAATAACAGTTGTATCACGTTCAAGTAATTTACGAATGATATTGAACTTCACACCACAATCTACCAGGGCAATTTTATATTTCCCGCTGCCATAGCTAATTACTTCACGGGTGCTGACTTCATTGACCAGGTTACGTTCGTTGGGGTCAGTAAATTCAACGGATTGCCCGGCAAATTCTATTTTACCCGGCATACTGCCTTTTTCGCGCAGAATTTTTGTAAGTGCACGGGTATCAATTCCGCCTATGGCAGGTATCTGCTGCTCGATGAGCCAGCTGGAAAGACTTCTCCAGGCATTCCAGTGACTTGATTCGAAAGAATATTCTGAAATGATAAGTCCGGAAATGTGAATATTCTCCGACTCATAATACTTTAGCAGGTTTTGTTCCTTTATCATGGGTGGTACGCCATAATTGCCTATCAGCGGATAAGTCAATACCAGGATCTGGCCCTGGTATGACGGGTCGGTAAGGCTCTCGGGGTAACCCGACATGGCAGTGTTAAAAACCACTTCCCCGGCTATGGCCTTCCTGAAGCCAAAGGAATAGCCTGCAAAGGAATTGCCATCGGGGAGTAATAAAGCTGCATCGGATTGTGGCACATATCGAGCTGCCGGGGCAGCAGAAGGGTTTCCGGTCATGATTTAATTTGATGTGGAAAGCCGGGGCTTTCCGGTAAGTAATCCTTTTTTCTAACCGGAATACAAAATTACTATTCTGAAACTTTAGTTTAAAAATTATTTTTCAGAAGTTGTTAACAAAAAGAAACAAGACATCATTTGCTCCCCAACGTATTGAGCCTGATCCTGAATCCCAGGTTCAGCATAAAAGGAGAATGGTCCATAATGTTTTCCGGACCGGTGGTTTGCAACGAAAGACCTGCTCGGGTAAACAGGCTGACATTGTTAATATCAATGCTGATATTCAGGTTGGGTTCAAGGAACAGAGCATTGAAATTACTTTCAATTTGCTGTGATATAAGCCTGTAATCGCTTTCTGCAAATATGTTTTCTTCATAATTAGAAATATATAGCTGACTGGCTCTTGCCCCCACTGAAAAAGTAAAAATACTCAAGGGAAAGTGAATGTTATACTGAAGAAAGAACCGCGTGTAGTCTGCTTCCATATATTGCAAGCGCCAGGTTCCGCTGAAAAGTGAATGGTAGCGCCGGTAGTAATCGGTTCGACCATATCCGAGACCTCCCAAAACTTCATAGTGGAAAAAACTTTCGGGATGTTGAAACCAGATGGCACCTCCTTCAAAGAAATTGCTTTTCTCGGAAAAGTTTTCATTAATGCTGCGGGTTTGTGCTCCCGCCATTACGGCCCAATTATCCGAAAGCGCAAAAGCAGCGGTGGCTCCCAGGTCAGATGAGCCCAGGGCAAATTCTGCAGACAAATCTCCTTTTTCTTCAAGCCCGGGCATGAATAGGTTATTGGGGTTGTACACGGGGGCGCAGGAAATAAAAAGGAGCAGGAAAAAAATTATGGGAATGTGTAAAGAATTAATTCTCTGGTAAATCAAATTTAAAAAAGTCATATAGCAGCTTTTGGTTAATTTGTTCGGAACTGCAAAGCTATGAATATCTTTTAGATATGTGCTTTAAAAGGATAACTATTATTCAAAGGAAAAAAGGTTAAAGTTATCAGGTTAACAATCAAGTAAACGAGCTATTAAGGATATCCTCCACAATTCAAAAAACCCTAACTTTATCATCAAAAAACAGATATGTTCCAATCCATCAACCCTGTAAACGGAGAAATCATCTCTACTTATACTCCGCATACTAAAGATGATGTGAAAAGCATCATCAATACAACACATGACGCATGGCTGCAATGGAAACAAACATCTTTTTCCGAAAGATCTGCACTTATGGATAAAGTTGCCGATGTTTTGCTTGAAGAAAAGGAGAAGTACGCCCGCCTGATGGTACTCGAAATGGGCAAGACCATGAAACAGGCTGTAGCAGAGGTAGAAAAATGTGCTGCATGCTGTAAATATTATGCCGAACATGCCGAAGCTTTCCTTTCCATTGAAGATATTGAAACTGAGGCTACTGTCAGCTATATTGCCTATAACCCTTTGGGTGTGGTACTGGCAGTTATGCCGTGGAACTTCCCCTTCTGGCAGGTGTTTCGCTTTGCTGCCCCGGCGCTTATGGCCGGAAATGCCGCACTTTTAAAGCATGCTTCCAATGTAATGGGTTGTGCCATGGCCATAGAAGAAGTTTTTCTGAAAGCCGGTTTTCCTGAAAATATTTTTCGCACGCTTCGCATACCCGGCAGCGAGGTTGCCCATGTTATTGAGAATCCCCTGGTAAAGGCAGTTACCCTTACCGGCAGCGTTGGAGCCGGAAGTGCAGTGGCAAAAAAAGCCGGCGAAATGATCAAAAAAACGGTATTGGAGCTTGGCGGCAGCGATCCTTATATCATACTGGACGATGCCGACCTTGAATATGCTGCCGAAACCTGCGTTACCAGCCGCCTCATAAACAGCGGACAAAGCTGCATTGCTGCCAAGCGTTTCATTATTGCAGAAGAAGTGTACGAAAAATTTGAGAAGCTTTTTGTGGAGAAAATGAAAGCAAAGAAGATGGGCAATCCCTTTGCTGAAGATACAGATCTGGGTCCCCAGGCCCAGGAAGATCTGCGTGATGAACTCCACGATCAGGTTTTGAAAAGCATCGAAAAAGGAGCTAAATGTCTGCTGGGAGGATACATCCCCGACCTGAGAGGAGCATGGTATCCGCCTACACTGCTAGCGGATGTGCAACCGGGAATGCCGGCTTATGAAGAAGAGCTGTTCGGACCCGTTGCTGCACTCATCAAAGCAAAAGACGAAGATGATGCCATCCGCATTGCCAACGACAGTGAGTTTGGATTAGGTGCCGCTGTGTTTACCCGGAACAAAAACCGGGGACAACAAATTGCGGAAGAAAAGTTAAATGCAGGATGCTGCTTTGTCAACGATTTTGTAAAATCCGACCCAAGATTGCCTTTTGGGGGTATCGGCCAGAGTGGTTACGGAAGAGAGCTCTCTTATTTGGGAATCAGGGAGTTTGTGAATGTAAAGACGGTGTGGGTGAAGTGATATAGTTCTGGTTTTTCATATCATAAGGATGTATGACTTAAATGTTAAAGTAGTTATTCGAAATGAAGTTTTCGGTTTATCGTTAAGAACCAGTGCCATTTAAAGATGCTTCAGCAGCACTTCTCCAGCTTCATTCATGTCTTTTCCAAAAGTAATTATCCCCTCTTCATGCCCAGCCATCACCAGGATTTTTTCTTGCCCTACATGGGTTTCTCTGAATAATCTTTTGATTTCCAAAGCCATTTCCGGTGTGCCGTATTCTGCATCGGTGCGGGTTGTGGGCACCCTGTTTATCAGCCTTTTCCACATTTCCAGATTATGAATATGAATGACAGCCTGTATTTCCGGTGCACTTTCGTAAAGGGCTGCATGCGTGAGCGACTCGGATGATGCTATGATGGGTCCCTTGCACTCCAGGCTGTTTTGCTCCAGGTTATAGTTGGTTACCAGGGTAAAATGGTTTTCATTCAATTGCTTCAATCCCCCGGTAGCTGATCCGGTAATGATGAAGGTATTTCTCTGGTATCGCATGCTGATATTTCCAAAACCAATCCCATCATCGTATACTCCAATCAATCCCAAAGCATACAACTTATCCCGCCAGATATTGATTTTTCTGGTATGGTCATGGGAGACAGGCCCGGCTTCTTTCCAGTGGCAGTTGAATTTGATGTAGCCTTCTTGCATGGGTTGATGGGTTGATGAGTTGATAGGTTTATGAGTTGAAGAGTTGAAAGGTTGAAAGGTTGAAAGGTTGAAGAGTTTAGAAGTTGAAATGTTTAGGGGTTTAGATGTTTATGTGTTTATGAGTTCGTTGAGTTTTTGCCGGCCTACTCCCCCTTTGAAGGGGGCTGGGGGATGTTATATAGCTGATTTAAAATGTTATAAAATAAGTAAGTAAGAAAATAAGGATTTGAGATTTTTGATTTGTAATAATTTGATTTAGCTTCGCTTAGCTCGGCTGCGCCTCGGTTCGGATTACGATTTTTTATGTTATCTCAGGAAAAAGTTTGAGAATTTCATCTTTATTCGGTTTGCAGATGCCCCGTTCGGTGATGAGACCGGTAACCAGGCGTGCCGGGGTAACATCGAAAGCATAATTGGCTGCCGGACTGTTTTCGGGACAAATGCGTACTTTTTTGACTTCACCTTCACACCAGCCATCCACAAATGCTACTTCATCCGGATCTCTTTGCTCAATCGGAATTTCCTTAACTCCGTCTTCCGTTTTCCAGTCGATTGTGGAAGAGGGCAATGCCACATAAAACGGGATGTTGTTATCGCGGGCGGCGAGGGCTTTCAGGTAAGTGCCTACTTTGTTAGCCACATCTCCCGTGTAAGTAGTACGGTCGGACCCCACAATCACCAGATCAACCTGTCCCTGTTGCATGAGGTACCCTCCGGCATTGTCGGTGATGAGGGTGTGGGGTACGCCATGGTTGCCCAGCTCCCAGCAGGTGAGAGCAGCTCCCTGGTTGCGCGGGCGGGTTTCATCAACCCAAACATGCACATCTATATCTTTATCATGGGCAGCATAAATGGGAGCGGTAGCAGAGCCGAAATCCACAAATGCCAGCCATCCCGCGTTGCAGTGGGTAAGGATGTTTACAGGTTTGCCACCTTTGCTGCGGCTGATCTCTTCAATAAGTTTAACACCCTGTTCGCCAATACGGCGGCAATATTCGGCATCCGAATCGGCAATTTTTTTGGCGGTTTGAAATGCCAGAGAGATTTTTTCATCCGCAGAAGCTACAGAGCTTATGGCTTCCAGTTGTTTATCCACGGCCCAAAAAAGGTTCATTGCGGTGGGGCGGGCCGATTTGAGTTTTTCGGCTGCCTCTGCCAGAAATGTATCAAACGAATCACTTCGTGAAGCTTCCAGTGCAGCCAGGTACATACCATAACCCGCTGTGGCCCCGATAAGACCTGCTCCCCGCACATGCATATCTTTTATGGCAGTGAAAACATCATCTAGCGATACCAGATCCTCCAAAATAAACCGGTGGGGCAAATGCCGCTGGTCGATTATTTGAATTACCTGGCGGTCAGTTTCCTTTACCCAGATGGTGCGGTAGTGTATTCCGTTTACATTCATGATAAAACAAAGTTAATATTTTATTTTGTCGGGATCGGTTGAAAATCATACAATAGTATTAACCCATCTTGCTTGAATTTAGGTAAACAGTGGTTTCAAACTTTCATGTTGTTTGCAAATTATCGTACTTTTGTATCTTGTTTGGTTTGGAAACCACTTTTTTAGTTTATTTATTATTTGTTAATCCCAAAACCATTTACCTATGTGTGGGATAGTATGTGTATTTGATGTAAAAAGACCTGGCGAGGTATTGCGCAGGCAGGTGCTGGAGATGTCGAAAAAAGTCCGGCATCGTGGTCCTGACTGGAGCGGACTGTTCTCCTGCGAGAATGCTCTTCTGGCGCATGAACGCCTCTCTATTGTTGACCCTAGCTCCGGAGGACAGCCTCTGTTGAGCAAAGATAAAAACCTGGTTCTTTCCGTTAATGGTGAAATATATAATCACCTCGATATCAGGAAACGCATTGGTGATTCCTATGAATTCCTTACCGGTTCTGATTGTGAAGTAATTCTTGCTCTTTACGCTGAGCAGGGGCCTTCGTTTCTGGAAGAGATGAACGGTATTTTTGGATTCTGCATTTATGACCAAAAAAACAATTCATACATGGTTGCCCGCGACCATATCGGCATCATTCCTCTTTATATGGGATGGGACCAGTACGGTCAGTTTTATGTAAGTTCAGAACTAAAAGCCCTTGAGGGCTATTGCATCCGGATCCAGGAGTTTCCTCCCGGCCATTATCTTACCAATCATGACAGTGAACCGCAACAGTGGTATAAGCGCGATTGGATGGAGTATGACCATGTAAAAGATAACCCTACTGATATTGCTGAATTAAAAAAAGCATTGGAAGATGCTGTTCACAGGCAACTGATGTCTGACGTTCCTTATGGAGTGCTACTTTCAGGAGGCCTTGATTCCTCTATTATTTCTGCCATTGCAAAAAAATATGCTGCACATCGCATTGAAACCCAGGATACCCAGGATGCCTGGTGGCCGCAATTGCACTCGTTTGTGATTGGGCTGGAAGGTTCTCCCGATCTTGCCGCAGCACGAAAAGTGGCTGAACATATTGGTTCGGTTCATCATGAAATCAAATATACCATTCAGGAAGGTCTGGATGCCGTGCGTGATGTTATCTATCATCTGGAAACTTATGATGTTACCACTGTAAGGGCTTCAACTCCTATGTACCTGCTGGGCAGAGTGATCAAATCTATGGGGATAAAAATGGTGCTCACCGGCGAAGGTGCAGATGAAATTTTTGGGGGATACCTCTATTTTCACAAAGCGCCCAATGCAAAAGCTCTGCACGAAGAAACCCTGAGAAAAGTAAGCAAGCTGCACCTGTACGATTGTTTGCGCGCGAATAAATCGCTTGCCGCATGGGGTGTAGAGGGCAGGGTTCCTTTTCTTGACAAGGAATTCATTGATGTTGCCATGCGTATGAATCCTGCTG
>SKVR01000321.1 GCA_007129355.1 Bacteroidales bacterium | reverse complement strand
TATATCCAGTTCATCATTTATGGCTGATATTTTCCTTACCTGGGGATTTGACATCAGATCACTTAAAAATTGAATAAATAATTAAGGCTGTGGAAAACAAGGTAAGATAAGGACCTACATTCTCCATAATTCTTTGCGGTACCCTTTCACGAGGCTCAACATAAATAATATCATTGGCCTGAAGCACCATATCGGCATTCTTCACCCCTTCAATGGAAGCAAGGTTGATAAGGAAGATCTGAGGATCGTTAAGATCGCCCCTGATTACTTTCACACGGTTTGCCCTGCCATCGGCAATACCCCCGGCCATTGCCAGTGCCTCAAAAAGATTTGTATTGGTATTCTCCAGATATACAACTCTTGATGTGCCGCCGCGACCTCCCGGAAAAATAATAACCCGGTTATTGGTTACCCTGAGTTGCACGAATGGACGGTTGTAAAATTCCGAGAACTTATCTTCCAGAAATTTTTCTGCTTCCCTGAGTGTCATCCCACTTAGTTTTACTCGTCCCATTACAGGGATTTTAACATATCCGTCAAACTCTATGCGGTAATTATGATCACCTCTGGTTTGTTGCTGTGCAGTGGGACTGATAGGATCAACAAGCCTTTCGCCATCGTTGGTATACAACCTGAAAAACAACTCATCATTGGGAGCAAGACGATACTCTACCTCTATCCGTGCATCTTCTACAGATGCAAATTCATAATCCGGAGGTGTGCGTAACATGCGCTCCGGATTCAGTATCTGACAGGAAGAAAAAGTAATGGCAATGATGAGAATAATCCAGATTCTTTTCACGTATATTAATTGAAATGATAAATTTAGTCAGGTTTGATTGCCTGCAAAATTAACAAAAGCTTTGGTTTTTAAGCTGAAAAAATAGGGTTTTAACACAAGGATCTCAGAAAAAAACACAAACAAACCCCATACATATGCATCAGGGTTACCGGTTACTTAAAAGCAAATTTCAGTAATTTAATCAGGACGCTTCTGAAATCCATACAGGCCGTGATACCGGGTAAATCACTTTTTTATCGAGCAGTTTGTCGTAAAGTACTTCCATGTCTCTTACCAGGCGGGAATAATGATATTTCTCACCCACCTGTGACCAGCCTTTGTGCCCGAAAGAAATTCTCAGATCATCATTTTCAATAAGATACAAAAGCTTCTGAGCAAAATCGGTAATATTATCCTTTTCGGCGAGCAAAGCTGTTTGGTTTGGAATTACGACATCTTCGATACCCCCCACCTTGGTTGTCACAACAGGTTTTCCTGCAGCCTGGGCTTCAATAAGACTTACCGGGGTACCTTCATTAAGCGAAGTAAGTGCAACAATATCAAGCCCGGCGTTTACATAATCCATCTCTGTTAGCCAGCTCGTAAATGTTAGTGTAGCCGGATGGTATTCGCCAAGACCATTGACAAAGTCAATTCCAAGGTTGATAGCTTTTTGTTTGATAATTTCGCGCGACTCACCATCACCAACAATGAAAGCACGAATCTTTTTGCTTGTTTTATTCTGAATGATCTTAAGAGCATCCAGAAACATGGAATGATTTTTAATGGGTACCAGGCGACCAATGATACCAATGGCAATTTCATCATCCTTAATCTTGTAATTTTGCCTGAAAAGTGCACGTTTTTCTTCTTTGTTCTCGCGGAAACGGCTCAGATCAAAGCCCAGAGGAACAACACTTACTTTTTCTTCGGGACATATTTTGTACTTTTTCGTAAGATCATTTTTCTGGTTATCACTTATGGCAATTATACGGTTGCTGTGTCTGGCAAAATACCGTTCAACTTTTTGGTAAAATGAAGTTTTAAGGGGTCCGAAATAAGACTCAAATACATGTCCGTGAAATGTATGTATAATTACAGGCACATCCTGATGAATGGCTGCAAGTCTTCCAAGTGCACCCGCTTTGGATGCATGGGTATGAACAATATCCGGTTTTAATGCCTTAATTATATCCTTTATTTCCTTATAGGCACGGTAATCGTCAGCCGGAGAGATCTCCCTTCGCATCGAAGGTATAACATGGGGCTCAATGCCCAATTGGTTTACTATATATTTCGAACTTTTTTCACTATCGCCATTAGCTCCCCCCACCAGCAAGGTCTCAAAATCTTTGCTAAGATATTTGGTAAGATATGCGGCATTATAGGTAGGACCACCCAGATTGAAACGATTCAGGATGCGTAATATTCGTGGCATTTAATTGAATTTGATTGTTTTGTCTAAATATTTATGGCAATAATACAAAAAAAGTATCAAGATAATGTTAAGGGAATTACGTATTTTTTTATTGGTTTTGTTCATACCAATGCTGAAATACCACTAAACTCCATATTTGCGCATGTATTTCATGGGGATTGCGCGAAAATATTTTTTTCTTCAAATTGTTAATAACTTTAGGATTAAACACACCCTGATCGCTGATAAACTCATTTTCGAGCCATTTGTTCAGGATGGTTTCTTTTAATTCTGATCGGAACCATGATAATAATGGAACCTCAAAACCCTGTTTTGGCCGATGGTATAATTCCTGTGGCAGCATGTGTCTGAAAGCATCTTTTAAAATCTTTTTCCGCTGGGTTTTATCGATCTTATAGGAATCAGGGAGTGAAAAAACAAAGTTAACCACTTCGTGATCCAGAAACGGAACCCTAACTTCCAGAGAGTTGGCCATCGACATCATATCTACCTTGGTAAGCATGTCATTAGTAAGTACCAGGTGCATGTCATTCAGCAAAACATCATTCAACGAATCATTGGCATTGTTCCTGACATATTTCAGAAGCTCACGCTTTCTGTAAAGATATTCATCTTGATTTGCAGGTTTTAAAAGAAGTTGATGCGGATAGTTTTCTTCGGTAAAAGCTGCCCAGCGCCAGTAACGTTCATCAGCTTCCAGGTTCATACCCTCCCCAAAACGGTGCAACTGCCTGATCTTATTTCCAAGACCTGAATGACGGGATTTCGGCATCAGCGCCATGCCAGGATGCAGATACTTAAGTATCTGAGCCATCATGCCGCCCTTTTGTGCTTTCCATTCAGCCATGTGTTTGTTGTAACCGGCAAACATTTCGTCGGCACCATCCCCTGAAAGCGCTACTGTTACCTTTGATCTGGTCTCGCGACTCAGGATATAAACCGCAAGGGCCGATGAATCAGCAAAAGGTTCATCAGTGTAATCCAGAACATCATAAAGGCAATCGAGCAGATCATTTGTAGTGAGCGAAAATTCTGTATGGTCTGTTTTGTGCATTTTTGCCACGCTGCGGGCATACTTTGTTTCATCAAACATGGGCTCATCTCTGAAGCCAATGGAAAAAGTTTTAAGCTGGCTTACATGCTTTGCCGCCAATGCAACAATTATACTGCTATCTATACCCCCGCTTAGAAAAGCACCCAATGGTACATCTGAAACAAGCCTTTTAACAACTGCTGCTTCCAGTTTTTCCTGAAGCAGACCCATGGCTTTTTCGTAAGAAACATCTTTATATTCCTGCCGTGGAGTTATAGGTAAAGAATAGTAATTCCTGGCTTCGATATGCCCGTCCCTGATCACCATATAATGCCCCGGCATCAGCTTCAGAACATTTTCATAAATACTCCAGGGCGCTGGGATATAATTTAACTGGAAATATATCTGCAATGATGTATAATCAATAACTTTAGGAATACCCAGCCGGATGAGTGCTTTCATCTCAGATGCAAAAAGAAACTTTTGCTCATCAAAATGATAAAACAATGGTTTAATGCCAAACCGGTCCCTGCCAATCAACAGCGACCCGTCTTTTTTATTAAAAATGGCAAAAGCAAAAAATCCCTGCAGCTCATTGATGCCTTCAGGTCCCTTTTCAATGATCCACTTTAGAAGAACTTCGGTATCGCTTTGGGTTCGGAAGCTGATTCCCCTGCCCATGAGTCGTTTACGCAATTGTCTGAAGTTGTAAATCTCTCCATTATAAATGATCACATTTTCTCCGGTTTCATCCCAGAATGGCTGATTTGCAGCTTCCGAAGTATCAATGATGGAAAGGCGGCTATGCCCCAGTGCCACATGCGAACGGCAATAATTTGCCTGAACCTCAGGTCCCCTCTTTTTGAGCGTTTCCAGCGCGGAAATTATCAGGTGAGCAGGTTGCTCCAAAGGCCCGTTAAAAGAATAGATTCCGCAGATACCGCACATAGGGTAGTGTTTAGGAATTGTGAATTGTTAATGCTTAATAGTGGTAACCGCGTATAGGTCTGGTATTTTTATTTTTCATTTCTCATATAGTTTTCTGAGTCTGAAGTTTGGATTTAAAACTCCCCTGCTTCCGATAAATCAGAAACAGGGGACACAGATTTCAACCTATAAACCAATCAACTTATCAACCAATCAACTTATAAACTTCTAAACCCCTAAACCTATCAACTTATAAACCAATAAACCCTTAAAGGTGAATAACTTCGTCATAAGCAGCGGCTGTAGCTTCCATCATGGCTTCGCTCATGGTAGGGTGCGGGTGAACGGCTTTTATGATCTCATGGCCTGTAGTTTCCAGTTTACGGGCAACAACCGCCTCAGCAATCATTTCAGTAACATTGGCACCAATCATATGAACTCCCAGCAGTTCTCCGTATTTGGCATCGAAAATCACTTTCACAAAACCATCTTTACTGCCTGCTGCACTGGCTTTTCCTGATGCAGAGAAGGGGAATTTACCCACCTTCAGCTCATAGCCGGCTTCTTTGGCTGCTTTTTCGGTATATCCCACTGAGGCTACTTCGGGACTGCAGTATGTGCAACCCGGGATATTATTATAATCTATGGGCTCAGGATTATGGCCTGCTATTTTCTCCACACATAAGATTCCTTCTGCAGAAGCAACGTGTGCAAGGGCCTGGCCAGAAACCACATCACCTATGGCATAATAACCTTCAACATTGGTGCGGTAAAACTCATCCACTATAATCTTATCCTTCTCAACTTTGATTCCAGTTTCTTCCAGGCCAATTCCTTCAATATTGGTGGTAATACCCACGGCTGAAAGTACTATGTCGGTTTCAATTACCTCTTCACCTTTTGGGGTTTTTACTTTCACCTTGCATTTCTTACCTTTGATATCAACTCCTTCAACAGTAGATTTGGTCATTACCTTAATGCCTGCTTTTTTGAAGGAACGTTCAAGCTGTTTTGAAACCTCCTCATCTTCCACAGGAACAATGTTTGGCATAAACTCCACCAGTGTTACCTTGGTTCCGATTGAATTGTAGAAGTAAGCAAACTCCGAACCTATAGCCCCTGAGCCCACAACTACCATGCTTTCAGGCTGCTCTTCGAGTACCATGGCTTTGCGGTAGCCAATGATTTTTTCACCGTCCTGCTTTAGGCCGGAAAGTTCGCGTGAGCGGGCACCGGTAGATATAATAATATTTTTTGCTGAATATTCATTTGATTTGCCGTCTTCTGATTTTACTTCTACTTTTTTGCCAGGCAACACCTTACCAAATCCTTCAAGAACTTCAATTTTGTTCTTCTTGAAAAGAAACTGAATTCCTTTGCTCATTCCTGCGGCTACTTCGCGGCTTCTTTTTACCATGGCTGCCAGATCGGCTTTGGGTTCGGCATCAATAGAAACGCCATAATCCTTTGCATGCTTAAGATATTCAAAAACATTTGCACTTTTGAGTAAAGCTTTGGTGGGTATACACCCCCAGTTCAGGCACACACCACCCAGTTCAGCTTTTTCCACTACAGCTACTTTCATCCCCAGCTGGGATGCACGAATGGCCGCTACATATCCTCCCGGCCCGCTACCTAAAACGATCAAATCATAATTCATATCTTGTTATTATTTAGATTCATATTAGTTTTGTATGCGAAATTAAAAATTTTTGACGGATTCTTTGCCTATAGACGGGAGTTGAGATAAATTCATCACCAGGCTTTAATTATCGGGCCTTTATTTGGTATTTCATATCTGTTGCACCATTCATAAAGTCCCTGGTTTCGCATAACCTGCGAATAAAATCCGGTTCATGTTCTGTAGCATTACCCACAACAATAATATCTGCTCCGGCATCCCAGGTTTTAATAGCATCATCAGCTGTGCGAATGCCACCCCCAACGATTAGTGGTACTTTAATATTGGACCTCACGTGTCGGATCATCCTGGCCGAAACAGGCAATGCTGCACCACTGCCTGCATCCATGTAGATAAGCTTCATCCCCAGCATTTCACCTGCCATAGCTGTACAAGATGCAATATCGGGTTTATCGGAAGGGATGGGGGTAGTGTTGCTCATATATACCACAGAAGTGATCTTTCCGCTCTCAATAAGCATATAGCCTGTGGGTATTATTTCCAAACCTGATTTTTTAAGGACTGGAGCAGCAAGTACATGATTTCCGATCAATAACTCAGGGTTTCGCCCTGATATAAGGCTAAGCAGCAAAATAGCATCAGCATTGGGGTTTACCTGCATGTTATTTCCCGGGAAAATAATGACCGGAACGTGAACTGTTTCACGAAGAATCTTCAGGCAGGTAGGCATAAAGTCACTTGTTAAAAGACTACCCCCTGAAAATACATAATCGGCACGATAGCGGTTTACCATTTCAGCTACCCCCATTACACCTTCTTCATCTACCTTATCGGGATCAATCAAAACCGCCAGTTGTCGTTTTTTCTGATCAGAATCAGTCAGGATTTTGTGGTATATGGATTTAAGCATGAAAAATCAGATATGTAATTCAGTTGTAAAGATAAGAAATCCGGCGGTTTTCAACGGTCAAGAGCATACGCGAGAATGTAATCATCAATTAACTGATATTCGACCGGAAAAATTCTTTCATCATAATCAGTTTTGATGGTTCCGTAAATCAAGCCGTGCTCTTCAACTTTAAAAGGTTCAATGTAGATATGTTCACGAAAAAGAATATCTCGTTTACCGTGTAGTTTGTACAAAGTTTCTTTGGCTGCCCAGATAACGTAAAGTTGCTCAACTGATAAACTTTTCCCGTTTTCTATCATTTCAGATTCATTGAGAAATTTGTGACTGATCCGCCTGATTTTCTCTTCCATCCTTTCAATATCAATTCCCACAGTATATTTCGGGCTTGCAATAAGTGCAGAATATCTTCCGGAGTGTGATACGGAGATATGCCTAACCCCATTGTTCAAATAAGGTTTGCCATATTCATCATAAGTAATTGCACTAAGCTCATGATCACGAACCAGGTATGGGAGTATCATCCTGTATGCCAGCCAGTGCTGCTTGCGGGTTGGGGTTTTCAGGGAAGAAAAGATTTTTTCTTCATCTTCAGAAAGACTGATTTGTGCGTACATCTGATCTACGCTTTCATTGATCTCCCATATGCCGATAGCAGCATCCTGAACAAATTTCTTTAAAAACAAACTCATACTGTGCTTTTCAAGAGGTAATGCTTATAGGCGGTCCGAAACCACCGACATGCAGAAAAAATTTCTTTTTTTGCACCACCTTGTTTGAACCTCTGTGTGTCTTTTTTGTATTATAATAGCTTGTCAGGCTTTTTCACTTTAGCATTTAAAGTGTTAACTTTGCAAAATTATAAAATTTAAATCACAAAACAGAATGGAAAAAGTTTTAACAGATACACAACTCACCTATAAAGTTGCTGATATTTCTCTGGCTGAGTTCGGAAGAAAAGAAATAGAAATTGCTGAAAAGGAAATGCCCGGTTTGATGGCCTTACGCGAGAAGCATGGTAAAGAGAAGCCTTTGAAAGATGTAAGGATCATGGGTTCTCTTCACATGACCGTACAAACCGCTGTTTTAATTGAAACACTGGTTGAATTAGGTGCCAACGTGCGCTGGGCCAGTTGCAATATTTTCTCAACCCAGGATCATGCTGCCGCAGCCATTGCTAAAAGAGGAATTCCCGTTTTTGCCTGGAAAGGCGAAACCCTTGAAGAGTACTGGTGGTGCACCGATCAGGCTCTTACTTTTCCTGACAGACAAGGCCCACAGCTTATTGTTGACGATGGTGGTGATGCAACTCTGCTTATTCACCTGGGATATAAAGCAGAAAAAAATCCATCTGTTCTTGATAAAGAACCAGATAGCCGTGAGGAGTTGGAAATCCTGAAGCTTTTGAGAAATACTCTTGAAAAGGACAATCAGAAATGGCACCAGATGGTAAAAGACTGGAAAGGTGTTTCTGAAGAAACTACCACAGGCGTTCATCGCTTATATCAAATGATGGAAAAGGGAGAATTGCTGGTTCCGGCCATCAATGTTAACGATTCTGTTACCAAGTCAAAATTCGACAATTTGTATGGTTGCCGTGAGTCGCTGGCCGATGGTATTAAAAGAGCTACCGACGTTATGATAGCCGGTAAAGTTGTTGTGGTTTGCGGTTATGGTGATGTTGGCAAAGGTTGTGCGCACAGTGTGCGCGGATACGGAGCACGCGTTATCGTTACCGAAATAGACCCCATTTGCGCACTACAGGCTGCTATGGAAGGTTTTGAAGTAAAAACTGTGGAAGATGCCCTGGATGAAGGAAACATTTTTGTTACTGCAACAGGCAACAAAGATGTTATTACCGTTGAGCACATGAAGCAAATGAAAGATCAGGCCATAGTTTGCAACATCGGGCACTTCGATAATGAGATACAGGTCGACAAACTTGACCAAACTCCTGGCATTCAAAAAATCAACATCAAGCCACAGGTTGACAAGTATGTATTCCCCGATGGTCATGAAATTTTTATGCTCGCCGAAGGCCGACTCGTAAACCTGGGCTGTGCTACCGGCCACCCATCGTTTGTAATGAGCAATTCATTTACCAATCAGGTAGTTGCTCAAATGGAGCTCTGGAAAAATAATTATGAAATTGACGTATACCGGTTACCCAAACACCTTGATGAGGAAGTGGCACGTCTGCATCTGGAAAAGATCGGAGTAAAACTGACTAAACTCTCAACGGAACAAGCCGAATACATAGGCGTTAAGGAATACGGTCCTTACAAACCTGAGCATTACAGGTACTAGGTTAAGGTTAAGGTTAAAATTGAACCATAATGTTTATGAAAAACCGGGTAGTTTTAATAACTGCCCGGTTTTGTTTTTTCTATCTGAAATGCTCTCTTAAAAATTGGTAACATGCAGGTAAGGGTAACTAAAACTTGTTCGGTAAGCTCTGAGGGGATGTTTTGATGGCCCGGAAACCGGAGATCCGTCAATTAAAAGAAATACAGATTCGCACTCGGTACCCTTGGCCAGTGGGGGATTTTCAACAATAATACGACAGTTGGAATAGGGATGGTAAGGACATGCACGATCAAAGGCTGTAAACTCATCTTCCTGTGCCCTGTATATGATAATACCCTTGAATCCTCCTGTATAATAAGCCCAGCCCCCAATGCTATTCAGTTCAATATGTTGTGTAGATTCCACATTAATGATAAAATCCACCGGGTAATAAGGTACAGGATGCCTGTCATCTTTTGTGCAGGAAGTAGTTGCAATACATATTATTAAGATTACTGATAAAGCAGGGCTTCTGTAGAATTTTAAAAATAAATTCATTGGGTTTTCGTTTGAACATTACAAAGTTACACTGATTTTTCTAACTTTGTTTCACTGTAAATTATTGCATAAGCATTGATTATGGTAAAAAGATTATTCCGGTATCACTTACTCATTTTTTTATTGGTATTTTTGCCGGTAACATCTTGTGGTCCGAATTATAAAGCAGCAAGAACGGAACGTCAGCATGAAAAAAGGGCGGAAGAAAGGAGAAAAGAAGGGGAAAGAGCAATGCGCCAGGCGCAAAAAAGGCATGTACAGATGCAGAGCCCTGAAACCCGGCAAAGGATGAAACAAACCCGCAGTAAAAGCAACCGGTTAATAAACAATCCGCGGAATAAACCGTTCTATGTGCGTTGGTATAATGCCATCCGAGGAAGAAGATAGAAATACGTATCAGAAAAAATAATCAAAATGGAAGAGCTTTTATATATTTTTCTTGCAATAATATGGCTGGTAATAAGTATTCTGGGCAGTAAAAAGAAAAAACAACAACAGCAGCAACAGAAACAGCAAAGACAGGAAACTCAGCCTTCCCGAAGCGAAGAAACCCGCGAATATCAACCGGCACCACCCACAAGTCAACAGGAAAAAGAACCCTCAAAAGATTTTGAAGAACTTCTGGAAGATTTCTTTGGTGCCGAAACCAAGCCCAAAGAAAAAAAACCACAACCCCAGGAAGCATCCAGACCTGCTTACACAAAGGAAAGAACTTACCAGGATGACAGAAAACCTGAAAGAAGATTCAATGAAGATATCATTTCTGAAAAAGTAGAAGAATTTGAAGGTGCTGATGCTATTACTGACGATTATGAATTTTCTGCAGAAGGAAAGATTGAAACTATAGAAGACCTTATAAGGTCTTACGAAGATGAGTACGAAAAGACAGAAGAAAAAGACAAAGAACTTGAGGTGGTTGATCTGGATGAGGAATATGTTGCAAAAGAAGACTTTGAATTTGACGGACGCAAAGCCATCATTTACAGTGAAATAATTAAGAAAAAATATTTTTAATTATTTCATCTTTTTCAAGCTTATTTATCAAATAATCATTAAATTTGCTCATGCAAACGGGAAAAACCTGTTTGCTTTTGTGTTATATAAAAGCATAATTTTATAAAAACGCGGGTTTACCTGCCAGGAAAGCCAATTAAAGATCGCAAACAATCAGGGTTGTCAGTTATGTTTTGATGCATGCATGCTGTCAGCTGTTTTTTTTTATACCTTTCAAAACTGCATCAGAGATAAAAACATGTATATTTTGCATATCACATACAAATTAAAATGCTACTTCGGGGAATACCTGAAACGGTATCATTATGGCTGTATTTTCATGCAACTACCCCAGACCTTATTTCTCACCGGGGTTACGTCACAAACCACACTTTATCTCGAAAAAGCCCCCTTAACACCCCATATATACCGGATAATTCCGGAAGTCATAACACCAACCAGGGAGAGACAAAAAGGGGCCAGAATCTTAATAGAATCCGATAACATTTAAAAAAATCCTGTTTACAGTCCCTTTCAGAGTAGCATTGATTTCAAATGAAATACATGCAGGGATAATGTTAAACAATAATACCATACAATTATGAATGAGGTTAAATATTTTACACAAGAAGGTCTTGAGAAACTCAAAAAGGAGTTGGAACATTTAAAATCTGTTGAAAGACCAGGTATT
>SKVR01000018.1 GCA_007129355.1 Bacteroidales bacterium | reverse complement strand
TATGCTTACCTGGGTGAACTGCTGGCATCAAGGGGATATATCCTGGCTACGGTTGACCAGAACTTCCTGAATGGTTCTTACACAGATCTTCCTAAAGGTCTCAACAATGAAAACGATGCCCGTGGGTGGCTTTTACTGAAACATCTGGAAACCTGGCAGCAATGGAACCAGGAAGACGAAAATATATTTTATGGTAAGGTTGATATGGAAAATATTGCACTCATAGGTCATTCTCGCGGTGGTGAAGCTGTGGGCCATGCGGCACTTTTCAACCGCCTGCCCTATTACCCTGATGATGCCAATGAGATCTTTGACTTCAACTTTAATATCCGCTCCATCATCGCCATAGCACCAAGCGACGGGCAATACCAGCCTGCCCGCACACGCACACCGCTTTCCGACATAAACTATCTGACCCTTCAGGGCTCACATGATGCCGATGTATCATCCTACCAGGCAATGCGTCAGTTCAACCGTATAAGCTTTTCCGACGGTTTTGACGGTTTCAGGGCCGGCGTTTATATCTGGGGCGCCAACCACGGACAGTTTAACAGCATATGGGGCAATACAGACGGCCCAAGTCCACGGATCAACTTTTATAATCTGGGGCAGCTAATGTCTGAAGAAGATCAACAAACCATCTCAAAAACCTATATCAGTGCTTTTCTGGATGCTACCCTGCGTAATGAAACGGATCTTCGCAGCATGTTTATGGATTATCGCACCGCACGTCACTGGCTGCCGGAAACAATCTACATAAGTCAGTATGAACAATCCGGAACTGAATATATCAGCACTTTTATGGAAGATCTGGATCTGAGCACCGGTACATTAGCTCAAAGTACAATCCATACCAGCGATCTCAGTATCTGGCGCGAACAAACTCTTTCTTTAAACTGGGGCGATTACAATACTCGCGCCCTGTTCCTGGGATGGAATACCACTGAAAGTGATACACTTATGCCTGCATATCATATCAGCTGGCCAGCAAATGCATTAAATACGGGAAAACAATCCAAACTCATCTTCTCCCTGGCCGAATCAACTGAGAAGGCAAATCCTCCCGAAAAGGATGATCAGGAAAATAATGAAGATGATGATGAGAAAGAAGACGAACCTGCATCTGAGGAAAATGATGAAGCAGAACAGGAAAACGATCACCCAGATGAAGATGAAGAAAAGGAAGAGTTCATAGATTTTACTATTCGTCTGGCCGACATCAACGGATCTGTTCTGGAGTTTCCGCTGAGTAATTTTGCCCCTGTGCAACCCACCCTCAAACGTAAATTTACCAAACTTTCTTTTATGCAAAACCAGTCTGAATCGGAGACCATCCTCCAGACCTATATTTTCCCGCTTGAACAGTTTGTAGCTGAACATCCTGAATTTGATTTTGAAAACATCACCTGCATCAGTTTCATTTTTGATATCACTCAGGAAGGGGTTTTGGTGGTGAATAATATTGGATTTATTAATTAGAACATAACGAGTCCGAGCGCGACTTTGAGTCGCGCCCGGACTTAATCATACTCAGCGCTCTTCGCGCATTCTTTGCGCCTTTGCGTGAAACAAAAAAAATCAACATGACCCATTTAATAACAAAAAGCAAATCCCATTTAAAAACCCTTTGCACAGAAATCAAAGAAAGATGTGTGGGCAGCGAAGGAAACCGTAAGGCAACAAAATTTTTCTCAAATGAACTAACCCGATTGGGTTGGGAAACTGAAACCCAGGAATTTGATGCCACTGACTGGAAAGATGGTGGGGCAACACTCAAGGCTGGTAACGAATCGTTCAGGGTTCATGTTAGTCCGTACTCACTGGGTTGTTCTGCAGAAGCTCCATTGGCAACTGTAAAAAACACAGATGAACTGGAGAATGGCGATTTTGAAGGAAAAATCATTCTGCTTCACAGTGAAATTGCAAGGGAGCAACTCATGCCAAAAAACTTCGTTTTTTACAACCCTGAAAGCCATCAGAGAATTGTTTCCCTGCTGGAAAACAGCGGAGCTGCAGCAATAATTTGTGCCACAGGAAGAAATGCTGCCCTGGCAGGTGGAGTATATCCTTTCCCTATGATTGAAGATGGCGATTTTGACATCCCATCAGTTTATATGACTGAAGAAGAAGGTGAAAAACTGCTGAAATATGCAGGATCAATTGCAAATCTTAATTCAGTTTCGGAAAGGATTCCCGGGAAGGGATACAATGTGATCGGCAGAAAAGGAAAACCCGGACAGGAACGCATTGTAGTCACTGCGCATATAGATGCCAAAAAAGGTAGCCCCGGAGCCATTGACAATGCTACAGGAGTTGTGGTATTACTTTTACTTGCAGAGCTGCTCAAGGACTATTCAGGTGAAAAAATAATTGAAATTGTGGCCTTCAACGGCGAAGACTACTATTCAGTAGCCGGCCAAATGACATGGATCATGGCCAACCAGGATAAATTTGATAACATTCGGCTCAATATCAATATCGACGGCGTGGGTTACAATGAAGGCAAAAGCTCATTTTCATTTTTTGATTTACCCGATCATATACAGAAAGTTGCCGGGAAGCTTGTAAAAGATAACCCGGAACTGGCTGAAGGGCATCAATGGCCGCAGGGCGATCACAGCATTTTCCTGCAATATGGAATTCCGGCTATTGCGGTAACATCGCAATGGTTTATTGATAACATGGAAACGCAGGACATTACCCACACCCCGAAGGATAATTTAAGCATTGTAAGTGAAGATAAGCTGGTTGAAGTGGCATTGGCTCTGCGTGAACTCATATGTAAACTTTAACTAACCCAAATCTAAGCTTACATGGCACGTTTTATAAGCGACCTTTCAAGAAATATTGAGGGTGGTGCAGGGCTGTAAAAATCAAACTACCATCAGAAGTTGGATTTAACTTTTACTTGCTGATATAAACAGCATAATTGGATGATTAGGATAAAAAATCCTGCAGCATATAATTATTGAAT
>SKVR01000183.1 GCA_007129355.1 Bacteroidales bacterium | reverse complement strand
GGTTGTCTATCATGGCAAATATGCGCGATCTGCCTTTTATATTTATATGGCCGGAAAAAACTACTACAGGCTGATGAAAAGATTGTCCGTAATGGTTGTAATAAACATTGTATCTTACTACTTGCATAAAGTGACGGCCAGGTTTCAGACCACCTATGATATAGTGGTTGCGCATCTGGCTGTATTCCTGGTTACCTATCATTACGGTAAAGAATGCATTATCATGCATGCGCAGATGCAGTTCAGATGCTGCCGGATGACCAAATGCTGATGAAGTGGGGATAGACAGCATTAAAAACATCACTGTCATTAAACCTGAAAAAGAGAGGAAACTCATTGCTTTTCCTGAACGGGACTCAGAAAATGCTTCCCTTAAACTACCGGATAAATGTGCTGACTTTTTCATGATTCGGTCCTCCGTAAATTGGTGAATAATTCATTTGATTAGCCAATACCAATTCACGTGCCAAAATCACAGAAACACCTTTCAACACGAAAAACGAAAATACAGGAGACAGGCTTAGGGCCTTCGATGTCTGGGTTTTACAGGCTGCTCGAGAATCCAGGTAATGAAGGAGAGAATGATGCCAAAGAGTAATGCATACCAAAAACTATCAACTCTAAAATCATTAACCAGATGACCGGTAAGTTGAATCAAAAATGCATTAATCACTAAAAGAAAAAGTCCCAGAGTTAGAACCGTAACTGGAATTGTTAGTATTACTAATATGGGTTTTAATATTGCATTTAAAATTCCTAAAACAAATGCCACTATTATTGCAGTCATAAAACTATTTACTTCAACGCCGGGAAGTATATAAGCACCTATAACAATTGCAAAGGTAGTAACGATCATTTTTATCAAAAAACTCATATTTCAATATTTAAAATACATATCAGGTAAATATTCTATAAAAATAAGAAAATATTATAAAACAGCTTAATTACAGGTTTATAAGAGAATCTTCTCAAGCCAGCCAAAAACCTTTCCCTGTTCTTCTTTGCTGCACATTTCGAGGCTCTGGACGCACATAAATTTAATTTCAGGATTAATTTCACATAGGTTTATTTTCTTTTCGATGTATCCTCCCGAACGATTATAGGGTTGTAAATAAATTAAGCCCGGTTTCGATGTTTTTTTGTTACCAGCTAATAACTGCAGATGATTAGACAATGCTACAAAGGTGAATTGACTTGTTTCGCGAAACCTGCAGGAGATGTTCTTTTCAATCAATGATTCATTTTTATGAAAATAATCTTCTATAATCTTTCGACTGACTGCGTGCGGTGTATGACTGCCTTTGAAATACCTGTATTTAAACCCAACCAATGATGCTGAGTTCCACTGCCCCAGTTTAAATGAAGCTCTTGGTTTATAACCGGCTTTACCTAATAAATACTTATTGGTTAAAATGAGAAATCTGTTCCACAAGTTTCTGTATCCTGGAGCCGGCACCCATGCTCCACGCATAATAGGTTCATCTTTAATAAACCAATCTTCCGGCTTCATTTTTTTAACTAAAAAAGTATCATCATTAAAATAAACAAAGTTATCTGATAACCCTTTGATTCTCCATACCATATGGGCAATGGAAATGCTATTGAAAGTAGGCAGATACTATTCATAGCCTTCAAATATCTCAGAGTGGTCCACAATTCTGATTGAGTTGAGTTTTTCTGGAAAATATTTCTTTATGTCTTCATAAAGATCAGGATCCTGACCATCTGTAACAATGAAAATATTTCTTATAAAAGGAGCAAACCTCAATATAGATAAAATACAGTATTTTATTTCATTAACTGATGCAAACCGGGTTGGATGAGCACCAGGATGCTTGCTGGCCTTTGTTCCTGTTAGGTAGCGATACCTTTTTTCTATTAATTGCGGATCATTCCCATCAACCCAGGCAATAACCGCATCAATGGGATGCTCATTAATATTTGAAGTGATGTGGTTCATTCTTTTTTGTTTTATAAATACTCACCATACAAGCCTTTCGGGTGATAAATCTTACCAATCTCTTTTCACATAGACTTTTTTACCTGATTCCCAGTATATCATCCATCCATGCAAAAATTCTTTCTCTTTCCTCTCTTTCAAACATATCAAGGTTTTGTGCACAAACAGTTTTAATATTCTGATCATTTATACACTTATTAATCTTTCTGTCAATCCTGCGTTTTGAATAAATCGGATGTAAGTAGCCATAGTTAAGTTTTTCAATGTTACGGTTACCGTCCAGGATCTCAAGATGGTAGGCAAGTGAAGTTAAAAGAAATTGTTCGGGGCTCCTGAAGCGGCTTGATATATTTTTTTCCAGGAGTTCGCTGTTTTCACTAAAATATTTCTCAACCACTTTACGGTTTAAAGGGTGCGGAGTATGGCAATGAAAAAAATAACGGAACTTCAACCCCAGCATCAAAGCAGCATTTCGTTGCCGTAAATAAAAAGAGAGTTTGGGCTGATAATCAGGCTTACCTCGCAAATATTTGTTGATCAATATTTTGAAGAAATTCCCTGTTATTTTTTTGTACGGTGGCAAAAGCCATTTCCCCCGCAACACAGGCCGCCCATCAACAAACCAGTCTTCAGGTTTTACTTCCCTGATTAAAAAAAGGTCATCATTAAAACATACAAACTGATCAGAAAGGTTTTTGATTCTCCAAACCATTGAGAGGATGGATGTACTGTTGAAAACCGGAAGATATTTCTCATAACCCCTGAAAATTTCTTTATGATCAACTATGATTACAGATTGTGACCTTCCCGGGAAAATCGCTTCTATATCATTGTGTATATCGGGGTCCTGCTCATCGGTAACTATAAAAACGTTTCTTACAAAAGGGGCAAATTTCAAAATTGAGAATACGCAATACTTGATTTCATTGTGTGATGCATAAAATGTGGGTTGCGTTGCGCGCACATTAACGTTTTGAGTGAGATTAAGATAATAATTCCTTTTGCGGGTCATTTCCGGATCGCTGC
>SKVR01000190.1 GCA_007129355.1 Bacteroidales bacterium | reverse complement strand
TTTAGTTTGACAAAAGACTGAACAATCCCCGTCAATGGCTAACCCTGGCACCCACGGTATATTACCGGGGTCATCGTGGCAACTGGATATGGGGGAATTATAACGTTTACAGCATGTCAGGTGCCGGTCTGGAAGTCTTTTTTCGTCGGTATCTGAAAGACCAGATAGAACCCAGCGGATTTTATTTCACCGGTGGTGGTGGTTATCGTTTTATTAACCAGGAATACCGGGGCGACCGGTGGGATACCTACACTGAAAACGACCTTACATTTTACAGATACAATAACAGCAGCTGGCATAAACATACACACACTTTCAGCCTGAAAGCAACCATAGGTTATCAAACCATCATTGACCGGCATCTTTTGCTTGATCTTTTTATGGGTTACGGCTTCATGTTTTCAACCTATGAAATACCGGGAAATGTGGAAGTCGCAAGCCGCTTCGACAATGACGCATTTAGCTTTGGCTACACCGGACTTTTGTTTGTAGGCGGACTGAGATTAGGTATTGGCTGGTAAACCCGAACTCAGAATTCTAACTATTTGTGTCTTTTTTCCAGCACCTTCACCACATCGGCAACTTCCATATCCTGTTCTGCCAGGAGCACCATCAGGTGATACAGCAAATCGGCAGCTTCCTCTTTAAATTTTTCCTTATCACCTTTCATGGCTTCAATGACGCATTCTACTGCTTCTTCACCCACCTTCTGGGCAATGCGTGGCAGACCTTTTTCAAACAAACGGGCTGTATAGGATGATTCAGGTGAAGCACCTTTTCGCCCTGAAATCACTTTCTGCAAATGGCTGATGAATGCCAGCTCCGGACCGGGATCTTCATGGAAGCAGGTGGAATCACCGGTATGACAAACCGGTCCTGAAGGTTCTGCATAAATGAGCAAGGTGTCATTATCGCAGTCATGGTAAGTACTTATTACTTTCAGGAAGTTTCCGCTGGTCTCTCCTTTGGTCCACAGGGTATTACGGGTACGGCTGAAGAAAGTAACCTTGCCGGTTTCCCGTGTTTTTTGCAGGGCTTCTTCATTCATAAATCCTGTCATTAGAACTTTACCCCCAGTGGGTTCCTGAATTATGGCCGGGATAAGGCCGTTGAGTTTTTCGAAATTCATGTTTTTCATTTTTTTTTGTCTAACTAACTTGTGCCTTCGACAGGCTAAGGCACCACTGAGGCCGGTCGCTGAGCCTGTCGAAGCGTTAAATTCTTACATTAATCCCCATATTTTTCAAATACTCCTTCAAAACCGGTATGGGTATGGTATCGTAGTGAAACACACTGGCTGCCAGGGCAGCGTCGGCTTTGCCATTGGTAAAAACATCCGCAAAGTGTTCGGTTTTGCCTGCTCCGCCTGATGCAATGAGTGGGATGCTCAGACTTTGCCCCAATTCGCTCAGGGTTTCATTGGCAAACCCATTCTGGGTTCCGTCGTGGTTCATGGATGTCCACAGTATTTCTCCTGCACCGCGTTCCTGCATTTCACGGGCATACTCAAAGAGCTCACGACCAACAGGAATCCGGCCACCATTGCGATATACCTGCCATTGTCCGCTTTCCAGCCGTGCATCAATAGCTACCACCACAAACTGACTACCGAACTGCTTTGCCAGCTGATCAATGATTGTTGGATTCATGATGGCAGCTGAATTTACCGAAACCTTATCGGCCCCGGCAGATAGCAATACATCCGCATCCTGCAATTCAGATACCCCGCCACCCACGGTAAAAGGTATACTGATGCTGGCAGCCACCTTTTCAACCAACTCTTTAAGGAGTTTACGCTTTTCGTGGGATGCGGTAATATCAAGAAATACCAGTTCATCGGCACCTTGCTCCGAGTATCGTTGTGCCAGTTCGACAGGGTCGCCGGCATCTCGGATGTCAACGAAATTTACTCCCTTTACCGTGCGCCCGTCGCGAATGTCAAGGCAGGGTATGATTCTTTTTGCTAGTGTATTCATACTTTAATTTTATTGAAACCGCAATGACGCAAAGTTTGATCGCAAAGAGCGCAAAATTCAGTAAATCCCCTTGCTTCCTTTGCATTTCCCTTGCGTTCTTTGCGGTTAATCATTTTTATTTTTTTTCAAAAACACATCAAGATCATCTTGACTCAATTTACCTTCATACAAAGCCTTTCCTGTTATAGCACCATAACACCCCAAAGCCTCTAACTGATAAATATCATCCATCGTTGCAATACCCCCACTGGCAATGAGCCTGATATCCGGGAAACGCTCCAGCACCTTCAGGTAAAGTTCTTTCGATGGTCCCTGCATCATTCCATCTTTGGATACATCGGTTATCATCACTTTTCTGAAACCTTTCCCCAACCAGAAATCCAGAAAAGAGAAAATATCCTTATCGCTTTGTTCCAGCCAGCCGGCGGTGGCAATGAACTCATTCTTCACATCGGCACCCAGGATCACTTTTTCTGGCCCATGTTCCTTCAGTATAGATTCTGTGGTTTCAGGATCATTTACGGCCATGCTTCCCACCGTAATGGCTGAGGCTCCCTTCTCAAAAACCTGCCGGGCTTGTTCTGCATTACGGATACCCCCGCTGAAGTCAATAAATAAACCGGTTGCAACGCTCACTGCTCTGAGCATTTCAAGATGAAGCGGAGTTCTTTGCTTCGCACCATCCAGATCTACCATATGCAGATGGGTAAATCCCTTGTTTTCAAACTGCAAAGCGGTTCTCACCGGGTCGCTGCTGTAAACAGTTTGCGTATCGAAATCGCCCTGCGACAGGCGTACACACTGGTTGTTCATGAGGTCGATGGCGGGGATGAGGATCATAGGTTGATGATAAGATTAAGGTTGAGGTTGAGATTAAGATTAAGATTTAGTTAGAGTCCGGGTGGGACTTAGAGTCGCGCCCGGACTATCAACTTCTTAAAAAGTTTTTAAGTATACTTTCACCCACACTCCCACTCTTTTCGGGGTGGAACTGGGTGGCATAAAAATTATTTTTCTGCAATGCAG
>SKVR01000092.1 GCA_007129355.1 Bacteroidales bacterium | reverse complement strand
GCTCTACCAACTGAGCTATTTCCGCTTTTGTCAAATGCGGTTGCAAATATACGCAAGATTTTTGAATTGCAAAAAAAAACATTTTCGGAAAAACTTTTTCACAAATCACTTCAATCTCAACCTTAACCTTAAATTATATCTCAATCCCTAATCGCTATTGTTCCCCCTATCAACTTATCAACTTCTCAACCTAAATCTCAACCTTAACCTTAACTTAACCCATCTCTGCTATTAAATGCTGTTAAATTAGGTTGTTATTCATTTTTAATTTTTATATTTGTGCCCCTAAAAAAATGCAGTAAAATCTGCAAAATAATCACTAAAACAACCTGAAAAACAACTTATTCAGGCAAGGAAAAACTTAAACCTAAATTATTTGAAATGAAAAAGATTTTTAGCATTGCTTTGTTGATGGTATTTTTCCTGGGGATGAATGCCACCGTTTTTGCACAAAACAAATTTGGTCATATTGATACCAATGAACTCCTCAGCTTGATGCCCGGACGTGAGGCTGCACAACTGGAGCTTGAAACATATGCCCGCGAACTGGAAACTCAATTTACTGCTATGCAAAGAGAATTCCAGTCCAAATATCAGGATTATCTGGAAAACCAGGAAGCTTTATCACAACTTATCAGGCAATCCAGGGAGCGCGAGCTTAGCAGTCTTCAGGAAAGGATCATGGAGTTTCAGGAGTCGGCCCAGGAAGATTTGATGGCTAAGGAAAATGAACTCCTGCAACCCATAATTGAAGAAGCACGTAATGCCATTGAAGAAGTTGCAAAGGAAAACGGTTATACCTATGTGTTTGACCGTGGTATGGGTGTCCTGCTTTATTCAGAACCTGGCGATGATATTATGCCCAAAGTAAAAACCAAACTGGGAATCGAGTAAAAGAAACCCAAAGAGCGAAAAAAATATGCTGACTGTTTACACAGCCAGCATATTTTTTTTGCCTTCTGATAAATATCTATTTCCTCGCTTCAAAATGTTGCTCAAGTAAACGAGCAACATATTTCCCGATAATGTCAAATTCAAGGTTTACCAACGAACCTTTTTTGAAGTCACCAAAATTGGTCACATCATAAGTAAATGGTATGATAGCCACTGAAAATACATTGGGCTCAGAATCGACTACCGTAAGGCTTACGCCATTTACTGAGATGGATCCTTTGTCAACGGTAATATTTTTCGGACCCGGGTCATATTCAAACCAGAATTTCCAACTTCCGTCAAATTCTTCAACTTTGGTACAAACCGCGGTTTGGTCAACATGTCCCTGAACGATGTGTCCGTCGAGACGGCCATCGATACGCATGCATCTCTCAAGATTAACACGATAGCCAACTTCCCAGTTACGCATATTGGTTTTGTCGAGGGTTTCCTGTATGGCCGTTAAGGTATACTGGTTTTTGTCCTTATCAACCTTAACCGTGGTAAGGCATACACCATCATGGGCCACACTCTGGTCGATTTTAAGTTCCTGCGCAATGGGAGTTTCAATGGTGAAATGAATATTTCCTCCTTCTTTTTCAATCTTTGCCACCTTCCCGGTGGTTTCTATAATTCCTGTAAACATATAGTATGAATTTTAATATTTAACTCCGGTTTTTCTGCAAAGTTAGTCTTGTTCTTCCTCAATGTAAAGGAATTTATCTCCCGTAAGTTCTACAATGGTTCTTAGCCACCACTCAGGATATTCAGGATGCTCAACAATGGGATATTTACCCCATTGATTGGTTAGAAACTCACCATCCTCTTCCTTCTTAATATTTCCGTCAAGATATTTAACCATAAGGAAACGGAAAAGCTCCTGCCATCGTTCAACGGTATAATTACCCATGGAAACGCTGAAATTGGTGAGAAAATCTCTGGCCAGTTCGGGGTCTTTATTGTAAAGTTCGAGAGCTGCTTTGTCAATAGCCGGTACAAATTCTCTGAAACTGTTTTCCAGTTCCGACTGAACCTTCTGAATATCCGGTAATTTAAGACTGTATCGCAGATATGCAAAATGTGCAACCTTGTTAAATACCCAGAAAGCTGCATCTTCTTCATATTCGATTATGCTGCCAAATCCTTCCCTGAAGGTATCGGGTGCCCTGCGCATACCTGCATACATGGGGACATAAACACTTGTATTTGCATCATCAATTCCAAACCAGATGATGCCTCCGATGGGTCCGGGAAATTCTCTTCTAGACTGGGTAATAAATGAGAAAGCAGTTTGTTGCGTGGCGGTGGAACGCTCATGAAAATAGGTTTTACCGTCCACTTCCCAGGTAAGGGGCCTCCAGCGGTAGGGTTTACCCCAGGGTCCGGCGCCAATATCCTGCGTAAGGTCGAAATCTGTTCCCTGAAGATAATCGCGCTTAAAATTGACAAGATCTTCAACGGAAAGCTTTCTTTCGGGCTTCACGTAAAGGGGCATGCGATTTTTCAGGTCAAAGCCCATGGCATAATCCATATACTGGTCCATACCGGGTGCCACTTCCTTGAACATACTCCATACCCGGGCTTCGCAAAAGCGGGCAGCACCAAAATCGATGGGTGCGTAAACATCTGAAAAGCTGAATTTTGCATCTTCACCATCATAATATCCTTTGCGGCGGGCGAAATCAATTACATCATGAGCGTAAATGGCCCTGATACCGGGTTCGTGAAGTTTGTCGAACTGCTTGTTGTTAATGGATTGCCTGCCATCGGCCAGGGGGAAGGTCATAATACGGGCATGATTGGCATGGGCAGAAATATACCCATCGGGGATTCTTTTGGCTACCCACACAGCCCCTTTTTCTGCATTATAATACTCGCCGTTAGCGGGGTCGTATTGCAGATCCGTTCCCTTTCCGATGATCTCCATAATCCATACCTCATGGGGGTCGGCAATGGAAAAGGATTCGCCCATGCTGTAATATCCGTATTCATCAGAAAGTTCTCCGATGATACGTATAGCATCGCGTGCCGTGGGGGCTTGCATCAGTGCCAGTTGCATGAGTCCGGTATAATCAACTCCACCGG
>SKVR01000266.1 GCA_007129355.1 Bacteroidales bacterium | reverse complement strand
TGTTTTGAGTTAGCTTTTTATTTGGTAGCTTTAAACCTTTGATAATCCAAGAGCATACTAAACATGATGAATTTGAAAACCCATTACTTATTCCCTCTATTAACACTGTTGTTCCTTGCCTGTCATTCCACCGGCAAAGAGAACTATCTGATACCTCCGGAGCCTGATTACCACAATCCCATCTATTGGTTCCTTAATCCTGAAGAGCAAACCTCCCGGGCAGTGGATATCTTTTATGTATACCCCACACTGGGTTTCAGCAGCGACAGTGAAGCCCCTGCCTTTCTGGTTGATATTACCCGGCAGGAATCAAGAGATGCGGCTTTTAGCAATCAGCGATTCAACCACGAGGTGTATGCCGGCGATGAGTATAATTTCTTCGCTCCCTTTTACCGCCAGCGCACCATGAATGCCCTTACCGAAGGTCCTGAAAATGAAGAACAAATAATGCAGGTACCGGTTTCAGACATTGCCGCTGCATTTCATCATTACATGACCCATTATAACCGGGGCAGGCCATTTATACTTTTGGGGCACAGCCAGGGATCTGCCGTGCTGCTTGAGCTTCTCAAAAACTACATGAATCAGGAGCAATACGAACAAATGATAGCAGCTTACCTGATTGGCTGGCAAATTACCGGTGAAGAGCTGGAAGAGTTTCCGGACCGTTTGATCCCAGCCCGGGGAAGCGGTGATACAGGTGTGATCATCATGTATAATTCTCTTACCACCCTGGATGCCAAATCACCGCGCATCGACCGGTCAGTGGTTTGTATCAATCCACTAAACTGGAAAACAGATTCCACCATGGCCACCAGGGAAGAGCATCTGGGGATCGTACGTTTTAACCGTGAAACCCGGCAATATGATACCATTCCCCATTTTACGGGTGCATATATACAGGATAATTACCTTATCTGCATAGATGTGGATCCGGCAGGTGTTTTTAATGAGGAGCTGAAAGATTTATTTCCTTATGGAAACCTTCATTTTATGGATTCCTGGTTGTATGCACTAAACCTGAAAGTCAATATGGCTGAAAGGGTAGAGGTGTTTCTCACCAGGTAGGCTGGCGGGCAATGAGACAGCCGTCTCTCCAATCTTAAAATCTCTTTTTTATGATGTACCGGGTGTTTTTGGTTTTTTGTTCTTTTTTTTCTCCTTCTCATAAACGCTTAATCCCAGGTAATTGGATAGCATTACCAGGAACGATGCTACGCCTGATATGGCCATTAAGTAAACAAGTAAAACGCCATAAGGGATAAGGAAAAAGAAAACCACCATTACAAGGGTAATCCATACACTGGCGCACCAGGGGCAGGTAATGATATAGCAGAGTGTACGCATAAAGTAAGCCCGGTTATTGGCTTTTACAAAATCTCTGAAGTACTTGAATATTTTTTCAAATACTACAACACGGGTTACCCGGTAAATGGCAAGGGTAAGGATGATCAGGTCGGTTGTTGTTATATCAATAATATCGATATTTCCGGCTTTCATAAAATAGCCTGTAACAGCTACTAATGCAAAGAAAAGGAAAAGACTGGCAAAATTCCATGCGTTTTCTCTGGTGTTGTTCATTGAAAAAAGTTTCTTGATTAGGTTTTATTTAAAACCCGTTAAACATCTAATTGTTTTTTGTGAGCGTAATTTCTATAATCGTTAGTTTCTTTATAAATGATTTTTGCTCTTTTTCAGTCAAAATGATGAAATATTCATAATGAATTATCTCGTCAAGTAGCTCCGCAACGTATGTGTTTTGTTGGCGTGATCTTTTTATCTTTTGGCGACCCCAAACCTAAACATTTTTTTTTTCAATTCACATTGCAATTGCAGAAATTTTAATAGAAAATTATGCGACCCCTCCGGGGTGGTAGTTCTTACCATAAAGCCAAAATTGCCATAAACATGAAATCCCTCCGGGATTGTAAGATATGTCTTTTCAAATACGACCTTGTCAAGGTCGAATCATTTCTCCACCCGGCAATATTCTTTTTTCGTATTTTTGCCCGGTAAATTATACGGCTGACCGCAAATGTATTTCATTTCGCTGGCCCCAATCTTCCCACAAAAATGAAAAACAGATTTAACAGATTGATCTCAAAAGAATGGCTGCCTTTTCAGAAGTCGTGGTTCAGGTATGAGTCGGAGGAGAAATTGCTAACAGAAAACATCCGTTTTTTCAATAAGGCGGAAATTTCGGAATCTGTTATGCTTTACGCAGGAAAAGATGCGGAACTGGCCCGGGAGATCTGCACCGATCACGATATTGAATTCAGAGATGTGAAGGATTATGCCAGCGAAACGGTGCAGTTTGCTGTTTTTGACCTTCGCCACAGAATCACCGTAAATACAAGTCTGGAAGAATACACCACCATCAGGGATGAAATGATCCAGCTGGCCTTGAAGATATACCCAAATGTTGAGTACAAAAGGTTTATTTCCATCTGGCTTCCCAATATACAGCAGGGCGAAACTTATTTGCCATGGGCATGGGATATGGCGAAGCACATCAGTCAGATTTTTTCGCTCAAGGATGAAAAAATTGCCTGCCCGGAGGCGGGTGCTGAGCCCTCTGCCGGTTCATTCTTTCAGCCTTCAAAAAATATATTTTACTGTCTTTACTTCAAAAAGGACGACAATTCTGCCGGAGTATATTCTGATGTTTCTTGCCGGTTTTTCGAAAACAACAGGCAGCAGAAATCGGATAACACTTTCCATAATTCCATCTCCGGCTGGTTTATTCTGAAACCCCAGCCGCGCAAGAAGAATGAGATTCTGCACCCGGCCAAATATCCTGAAGACCTGGTAAGTCTGTTCGTGGAAGAATTTTCCCGCCAAGGGGACAATGTTTTTGACCCCATGACCGGTACAGGCAGCACCCAGCTGGGCGCGCTGAAATTAAACCGCAACGGATACGGTACGGAGCTCAGTGAGTTTTTCACCGATATCGCCAATGAAAGGTGTCGCGATTTTGTGGCTCCCCTGCAAAAGGAGTTGTTTTCTGAAGAAAAGCTG
>SKVR01000029.1 GCA_007129355.1 Bacteroidales bacterium | reverse complement strand
TCATTAGTTGAGTCTGGATATTTCCAAGTGCATCAAAGAAAAATCGAATCCAATCCGTTACATCTTCATTGGGTCTTTGTGCTTGACAACTCCTTAAAACTCTATAATATTCAGTTTTTCTACTTTCTATTTCATGTTCAAAACTTACATATTGAATCCATTTATATCCATGCTTTAGTAGCAGCAGGGTTGATAGTAATCTGCTCAAGCGACCATTCCCGTCCTGAAATGGGTGAATACTCAAAAATTCATAGGCAAACAATGCACATTTAACTAATGGATGAGTTTCATTGTCATTTATATACCAATCAATTAGAAATCTCATCGCATCCTGTGTCGGGAATCCTGCTTCCGTGGTCTGAAATATTATCTGTCTGGTTCCATCGGGGAGTTTTGCTTCTGCAGCATTGCTATGTTGCTTATAATTACCTTTATACCATTCGTCTTTCTTGCTATATTTCATTAAAATATTGTGCAAGTTTTTCAGGTTACTTTCTGTAATTGATATTTCTTCATGTGATTCCGAAATTAAATCAAGTGTTTCAAAATAGCCCACGACTTCTTGTGAATCTCTATCTACAATTTTTGTAATGTCAATTTCTTTGAGCAAGACTTCAACTTCTTCGTCAGACATTTTTGAACCTTCAATACGTGTTGAAGCCCCAACGCTTCGCACAGTGGCAATCGTTTTTAATTGCTTTAAACTTTGTCCTTCTTTCTTTTCTATCGTAGTCCATGAAGCATCAAATCGGTCAATTTGGCTTATCAGTCGGATAAGTTTCCAATCAATGTTGAGTGAAAATGTATGTACTTTATTTTCCATGCTTCAAATATATCACTTTATTCTCAGTCTGATACGATATGATTCGTTTTTATTCGATAAATATTCGAAAATAATGATTCGATATGAGCTTATATTATACGATAGCGGTTCGGTCAAATGCCCTACAACTCTATTTTATATGCAAAAAATTGCTACTTTTTCATTAATCAGATATTACGGCTTATTATCAAAACTGAATAGCAAAAGCATGAAAATAAAGATTAAAGGCTTAAACTTTACATTTATTCGGTAAATATAGATTTTAAAGCGAAATAATACAAAAAACCATTAATTTTATTTTGAGATATTTCGCTGAAAACCCAGCCAATTCCATAACTGCCTTTACACCCAATTTCATGGATATCGTTATCAGGCAAAAATTCTGTCATGCTTAATGATTTATACCCGGGCATTCCTAAATGTTTGATGATGATGTTTGTCCATGAAGTTGGATAAAAATCTGCGGTGCTGCCGATTCATCCTTGCTCCATAAGCTCTGCCGCACACTGTGGAAAGTGTTTGTGTATAAATTGAATAAAATCATCATATGGCCGGTACCATAACTATTGCTCTGAGCAAACCCTGAGCAAAGATGAATTTTCTGGAACATATTCTTATGAAAACTGTGTTGTTTTTACTGTACCCACCTGTTTATTAATTATCTTTATAGTAAATATTATTTTATGCGTCGCAAAAAGATCCGGGTTATTCTCTATGTTTTGGCTGGTGTACCACGAAGCCAACCCGCGCGAAGACGAGGAACTCAGAGAAGGCGAAATGGACTTTGAACGGAACCCCACCCGCTTTGTCTTTCATTACTGGTGGAATTCCTTCCTTACCGGGGTGCGCAGCAACATATTCCGGGATGTGGCGGATGATGTGATCTGAAAAACTACGGCCTACCTCACCTGCAACTTCCTCACAAATACCCCTTCTGCGGTGGTGATCCGTACAATGTAAACTCCGGCATCGAAATGATTATCAATGCGGGTTTCGTAATGGTTCAGGCTTTGGCTGAATACAATTTTTCCGGTAATATCAGCAATGCTGATGTCGCTTATGATACCGGCAGCGCTGATGTTGAAATGATACTGAGCAGGGTTGGGGAAAACATTGACCTGCATTTCCTCTGTTTCATCCACAAAATTTCCACCATCAAAGTTGGCAGTAAAGGTAAGGTCACTATCTGGCATATTAAACTGGTACTGGGCATCAGTGCTTACAATTTCTGCATCTTCGTCGGTCCAGTTGATAAAAGTATAGCCTTCTGCAGGGGTTGCAGTAATTTGTGCTATGGCATTGGTCAGGAAGGTGGCTTCGCCTTCAACCGTACCGGCATCTTCGGGGTTAATCAAAAGAGTAAGTGAAAATCCAAACTCCTGACCGGGTTGCCCCCAGTCATCATCAACTGTCAAATCATCTGTAACTGTAATAGTCCTGTTAGGATCTCCCGGCCATTCCCCGCCGCTCCATCCTTCATTAAGAAAATATTTATACTGATATTCTCCTTCTTCGAGCTGGAGTGTCTGGGTGAAAATGAAAGAATTGTCGATGCGCGTCATGGTTTGCAGTTCGGGTTCGTCGCCGGGGTCTGCCCATCCCAGCAGATCGCCGGTAATGTAAATTACATCCAGGTCAGGATTGAAGTATTCGGCGACACTGGACATATCCACATTGAAAACAACTTCAAATGTTTCAGGTTCATCACCGGTAGCAAGGGTAGTTGTACCTGTTTCAATATAATCGCCTCCTCCTAAGCCATCGGCATTGGCTGCATTGATGACATAATAGAAAGTGATATTACCCACATCAGTTGCGGGCGCAGTCCATTCAAATTCCCATACATTGTTATCATTGGCATTTTTATGACCGATGTATTGACGGTTATTGCCACCAACGGCTTTGGATGTGTTATCATTATTTAATACGGTAAAATCACCTGCAGGCTGATCGTTTTCATTCAATGAGGTAATGGAAAAACCGTAACGTGGAGCATTATAATCGGCGGTAAAAGAAATGGTATAGGTTTCACCTGGGGTATATTCTGTAATGGTGCCGTCTCCCAATTCAAACACTATTTGCCCGGAATAACTGCCCCCTGAATGGCAACCTGCACAGGTGCTTTCGCCGGGTGCTCCGGTACGACCTATGGGGGCCTGACCGCTATTTTTGTCTCCTGTATGTGACTTAAGTGAAATAAAGATAATTGAGGCAAAAAACAGTAAATAAATGGTAAGTTTTCTCTCCATGGCAAGTAAGTTTTGAGGTTTATTAATCAGGATAGGTTTTGATTATGGAAATAAAGCATGTTTTGATCTTCAAACAAATATATAAAATATCCGTTGTGATTTGATTAAACGAACCTAATACGTATTAAGACTAAATAAACGAATGATTCAGGTTTTTTCTTTTTTATTGCACCTCAATATTTTCTTACCTTTACCTTACAATCTTAAAACCTTTACACCATGAAGAAGTATTTTATGATTTTGTTGTCTGCGGGCTTTTTGATGGCCTGTGCCGGACAGGGAGACCGCCAGACTCAGGAAAGCAGCGCTGAAGTGCAGCTTGAAGATGAACTGGAAGAAGCCCTTCAAAAGAATATTGAGCTCAATGAAAGAATTGCCGAACTGGAGGCTGAGCTTGAAGGATTAACAGATTTTGACTAAATACCCAAACGTTATGAAAAAATTATTGCTAATAACCGGAATTCTTATGGTATCTGTGGCCTTAATGGCACAGAATCCCCGCTCACAGCAACAGGGCAGGGGCCAGGAGAAAAAAGAACAAGCCCAGGAAAAGGCCGAAGAACTAAAGCAGCAGGGCCAGGATCGCGGACAACAGGGTCAGGACCGCGGACAGCAGGCTCGTGAGCAGGCACAGGAATCCGCTGAACAGGGTCGCCAGCAGGCTGAACAGGCCCGAGAGCGCACCGGACAGGAAGCTGATAAAGCTGATCCTCGCGGACATGCATATGGTCGCGACAAAGGCGGATTGCATGGTCGTGACTTCGGACAGGCACGCGCAGCCGAAGCCCGCTCAAAACAGGAAAAAGAACAGGTAACCCGCGAAGTTGCTGCTGAGGTACAAGAGGGCGTTCGTCGCACAACCACACGTGTAGAAGAAGCCCGCGAAACCATTGAAGAAAGGCGCAGGAGAGGTGAGATTTCGGAAGAAGAATTTGAAAGACGCTCCCGCAGGGTAGAAGAGATCGAAAAAGAAATCGAACAGATCGAAGCAGAGCGCAGGGGAACCGAAAGGGTAATCCGTGAAAGGATTCCTTAGGTTTTTATATTGAATATGTATCAGTAGTAGAATTAGGTAATCTCATTAGCCATTTCTTAAGCGGACACTGAGCTAGTTGAAGCTTATAACTATGATGAGCCCGGAGTCAGTTTTGCCTGTCGATAGTAAACTGTACAAGTTCGTGCAGTGATTTTCTCCAACTTGTATCGGGTAAAGTTTCCAGAATTTCAAAAGCCTTTTGCAGGTTTTCTTCCATTTTTTGGCGGGCATATTCTATACCCCCGCTTTGCTTAACCTTTTCAATAAGTAAGGCCACTTTATCGGGGTCCTGGTTATGATTTTTTACGATATTGATGATCTTTCTTTTTTCAAGGTAGGAAGAATGGTCGAGAAGATGGATTAGCGGCAAAGTCATTTTCCGTTCCTTGATATCGCCACCCGAAGGTTTACCGGTATCACTGCCATTGCTGAAGTCGAGCAGGTCGTCTTTTATCTGGAAGGCAATGCCTGTATATTCACCCATAAGACGCAATTTCTCCTGTGTTTCTGTGTTGGCACCGGCCGAAGCTGCCCCACATTCAAAGCAGGAGGCGATGAGTGAAGCGGTTTTTTTCCGGATAATTTCAAAATAAATTTCTTCCTTTATATCCAGATTGCGAGCTTTTTCCAGTTGCAGCAATTCACCTTCGCTCATTTGTTTCACCGATCGCGAAACGATTTTCAGCAGATCGAAGTCATCATTATCGAGCGCCAGCAGCAATCCCCTTGAAAGAAGGTAGTCTCCCACCAGCACTGAAATCTTGTTTTTCCATAGTGCATTCAGTGAGAAGAAACCACGTCTTTCATTGGAATCGTCAACCACATCATCATGTACAAGTGTGGCGGTGTGCAATAACTCAATAAGAGAAGCTGCCCGGTAAGTCCGTTCAGAAATTTCGCCGCACAAACCAGCGGTAAAAAAAACAAACAAGGGGCGCATCTGCTTACCCTTGCGTTTTACTATGTAACGGGTAATTTTATCAAGCAAGGGCACCTTACTTTTCATGGAGTGGCGAAAGCGTTTCTCAAACTCCTGGATATGATTATCAACAGGTGCCTTTATATCATTGAGGTTCATCAATCAATTTTTGTTTTTAAAATCACAAAATTAGGGAAAATTCATTTGGGATTGGCTACACTGATAATAAAATGATTTTGAAAAAGAAAAGTTCAGTAACATTCAGAAGTGTGTATACAATATTTTTTTTATTTGAGCTTCATTTTTTACCTTTATACTTTTACCTGACAATCCATCAGTAGCAGCATGACAGCAGATATCCTGAAAACTCCCATTGAATATTTAAAAGGTGTTGGACCCCAGCGGGGCGAGTTGCTGAAAAAAGAACTGAATATATTTTGTTTTGAAGATCTTTTACACTGTTATCCTTTCCGGTATATCGACCGCAGCCGTTTTTACCTTATCAATGACATCACTGAAGATATGCCCTATGTGCAGATCAAAGGTTATATAAGCCATATTCAGTTGCACGGACAGAAAAGGACAACCCGGATGACGGCTATTCTCACTGATAATAGAGGGACTATGCTGGAGCTGATATGGTTTAATGGGTTCAAATGGTTGAAAGGGAAATTCCTTCCTGATCAGGAGTATATCGTTTTCGGACGTCCGGGAAAGTTTGGAAACAAATTCAACATTGCCCATCCCGAAATTGAGCCGGTTACTCCCGAGGCAATTCATCAGCAGTCGGTTATGCAGCCGGTTTACAATTCGGGCGAAAAACTTAAGTCGAAAGGACTGGACAGCAAGGGCATCAGTAAATTGCTGCGAACCTTATTGCCGGTGGTAGAAAAGCATATTCAGGAAACATTGCCTGACTATGTGCGCCGTGAGTTGCGGCTTATGGATCTGAAACGTGCACTTTTAAATGTGCATTTCCCCGAAGATAACCATTCGCTGGCCCGCGCAAGAGCCAGGCTTAAATTTGATGAATTGTTCTATATCCAGCTGAATATGCTGCGTCTGAAACATCAGCGCACATCAGAAGCCCGGGGTCATATTTTCAAAAACGTAGCAGATTATTTCAATAACTTCTACCATAAAAACCTGTCGTTTGAACTCACAGGTGCTCAGAAAAAGGTGGTGAAGGAGATTCGCAAAGATACCCTCAGCGGCAAACAGATGAACCGACTGCTGCAGGGCGATGTGGGCAGCGGCAAGACCATCGTTGCCGTTATGACCATGCTCATTGCCATGGATAACGGATTCCAGGCCTGCCTGATGGCCCCCACAGAGGTGCTTGCCAATCAGCATTTCGAATCCATCAGTAATATGCTGGATGGACTGGATGTAAATGTCCGTCTTCTCACTGGTTCAACCAAAAAAACTGTTCGGAAAGAGATTGCCGAAAAGCTTCAGGATGGTTCTCTGCATATTCTCATCGGTACACATGCCCTTATTGAAGATACGGTTATATTCAAAAACCTGGGCATGGTAGTGATTGACGAACAGCATCGTTTCGGGGTTGCACAGCGTGCCCGCTTGTGGAAGAAAAATACTGTACCACCTCATGTTCTGGTCATGACAGCTACCCCCATTCCACGTACCCTGGCTATGACCCTGTATGGGGATCTGGACATATCGGTGATTGATGAACTGCCACCTGGAAGGAAACCCATCAAAACCACTCACCAGTTCGACGCCAGCCGGCTTAAGGTGTTTGGGTTTATGCGCGATCAGATTAAACAGGGCCGGCAGATCTATGTGGTGTATCCACTTATCCAGGAATCGGAAAAGCTTGATCTGAAGGATTTGCATGATGGCTATGAAAGTATCGTCCGGGCGTTTCCGCTGCCAGACTATGCTGTGAGCATTGTTCATGGCAAAATGAAATCGCAGGACAAGGATTACGAGATGCAACGCTTCGTGAAGGGAGAAACACAGATCATGGTGGCAACAACGGTAATTGAGGTGGGAATTAATGTTCCTAATGCCAGTGTAATGGTCATAGAAAGCGCCGAAAGATTTGGTTTATCTCAGCTGCACCAGTTGCGGGGCAGGGTAGGACGTGGCGCCGACCAGTCGTGGTGTGTGCTGATGACAGGTGTAAAACTCTCCAATGATGCCAAAAAACGTATCCAAACCATGACAAGCACCAATGATGGTTTTGTGATTGCCGAAACCGATATGCAGTTGCGCGGACCCGGAGATATTCATGGTACGCAGCAAAGTGGTATCCTTGACCTGAAAATCGCTGACCTGAGCAAGGATGAAAAAATTCTGAAATATGCCCGGCAAAAAGCACTGGATATTCTTGAAAAAGATCCTGAACTCAGGCACACAGAGAACCTTGTTCTGGCCAAAAACCTTCACAAACTTTTCCGGCATAAGATTGTGTGGAGCAAGATCAGTTAAAACTCCAGTGGTTTTCAGGCAATAAAAAAAGCCGCATCCAATGAATGCGGCTCATATATTTTTTAAAAAGTTATTTCTTAGTTAAGAACGAAACGTATGGGAAGGTTAAACTGTACCCTAACAGCTTGTCCGCGCTGACGACCGGGGGTCCAGCGGGGCATGTTCCTTACAACCCTTATGGCTTCTTCATCCAGACCACCACCAACACCTCTGAGAATTTGTACGTCGGTAATGCTTCCATCACGCTCAACAACAAAAGTTACGAATACTGTTCCCTGGATACCGGCTTCACGAGCCATGGTGGGGTATCTGAGATTGCTTTGCAGAAATTGCATCAGGGCTGCATCGCCACCGGGGAAACTAGGTTGGTCTTCCACAATGGTGAAGATCTGCTCTTCCTCAACCTCTTCCTCCTGCACAATGATCGGTGTAAATTCCTGAACCTCAGTAAATACAGTGGCTTCAGTGTCAATCATAAACTCTTCATCGATTTCCACGTCATCATCAACAATAACAAGCTCTACTGATGGTTCCGGCGGAGGCGGTGGAGGCGGAATTTCAGGTCTGGTAATCGGGATATCTTCCTCTTCAATGAAGTCAATTTCCAATATCCCAAGATCCATTACGGTTCTTTCGTATGTTCTCCATTCAAAAGCTACCAGTGTAATACCCAGCGCAATGACAAGACCGGTCAGCAGAAATATACGCTTTTTGTTTTCGAGGTCAGCTTTTGGTGTTTTTTTTGCTTCCATAAAATTTTATACTGGTTAATACAGACTCTGCCTGTGTGATTTTTAAAGTTTTTGGGCTGCTAATATACAAATTTTTTTGCTTTAACTCCAATGTAAATTATTATGACAAAATCTTCTGTAACCGATGCATTTTCTTTAAATAGTAAAAAAGTAATACTCCGGCTGCAGAACCTGATGCGTTGGCTATAACATCGGCAAATTCACCACTTCTTTCTGAAATGCAAAAGTGTTGCATTACTTCTGTCATTATACCATATAGAACGCAAAAAATTACTGCCAAAGTATATGCATACCGTTTAATAATTGTTTTGTCACCCTGCTTTGTAAATCCATAAATGGAAAAAAGGCCTAGTAAAAAGAAAATGCCCGCATGAATGATTTTATCAAAGTGGGGAATGAGAAACAAAGGCGATTCAGGAATATTACTTCCGGGTATTGCGATGATAAAGAATATTACAACAGTCCATACAATCGCCGGAAGTAAATACCTGTACCTCATCCGTAAAATTTCAATTTTTTGAGCAAAAATACCGGGAAGGCAAATGTATTAACCTACCAGTTCTTTGTATTTAGCTACATCAAGAAGTTCATCAATCTCAGCAGAATTGTTGATCTTGATTTTTGCAATCCAGCCTTTGCCATAAGGGTCCTGGTTTACAATGTCGGGGCTTCCCTCAAGTTCTTCATTGAATTCCAGAACTTCACCGGAAACGGGCATAAAAAGGTCAGAAACGGTTTTAACTGCCTCAATAGTTCCAAAAGTTTCTTCCTGTTCAAGGGTTTCTCCAACAGTATTTACTTCAATGTAAACAATATCTCCAAGCTCATTCTGGGCAAAATCAGTAATACCAACAGTTGCAGTATCGCCATCCAGTTTGATCCATTCATGATCCTTGGTGTACTTCAAATCATCAGGAAAGTTCATGTTTTATATAATTTTAAGGGGTGATTATTATAAGGTTTGTTGATGGCTCAAAAATACAATCTTTTTCCAAACAAAAAAATAGCTCATTCAAAAAACCGGAATGCCCGTTTTTTAATATTTGCGTAACTTTAAGGCAAAAATTGAATTATGATGCATCGAACCCAGTTTATAGCAATAATTATTTTTAGCTTTGGTTTTATCTTTTCATCATGCAGGAGCATCGAACCTGCACCGGTTGATACGGCGGAAGATGTTGAACTTATAAGCGAGGAAGTTCAGGAACAGATTCAACCCATCAAACCGCCACATCAAACAGATTCTTCTGACTTTCCGGTCAGGCCCAAACCTTATGATACACATGCCATGACACATGAACTAACCGGTTTCTCTTTCGATCTTTTCAGAAAACTGAGCCATCAGCATTTGCAACAGAATTTTTCTTTTTCGCCCGTTTCCCTTAATATGGCACTGGCAGTGGTTTACAGCGGTGCAATGGTAGATACCCGAAAGGAAATTGCTGAGCTAACCGGGTTTGAACAGGATGCTGATGAGTTTCACCCCAACTGGTTCTATTATTTTTCAAGTTTTGCCCAACTGGAAACCGACACTCTGCTCGATTTTAATCTCGCCAACAGGGTGTTTGTGGAACAATCCTACCCCGTGCTCGACAGCTATAGACAAGACGTGCAAACCTACTATGGCGGGGCCTTTGAGCAAATGGATTTTATCAGGAATGCAATACAGGCCGAACAACGAATCAATGCCTGGGCTGCCGAAAATACCCGCGACAGGATAAAGGATCTTATACCCCAGGGTACTCTTGATCATTTGACACGCATGGTTTTGGCCAATGCCATTTATGTTAAATCAGACTGGAAACATCCTTTTGATGAAGAAGATAATATGCAGAAAGAATTTCATGCAATCAACGGTCGGATTGAGACTGCCGAATTCATGACTCAGCGCGAAAGCAGAATACCTTTTTTTAAACTGGATGACCGTAAAGTGATTCAATTGCCTTATACAAGTCCGCATTTATCGCTTATGATCATTCTTCCCGACGAAAAAGACATCCAGGATATTTCAGCTTATATCCCTGATGCGAATCAGTATAAGGAAATGATTAATAGCATCAGGCCGGAAGAAGTTTACATGGAAATCCCTAAATTTAAACTGGAATCGCAGTTCTCTCTTTCAGATCCCCTGAAGGAGATGGGTATGGAAAAAGCTTTTGATAGCAGGGCAGATTTTTCAGGCATTGGCGGACAGCGTGATCTGTTTATCAGCGCTATCCTTCAAAAGGTATTTTTTGAAATTGATGAAAAAGGCTCGGAAGCGGCAGCGGCAACTGCTATTATTGTTACAACCACTGCTGTGATGCCTGGTATTGAAGAGCCCAAAGAATTTATTGCCGACCGGCCGTTTATCTTTATTCTGAAAGAAAATCAGTTCAATACACCCTTGTTTGTGGGGCAATATGTTAGTCCGTAGGAGAGTCTGATTTTCTCAGAGAAGCCCCAATTCAAGCATGGCGGCTTCGGTCATCAGGTCTTTGTTCCATTCGGGTTCAAAAACCATTTTGATTTCTACTTTTTCAATACCTTCAACAAATTCCACGGCTTCTTTTACCTCCATGGGCATGGTATCGGCCACCGGGCAGTTGGGGTTGGTGAGGGTCATGGTGATCAGGACCGAATTACCATCCTTAACATCAATCTCGTAGATAAGACCCAGATCGTAAATGTTTACGGGGATTTCAGGGTCGTAAACGGTTTTGAGAGCATCAACAATACGCATCTCAAGGTCCATATAGTTGGTTGAAGAGTCCATAATCCTGTTTAATTTAATTTTTGTTTTTGGCCTGAAAAGCCAATGCGTATAATTTCATTTGCTTGATCATATTTACCAGTCCGTTGCTCCGGGTCTGGGAAAGATGTTCTTTCAGGCCGATCTCATCAATAAAGTTCAGATCGGCATGAATGATTTCTTCGGGTGGCTGACCCGACATGACTCGCATCAGTAATCCCACAATACCTGCAGTGATTAGTGCGTCGCTGTCGGCTTTGAAGTAAACCTTCCCGTCTTTATATTCAGCATGCACCCAAACCTGCGACTGGCAACCGGTGATCAGGTACTGGTTCTTCTTGTATTTTTCGTCAATCTTGTCAATGGATTTGCCCACATCAATGATATAGTTGTATTTGTCCATCCAGTCATCAAACAGCGAAAACTCTTCAACGATCTCTTGTTCTTTTGCTTTTATGCT
>SKVR01000036.1 GCA_007129355.1 Bacteroidales bacterium | reverse complement strand
CTATTTATAACTCACTTATTATTAGCATCAATCACGCTTCCCTTTGTCAAGATAATTTTCTTTAATAATATCGACCACTTTCTGATCAATGGGGAAAGTAAAAGTATCCTTTTTAAGATCAGCCAGTGGTATCCAGCGAAAAGACTGTGCCCCGTCCTTGATTTCCCTGAAATCAAATGCTTTTCTTGATACCGGCAAACGCTGGTAATCTCGTAACTCAACCCTGTAGTAGATACTGATAAGCTGCTGAGGCTCTTCCAGCAAACGGGTGGGCTGGAAATAATCGGTTGTGTAAATATGTTCTTGGATTTCGATATTTTGCCCGATTTCCTCCCTGAACTCTCTTTCAAGACATTCGGCGGTTCCTTCACCAAATTCCAAACCTCCCCCGGGAAATTTAGTCATACGCATACCCAGACGAAACTCATCGGTAAGCAGTATATTTTGCTTATGAATCACAATACCGTAAACTCTTATATTAAATTTTTTGATTTCCATATTTTACATTTTAACAGCCCTTGTTATTTCTCTTTTTCCCGGAGGTCCGGGTAGTTTCTCCACCTTAAGACCGGCAGATTTCATGGCCCTTCTAACTGCCCCTTTGGCACAATAGGTTGCCACAATGGCTCCAGGTTTCATACTGCTACTGATTCTCGTAAAAATCTCTTCTGTCCACATTTCGGGCTGAGTATCGGGTCCGAAGGCATCAAAATAAACCAGGTGATATTTTTCAGACTGGAGATGCAGCTCCTGGATTCTTTGCTGAAAACAGCGAATGTAAAATAAATGTTGGAGATTACTGTATTGTTCATTACCTGCATGATGAATCAAATCAAAAGCTTGTGAAATCAGGGTATCGTTAAATAATGTGGTATAATTTAACCCTTTTATCAACTCATTGTCCAGTGGAAAAGGTTCAATGGCATCATAATAAACAACCTTGTTTTTTTTAATTGAATTCTGTGCTGTAAGAAGTGCATTCAGTCCTGTACCCAGTCCCACTTCAAGAATATGCAAAGGTTGAAAATCATCAATAACCTCATCAAGGCCGGCATTTATAAAAACATGCAAAGATTCCTGCAATGCTCCGTTAATTGAATGGTATTGCTCATCAGCTCCTGCAAGACGGATGGTATGGGAACCATCAGATGTATTTATCAACTCAAGCTTCCAGGGATTTTCCATAACAGGTAATTGTGCCAAAAATGCATCAGATTCTTTCCTTTTTGTGCCATAAACGAGTAATATAATTATCAGTTTCGCCCCGATAAAAAACTTCACATTCCAAACCTGCAAGTTCGGCAATATAACTAAGGTTTTCATAATCAACAAAAAGCCATGGGAAAGGTTCTCCTTTCCATTTACCGTATTCAAGCTGATAAATTACCTCTCCATAATAATCGCCTGCAAGATTAATCATTGCAGAACCATCTTCATTCTGATACATATAGAGCAAGTCGGTGCTTTCAATAAAGATGTTTCCTTGAGCAGCAAGCAAAGATGCCGCTTTTTCAAGCATCAGCTCCAAACGGTGCAGTTTCTGAGCCATTCCCGCTCCGTTCATTAAAAAAAGAATTGTGTCGTACTTCTCATTTTCTAATGAAAAAAAGTCTTGTTCAAAAGCTTTTTTCACACCTCGATCTTTCATGCACTGAACTCCCTCCTGAGAAATATCAATGGCCATAACATCCATTCCCTTATCCTGCAGATACAAAGCATGACTTCCGGCACCTGCTCCCACATCCAGAACTCTTCCCTGACATTCATCCAATGCTATTTTTTCCCACTCTGGCATTTCATCGTATGATCGGAAAAAATAACTTACCGGCAGTTTTTCATCATCAAAGAGATCAATTTTTACCAGGATCTCCTCGTCTTTTTTACCATCGAGGTAATCGCGGAAGGCAAGACCGAAAATGTCGGGAGTATGAGGCATAGGTTAAGGTTAAGATGTTGAGTGGTTTAGGGGTTGAGAGGTTTATAAGTTGATAAGTTTAAAGTTTTTTGTCTGAATTTTTAAATAGCAGACAGCTGTCGCCGTAGCTGAGAAAACGAAAATCATTTGTCAGGGCAAAGTTATATATCTTTTTCCAGTCGTTTCCTATAAAGGCAGCAACCAGCAGTAGCAGCGTACTGCGAGGCTGATGAAAATTGGTAACCAGGATGGTTGCCATTTTCACATCATATCCGGGAAGGATTATGAGAGAGGTCTCCCCATGAATGTTATCCATGCCAGCCTTATCCATATAATCCAGAACTTCGTTGATCGCTTTTTCAGGATCAGATAAATTATCCGCCTGGTTTTCATAAGGTTCCCATTGACTTATGGAAAATCCTTCGTTACCAAAAGAGTAACCCTTCATTAGTTTTACTCCCAGCCAGTAAATGCTTTCAAGTGTGCGAAGGGATGTAGTTCCAACACTAATAATATCACCAACACAGTGTTTCTTAAGCAACTGTATGGTGTGGCGGGTAATCATAATCTGCTCATTGTGCATTTCATGATCTTTCATACTTTGAGAAGAAACAGGTTTAAACGTTCCTGCTCCCACGTGTAGGGTAACATGGGTTGTATTAATATTTTTTTCCCGGATAGATATAAGTACCTTGTCAGTAAAATGAAGTCCGGCAGTGGGTGCAGCTACAGAGCCGGAAAATCGGGCAAATATGGTTTGATAACGTTGTTTGTCAGATTCTTCAGCATTTCGGCTGATGTAGGGTGGCAATGGCGTTTTGCCGGCATCTTCAAGAATTTCAGCAAATGACAAGGATTCGTTATCCCACTCAAAATGGATCACATAACCATCCTTTAGTCTTTCGCCCTTAGCAGCTTTAAGTTCCAGACCTTTGATGGTTTTCATGGCAAGGCTGCCCTGCTTCCATTTTTTTGCATTGCCCACAAGGCAAAACCATGATGAACTTCTTTTCTCCTGGAAAGCGAGTTGGATATCCTTGATTTTTCCGGCCGGTTCAAGGCAAAAAATCTCAATGCGTGCACCTGTTTCTTTTTGAAACAGCAAACGCGCCTGTACAACCTTTGTATTATTAAACACCATAATGCTTTCTTCGGGAAGCAAATTGGTAATATCAGAAAAGGATTTCTTCTCCGTTATGCCATTGCGATAAAATAATAAGGCCGATTCATCCCTTTTATCCAGAGGATATGACGCTATGCGTTCAGCAGGGAGATCATAAGTATAATCTTCGATGGAAATACGGGTAAATTTCTCCACTTCAATAAAATTTGGATGCCCTATCGGTGAGTTTGTCAATTAATCATTAATAATCCTGTCATTCAGTGCTCCTGGAAAACAGGCTGAGAATACCGGCCATGTTTAGGGGGTTGCAGATATCTTTTGCTTCCGGTGTGTAAAGAAACTCCAGCTCATCTTTATAGACTTCACTGATTACCGGCCTTACCATTTTCATGGTACTGTTAATCATACGGTTTTGTTCGGAAAATGGTTCTTTAAGAATTATACTTGCTGCGGGTAGCCACCTGGGAGGAAACATTTTATCGAAATCGCCTTGTGGCATAAAACGATCAATTTCGGCTTGTATTTTCAAAAGCAATGCCCTTTGACCATCTTCCGTAATGGGATCAAAGTTATTTTTTTCTGCCCACTGGAGAAGACTAGATTTATTGGGATAAATCAAAGCCGTTGTGTAAGAATTCTGGTTATTATGAAGCATTACCTGGTCAATATAAGCTGATTTTTCAACCATTGCTTCTTCAATGCCTTCAGGACTGTACTTTTCACCGTCACTGCCAATGAGCAAACTTTTATACCGGCCCAAAACGTAAAGATAAGCGTCCTTGTCAAGGTATCCCAGGTCGCCGGTATATAACCATCCATCGCGGATAGTTTCTTTGGTGGCCTGTTCGTTTTCCCAATAACCAGCCATTACATTATCACCTTTCACAATGATCTCACCTTTTTGTCCGACAGGCATTTCATTTCCATCTTCATCAACAATTTTGAGGTCCATATAAGGAACCACTTTACCGGATGAACCCAGTTTATGATGTGTAGGATTGTTGGAAGATATAACCGGTGCAGCCTCTGTTAGCCCGTATCCCTGGTACATCGGTAATCCTATGGTATAGAAAAATTTCTGAAGTTCGAGATCCAGCAAAGCACCTCCACCCACAAAAAATTTAAGCCTTCCACCAAAATTATCCTGAATCTTTGAAAAGAGTATTTTGTCAAAAAACCTGTATAACGGCTTAATAATAATCCTTAATCCTTTTCCTTTGTCATAGCCCAGTTGGTTATATGCATATCCCAGTTTCAAACCGGTATCAAAAAGCCAGCTGGCAATTTTTCCTTTTTCACGTACCCCCTTTTCAATATTGTTTCTGAAATTCCTGGCCAGGGCTGGTACACTCAACAAGAAATAAGGTCTGACTTCTTTTATGTTTACAGGAACATTACGCAAGGTTTCGTTTAGCGTTTTTCCAACCTTTACAGACGCAAAGCTGGCCCCGTTATACATCATGGTATAAATACCTACAGTATGGGCAAAGGAGTGATCCCAGGGAAGTATATGCAGCGATGTGAAATATTCAGGAATTTCAAACATAGAAGAAGCCTGTAACATATTATGAAGATAATTTCTATGTGTAAGGATTATTCCTTTGGGATCAGCGGTTGTACCCGAAGTATAACAAATATTTGCATAATCATCAGGCTGAAGGTTCCGGCTAATACTATTAATTTTTTCAGGTTGCTGCCGGAAAAGTTCTTCTCCTTTTCCCAGCAAATCATCAAGATTAAATATATTTTCCACCGGGAATTTCAGCTTTTGCCAGTCAGGAATTTCTTTTCCATTGGAGTAATCCATTCCATCAAGCATGACCATAAATTCCAACTGAGAGAGTTCATCGGCAATACGATAAGCTTTATGCTGGTGGTTTCCCGAAATAATCAAACCTTTGCAGCCCGAATGCTTCAATCTGAAAACAAGATCAACATCTTCCTCGATTTTTACTGATAGAGGCACTGAAATGGCCCCACAAAACAAAACGGCCAACTCGCTGATTACCCAGTCGTTTCTTCCCTCAGAGATAAGAGCAACCCTGTCGCCCTTTTCCAGACCTATACTCAACAAAGCTGAAGCGTATTTTCTTACTCTGTCAATGGTCTGCTCATAGGTAAAACCTTTATACTTAGAGTCTTTCTTTTCCCAAAGAAAAGTATTATCTCCAAATTTTTCCGTACTGATTTCCAACAAATGAGGTAAACTCTTTGCTTCCATAGCTTTTTATATTAATTGAACCCAATCAGGTGGCCAAATTACTAAAAAAACTGAAACGAAAAAATCCATAATTTTCACTCTGTTTATCTGTTAATCTCCAGTACTTTTTGTTTGTATTGGCTCAAAACCGCTGCGCAGGTGCAGGTCTCTCTGAGGATAAGGTATTTCTATATTATGCTCTTTAAATTTTTTGTGGATGGCATAATTAATCTGGCTTTTCAGATAACCAGGACGGTGGATATATTTTGTTGTCCACACGCGAAGCAAAAAATTAAGAGAACTATCGCCAAATTCAAAGAATTGCACATCAGGTGGAGGGGTTTTCAACACACCGTCATTCTCCAGAGCTACTTCAACAAGCAATTTTCTTATCTTTTCAGGATCTTCTTTATAATGTACACCTACAGGAAACCTGAATCTTACTTTTCTGTCGTTATAACTCCAGTTGATTACGGTTGATGAAATCAGATTGGAATTGGGCACAATAACGGCAATATTATCATTGGTAAGTATGGTAGATGCACGTGCAGAAATATTTATAACATCTCCGTTAATGGTATCACCTGCCGGGTTAGTAAGTTCGATGCGATCGCCCACCTTAACGGGTCGTTCGAAGAGAATTACCAGCCCACTCACAAAATTATTGGTAATATTCTGCAAACCAAAACCAATACCAACGCCCAATGCCCCGGCAAGGATTGCAAGAAAACTAAGATCAATACCTGCACTTTGAATGATAATCACCAACCCCACAACCACAATGAAGTATCTTACAATAGTGCTTATTGCCTGCCTTACACCAATATCAATATTATATCGGGCAAGTATTCTGTTCTGCAGCAGATTTCTGAACTTAGATGAAAGGTAAAAAAGGAGGATTAAAGAAACAACCAGGTATAATAATGAAGCCAGGGTTACATCTTCTTTACCTAACGGAAAAACCGGATATTGCAGGAATTCCATTACGGATTTGTAAAACATTCTGACTTGTTCCATTTGTTATTAATTAAAATGGGAAAAAATAAGGTATCATGAGAGTGGCAATTATCCAGTAAATCAGGTTAAGCGGGCCACCTACCTTCACAAAATCCATAAATTTGTAGTTCCCTGTACCATAAATCATAGTATTGGTTTGGTAACCAATTGGAGTCATAAAACTGGAAGAGGCAGCAAAAGTAATAGCCATCAAAAAGGGTCGTGCATCAACTTCCATGGTAATAGAAGCAGCAATGGCAATAGGGGCCAGCAAAACTGCACTTGCATTGTTACTCATGGTTTCAGTCATTAAACTGGTAAGAAGATATAACACCGAAACAATGGCAATAGGTCCCCAGGCACCTACTATATTTATAAGAAAATCGGAAATCAAAACAGCAGCACCACTTCTGTCAAGCGCAACACCAAGACTCATGGCACCGGCAAGAAGAAAAATTACTTTCCAGTCGATGGCTCGATAAGATTCTTCCATGCTTATACAACCGGTTATAATCAGAAATACACAACCGGCCAATGCTGCTACCATGATGGGTAAAATATTCATGGAAGCAATTAATATAATTGCTGCAATGGTTCCCACTACCAGTGCGATTTTTTCTGTCTTAAAATTCTGGAATGGCACTTCAGAAACAATAAGAAAAGTATTTCGCCCATGTAATTGCAATTGCCTGAGAAAATCCAGCTTATCTTTTTGAGCTTCTATAAGCAATGTATCTCCTGAACGAAGCACAGTGTTGGCGACTTTTTCTCTCATGATTTCGCCCCTGTGTCTGATGGCTAGTACGGTTGCCCCATAACGTTGCCGGAAGGCAATCTGTTTTACCGTCTTACCCTCAAACTGGCTGTTAGTAGCAATTACTGCCTCAACAAGTGTCATTTCTTCGGTTTCCATATCCTGACCCTCAAACTTGGCATCGGATTTCAATTTGATGCCTTGCCTCTCTTTCAGGGTTTTTATTTTTTCAAGATCACATCTAACCTTGAGAATATCACCTTGTTGTAATTCCAGCTCACCACTGGGCATAAAGTATTGTTGCCCCTGTCTTTTCACTTCCAGGATATCAATATCAAGACTTCTTACTAGCGGTGAGTCTTTAATCTTTTTCCCTACAGATGGGGCAGCAGATTCGAGAATTATTTCTGTTAAATAATCCCCCATTCCGAATTTCTTAACCAGATCTTTTCCGTTTTCTCTGTTAGGAATAAGATGAATTCCGATTAAGAGCATGTAAAGAATCCCTGTTCCGAAGAAAATGACCCCAAGCTTTGTCATTTCGAACATAGAAAAAGGCTCCAGTCCGTTTTCGGCTGCAATGCCACTGACCAGTATATTGGTTGATGTTCCGATAAGTGTACAAACCCCTCCAAACATGGATGCGAAAGATAAAGGCATAAGCATTCTGCCTAAACTGTGCCCCGACTTTGCAGCTGCTCCGGCAAGAATAGGAATAAAAATTGCCACAACAGGAGTGTTATTTATAAACGCAGATATAATGCCAACTACAAGCATTGTTGCCAGGATAGCAATCCAGAAATTATATTGAAATAATTCTGCCAGTTTATTTCCAAGGCCAACTACAGCACCTGATTTAAACAATGCTGCACTCAGAATAAACATGGAAGCAACAGTGATGGTAGCAGAATTGCTAAAACCGGAAACACCCTCCGTCGGACTGATCACACCAGATACAATCAGCGTAACCATAATAATTAGTGCAACTATGTCAACAGACAAAATCTCTGTGGCAAACAGCACTATCGCCAGAACCAATACTACAAGTACAATAATGATTTCGAGGGTAAACATAGCTATCCGTGTATTTGCTGAAGACTCACTTTTAAGCAAAAAAAAAACGACTATAAAGATATACGAAATCTTACAATCGTCAATTCAAAAAAATTTTGTTTGAATTTTAATGCTATTGCTTCTCAAACTGGAGAAGATGCAATACAGTATTTCCGGAAATGGTTTTTATGAGAAAATATACCCTGTAAGCTTCACCGTTTTGGGTTCTGTAGTTTCCTATAACATATAAGGAGCCATCGCGCGATGGGCCCTGGTGTTGCACAGTGAAAGATGCCGGTGCATTTCTTGAAAAGAAATTACGCGCAATAAGTTCAGCCTGATTGCGGCTGAATGTACCTTCATTTCCCGGAAATTTGATATCTACATTCGGGCCAAAATGCTTTGCCACTTCACGGGCGTTACCGCTGCGAATTGCCGAAGAAACCTCCCTGGATACTTCCGCAGGTGGCTTTAGCGTAAACCCGTAGGTATCAGCAGCAAAAACAAAAAGTGCAAGTATAAAAATGAAATAACCTGTTCTTTTCATCATCGTTAATGTTTCATTTATGAATGGATAAAAACACCATCCTAATGCTTTTATCAAAAACCCAGCCACAAAATGCAGACTTTTTATTTAGCCCTGCACTCAATAAAAATTAATGGGGCTTTGTTTTAAGAGTATAAAGTTAGTGTTTTTTAAAGTACTGAAATTGGGTATTTTTGCCTGTTTAGCAAAACACTAATTTACTTGCATTACTGCAAAAAGTTAACATTTAAAATATCCCGAAACAAGAAATTAAATTGAATTATGAAAATTACACTTCTAGCCATAGGAAAAACAGACCAGAAGTACCTTAAAGAAGGTATTTCTGTTTATCAGAAAAGACTCAGGCACTACATTAATTTCGAAATAATTGAAATACCAGCATTAAAGAAAGTTTCATCTATGCCTTCAGATATTATTAAACAGAAAGAATCGGAATTAATAAACAAACATCTTGACAAAGCTGATTCCATAATTCTTCTGGATGAACGTGGCGATGCATTTAGTTCAGATGAGTTTGCCGGTTTTCTGCAAAAAAAAATGAATTCGGGTATTAGCGAATTGGTTTTTATTGTTGGCGGGGCATGGGGATTTCATGAAAGTCTGTATAAAAAAGCCAATCATACCATCTCTTTATCAGAAATGACATTTTCCCATCAAATGGTCAGGCTGTTCTTTACCGAACAGATTTACAGAGCTTTTACCATTTTAAGAGGTCAATCATACCATAATGAATAACTTTTCAACACCACATTGTCAATAAAAATTTTTCTCTATTTCCGCTTCAACTTAAGTAACTGACCGTCTTAGAATTAATAGTCCAAATTAGCTCCAGTTAATTGAATGCCCAACTATTTTAAGAAAAAACACGTGTTTTACGGAGAACTTTACGGTAAACATTTACGTTCTTTACCATTATAGCAATTGTAAGAACTACTACCAACGCAAAATAATTTAATGAAATGTTGAACATACTTTTCCGCAGAGCTGCCATTGAAATTTCTTTTTTCAAGAATAAAGAAAGACTATTATACACCATTGACCCTCTGATGAGAAGCCTGAGTAAAAAATATGATGATATTGATATATATCTTGATTTTTTTATCTCTGCCCGCAAAAAACTTAGTTTGCCTACCCAGGTACCTGTTAAACTATGGAAAAATATCAGGTTTGGGAATCATTACAAAACGATTAAGAGAAAACTATTAAATTCTTTAGCTGATTATTCAGGAAATGGTTTGCTGAAAACTGATATTTTTCTCTATGACTATAATTATCGTGGTTTTCCCGCCCGGGTAGAATTTCACTTTTATGAGAAAAAGCTGTTTTACATTGAATGCAACCTGGGAGATCTGGCTTATGAGAACCGACAGGAACTTCTGGAAGAAATTAAAGGTCAATATAAGGTTCAACTCATGGAAACTGAAATACAGAAAATATCTGACCCCACCGGACATATATTATCTATTGAAAACGGTACTGATTTTAAAATTATCATGGCCGATATCGGAAATACATTTTTTACCGAGCTTTCGAACATTGAAATTTTTTACAACAAAAAACAATCTTTAGATAAAAGTGGAGCAGCTGTTCACCAGCCAAACAACCAGAGCAAAGTTTTTACTGAAGTAAAAAACACCGGCTGAATAGGAATTGATTGAAAAAAAACCGGCTGAATTATTTCCAGCCGGTTTTTTTACGTTTTGATTCTACGTAAATTAGTTGTCAATTTCCTTGGTGCATGCAATGGAAGCTATGGTACCATCGCCCACGGCAGTAGTTATCTGACGGTATTTTTTGCTGATAACATCACCTACGGCATATATGCCAGGAATGCTGGTGCGCATTTCATCATCAACCTTGATGTAACCCCAGTCGTCGGTTTCCAGATTATCTTTAATGATATCAGTATTGGGTTTCATCCCCACAAATACAAATACGCCATCGGTTTCAAGATCTTTAATTTCTTTGGTTTTTAAATCTTCAACTCTCACCAGCATTCTTCCTGAATCAGTCCTGTAAAAACCCCTGGGTTCATACTCAAGCATTACGTTGATCTTGGGATCAGCATAGCAACGTTCCTGAGCTGATTTATTGGCAGTTAACATAGGTAACTGCTGAATCATGGTAATTTTGGATGCAAATTTTGAAATAAATTCCGACTCTTCAACCGCAGTGTTACCACCACCAATAATTATAGCTTCCTTGTCGTGAAAATATTTAGCATCGCAGGTTGCACAGTAAGATATTCCCTTTCCGTAAAGCTCTCTTTCTCCTTCTATATTCAAATACCGGGGTGATGCACCAGTTGAGATAATGATCTTTTTGGCCTTAATAGTTTCAAATCCATCTATTACAACTTCCTTTTTTATAAGATCCACACTGTTTACATCCACTGCCACTTTAAATTTAACTCCGGCAGCTTTGGCTTGTTCCGACATATAGTGCGAGAGCATGTATCCTTTCTGGGGGTCCACAAAACCGGGGTAGTTGGATACCTGGTGGGTAGTTGATACCTGGCCGCCGGGCAATGCCTGATCAACAATGATAGTATCAATTTTAGCCTGTGCCAAATAAATACCTGCAGCCATACCCCCCGGGCCTGCACCCAGAACAATTACATCGGCATGTGTTATAACAGGTTGTATTTCCGACTTGATTTTTTTAACTTTCTCAGCAGGCAACATTGTATCAAGGTTGCGCACGATGTCTGCCTTTTTAATGCCTCCAATAAGCACATCACCCGTTTGTTTTCCCTTTTTGTAGAAAAGTAAAGTGGGTGAAGATTTGACACCCAGTTTTTCAGCCAACTCCCGGTTACCCTGCCTGAATATTTTTACAAAACGAACATCCTTGCCATAAGCATCGGCCAAACTCTCAAATTTTGGAGCTAAGGCTTCACACGGGGGGCACTCAGTTGAATAAAAGTCAAGAACCAGGTTATCATGCTGTTGCAATTCTTTTTCGAATTCCTCTTGTTTTATTTCTGTTAACATTATACTATTTTTTTATTTACGGCCAGCTACATGATATTCAAATTCTTATCAGGCCTTGTGAATCGTTGAATATATTTGAATTACTTTTTTAAATACAATATATAGTTATATCTAGATACCTGCGTTTATCAAATCCTTTGCCATAAATTATATCAGTCATTTTGGCATAAAGCAAACTTAAAACTGAACAAGAACAACCCCGTGATGTTATTAAACCATTGTAAAAGTATTAATTTAAGGAGCAACAATTCTGCATCAGAAAAAATCTTTTCCTGATTTTCCAAATTTGTTTTGTAAATTTAGATATCAAAAAAGAAGTCGAAATCAAAAGGAAAAACTATGATTAAAAAAGTACTCGTGGCCAACCGCGGCGAGATTGCTGTGCGAATCATGCGATCGTGTCGTGAGATGGGCATCCGCACCATTGCGGTTTATTCAGATGCCGATCGCAAAGCCATGCATGTCTTGTATGCCGATAAAGCATACCATATCGGTGCATCACCCTCTTCCGAATCCTATTTGAACATGGAAAAAATCCTGGAAGTAGCTCGAAAAAGCAAAGCCGATGCCATACATCCCGGTTATGGATTTTTATCAGAAAACGCTGTTTTTTCTGAAAAATGCCAGAAAGCCGGGATTAAATTTATAGGCCCGGAGCCATATGCAATTTCCCAAATGGGTGACAAAATTACAGCACGAAAAACCATGATAGCAGCAGGTGTACCAGTAGTACCCGGTACTGAAGCAGCCATTACTTCGGAGGACGAAGCCATAAAAACGGTTAAAGAAATTGGTTTACCAGTTATGATTAAAGCTTCGGCAGGTGGTGGAGGAAAGGGCATGCGCCTGGTTAAAAAAGAATCAGACATCAAAAGTTCAATCCGTGCAGCACGTTCCGAAGCAAAATCAGCCTTTGGCGATGATGCGGTTTATATTGAAAAATATATTGAGTCGCCCCATCATATCGAATTCCAGATACTGGCCGATCAGCACAGAAATGTCATTCACCTGTTTGAACGGGAATGCTCTGTACAGCGCCGGCACCAGAAAATCATTGAAGAAACCCCCTCTCCTATCCTTACGCCAAAGATTCGCGAAGAAATGGGCAAAGCTGCTGTGGCTGCTGCAAAAGCCGTAGATTATGAAGGTGCAGGTACTATAGAATTTATTGTTGACAATAATCTCAACTACTATTTCCTGGAAATGAACACCCGCCTTCAGGTTGAACATCCGATAACCGAAAGGGTTGTGGGAGTTGATTTGGTTAAGGAACAAATACGCATTGCTTCAGGCGAAATACTTTCATACAAACAGGAAGAACTGCAACAAAACGGTCACGCCATTGAATGCAGGGTGTATGCAGAAGATGCGGCGAATAATTTTATGCCGGCTCCCGGTAAGGTTACTCATATTACCATTCCTTATGGTGTAGGTGTCAGAGTAGATGGATATATCTATGAAGGGTTTGAAATTCCCATTTATTATGACCCGCTCATTGCCAAACTTATCGTGTGGGGACGCGATCGTAAGGATGCCATTGAAAGGACCATTCGCGCACTGCAGGAATTTAAAATTGCCGGAGTAAAAAATTCTCTCAACTTCCTGGAAAACATCATGACTGCCCCCGACTTTGTAAAAGGGAATTACACTACACACTTCATTGATGAAAATATGAAGCATCTTATGAAGAAGGATCAGGGCTGTCAGGATGATTGTGAAGATATGGTTATCATTTCAGCGTTCCTGGAATATATTTACAGGATACGCAAAGCTTCTCCCAAGGAAATGACTGCACTTAAAAACAACTGGAAAGACTACAGCAGGATCAGAAGTGTATTAAAACTTTAATTCAAAACTTATGTCATACGAGGTAAAAATTAACAACCGAACAGCAAAGGTAGAGCTGCTGCAATGGGATGGTACTTTTGTAAATATAAAAGTTGATGATAAGGAATATGTATTGGATTTTGAAAAGGTAAACCAGGGTATATTCTCCATAATACACAACAACAACTCTTACAATATTGAGCTTATACCCGGAGAAAATGTTAAGCAATACACAATCAATACGTACAAAAACACCTACGAAACAGAGATTATCGATGCAGAATCAAAATATCGTGCAGCCAGACTAAAAGGTAGCGAGGAAGATGCTGAAAATAACATACTAGCTCCTATCCCGGGTAAAGTAGTAAAAATTCCTGTTAGCGTTGGAGATGCTGTTGAGGCAGGTCAGACACTGGTAATCTTCTCAGCCATGAAAATGGAGAGCGAATTCAAAGTAAAAAAGGATGGAGTGGTTAAAGAGATCCGGGTTAAAGAAGGAGATACAGTGGAGGCAAAGAAGGTGATGGTGGTGGTGGATTAAGAAACCGCAGAGACGGTGAGACACAGAGTTGCGCTGGTATACAGCTACTTCACGCAAAGGCGCAGAGAAAGGCGCAGAGAAAAGTAATCATCGAGGTCAAATCAATTGAAACTTTGCTGCCGGTTCATTTTGCTCAAACTTTAACTTATCTCAGATTAACAAATCTCAAACTTGGACTACTCATCAATTTCAAAACCAATCTATTAAAAGACGGAATACACAGAATAGTAAATAATCTTTAAAATCTTCGCGCACTTTGCGATATACTTTGCGACTTTGCGTGAGGCTTTAAAAACTTATCACATGGATACAAAACAAAAAATCGACAAACTCACACAAATGCACCAGGCTGCTGAACTGGGTGGCGGCCAGGAAAAAATTGACAAAATTCATGCATCCGGCAGAAAAACGGCACGTGAACGCATTAAGCAATTGCTGGACCCTGATACTTTTGTGGAGATTGACAAATTCGTTACCAACAGCAATCAGGATTTTGAAATGGAAAAAATACCAGGTGATGGTATAGTTACCGGATACGGAAAAATTGACGGCCGGCTGATTTATGTTTTTGCTCAGGATTTTACCGTTTTCGGGGGTTCATTAAGCCGTACCAACGCAAACAAGGTAACCAAGATCATGGACCTTGCGGTAAAAATGGGAGCACCCTTGATCGGGCTGAATGACAGCGGTGGTGCACGCATCCAGGAAGGTGTGGAAAGTCTGGCCGGGTATGGCGATATATTTATGCGCAACGTACGTGCCAGCGGGGTAATACCCCAAATCAGTGCCATTTTGGGTCCTTGTGCCGGTGGTGCGGTTTATTCGCCGGCAATCACTGACTTTATTTTCATGACCCGCAAAACCAGCTATATGTTCGTTACCGGACCTGATGTTATCAAAACCGTAACCCATGAAGATGTAACAAAGGAAGAGCTTGGCGGAGCTATGACCCACAACTCTAAAAGTGGTGTAGCACACTTTACTGCTGACGACGATGACCAGGCCATGATGATGATCCGTGAACTAATGAGCTTTCTACCCTCCAATAATATGGAAGACCCACCTGTGAAACCATGCACCGATTCACCCCACCGGGAGGAAATCAAATTGCGGGAACTTATCCCAAGTGATCCCAACAAGCCCTATGATATGATGGAGATCATCACTGCAGTGGCTGATGATTACAATTTCTTTGAAGTGCAACCCCATTATGCGCAAAATATCATTACCGGATTTGCACGTCTAAATGGAAAACCAGTGGGTATTGTAGCCAATCAGCCAGCCATGCTGGCCGGTGTGCTCGATATTGATGCATCGCTTAAAGCAGCCCGATTTGTCAGATTCTGCGATGCTTTCAACATTCCTATCATCACATTCTGCGATGTACCCGGGTTCCTGCCGGGCGTTGGGCAGGAATTGGGTGGTATTATCAAACACGGCGCAAAACTACTTTACGCCTATGCTGAAGCAACCGTTCCAAAAATTACTGTCATTACCCGCAAATCTTATGGAGGAGCATATGTGGTAATGGCCAGCAAGCATCTGGGTGCCGATGTAAATTACGCCTATCCCACGGCAGAAATTGCGGTAATGGGTCCTGATGGTGCGGTAAATATTCTTTACAGAAATAAACTCAATGATGAAGATAAGGCCAAAGCAACACAAGAGTATCGTGAGAAATTCTGTTCACCCTATAAAGCTGCAGAATCCGGCCATATCGATGAAATTATTTTCCCACGTCAAACCCGTTTGAAACTTATTCAGGCCCTTGAAATGACCGAAAACAAAAGGGAAGTAACTCCGGCTAAGAAACATGGAAATATACCTTTGTAGGTTGATAGGTTGATAGGTTTAGGGGTTGATGAGTTTAAAAGTTGAGAAGTTGAAAGGTTCGTTGTTTTAAACCTGTCTGTGTTTGAATATGTTTGAAAATAATTTATAAATTTGCACTCCCAATTTCGGGACGTTAGCTCAGTTGGTTTAGAGCGCATGCTTGACAGGCATGAGGTCACTGGTTCGATTCCAGTACGTCCCACATAAAAAACAATGGCTTGCAGTGTTAGTAATTGCAAGCCATTGCTTTATAATATAATGTAAACATTAATAATAGTTATAATTAGCCGCTTTAAAAATGGCACCAAATATCAAACCAAGCAAAGTAAAGAAAACCATCAATACAAGTAAAATGATTACAAGAACCTTTGCGCTGTTTTCCTTTGCTTTCAATGTTTGAGTAAGCGCATTAAAAAGCATCCATAAGCCATAGGCACTTACCAGCATTCCAATTATAGTGGCAAGTCCGGTTGAAATAATTACAATAAAATTCAGAACGGCATTAATGGGCATAAGCACCATTAGAGATGCAGTAACTCTTACATTGGCTTCGTAATCTGTATTTCCTCCGCAAATAGCAGAAAAGATCAGCATGATCACTGCACCAATAAAAAGACCGATCATTGCACCGAAGGCACCCCAGAAGATAACCATAGGGCCTGCCGCAGCTCCCCAGAAGCCAAAACCTGCCACATTTAATCCGGCAACCAGCCAGATATAATTAATGATTGCTGCCACTACACCAAATATCAGGGCTTTGATGATGGGTTCAACAAATCCGCCTGTGGTTTTTAATCCGGAGAAATAACCCTTCGGGTCCTGCAATGAGTTTGTTGATCCTGCAATAAACTCATTAAAATCAAAGTTTTTTTCACTCATAATGTTCTGTTTAAAGTTTGTGAAACCGAAATTAAGATTTTTTTTACAAACATAATTGATATATAACAGATGTTTACAAGAAACTTTGTTATGCAACAAACCACACCATAGGCTAATACAATTTAAAAGGACAAATTTTATTTCATCATTACAAGGCACTCCCTTGCTCGTTTGAGTGCTTCTTCAATATTTATACACACATTTTCTGATCCGATGCGCTCAATTATGCCATGTTTTTTAAGTGTAAGATAAGGCCTGGGAGGTAACCCGCATAAGATAACGTGAATATTGCTTTTGTTGCATCGAATCAAAAAATTATTCAGGTTTCGCATTCCGGTTGAATCAATAAAAGGCACTCTGCTCATGCGAATGATCCTGATTTTAGGCTTCTGTCCAAGTTGTTTTTCAGCCTCTTCAAACCGGTTTGCTACACCAAAGAAAAATGGGCCCTTAATTTGAAAAACTTCTACACCTTCAGGAATTCCCAGGGATTCATCATCAATATCATCACTCAAATGCGAGCGTTCATCATCAACTTCCGTATTCAGCACCTTTATATCAGATGTTTCCGAGACCCTTTTCACAAAAAGGAATGCAGCGAGAACCAGTCCGAACTGGATAGCAACGCTTATGTCAATAACTACTGTCAGAAAAAAAGTTACAAGCAAAACTGCCACATCACTTTTGCTGTTGTTGAATATGGCTTTAAACGATCTCCATTCACTCATGTTGTATGCCACCACAAACAGGATACCTGCAAGTGTAGCCATGGGTATGAGCCTGGCCCATTTGCCGAAAAACAACAAAACGAATAAAATAAAAATCGAGTGAATGATTCCTGAAACAGGTGTTCGCCCACCGTTTCGAACATTTGTCATTGTGCGGGCCACAGCACCACAAGCGGGTATTGCCCCAAAAACCGGAGCAAAAACATTTGCTATACCATGAGCCATGAGCTCTGTATCGGGCCGGCTTCGCCTTCCGGTGGCACCATCTGATACCATCATGGATAAAAGCGACTCGATAGAACCAAGCATTGCGATTGTAAATGCCGGGACCAAAAGCTGTCGCATGGTATCAAAATCAACCCATGGTATCGCAGGTTTGGGAATTTTTGCAGATAATTCACCAAACCGGCTTCCAATGGTTTCAACAGGGAGGTTAAAAACCTGAACTATCAACACACTTAGCACGATAGCTATCAATGTCCCCGGAACCTTACGATTTATCTTTGATCCGAAAACAGTAACAATTACGGTAAGGAAGCCAATAAAAATTGCATTAAAATTGATAAGGCTTAACGATGACGTATAAAATGATACTTTACTTATAAAATCAGCAGGAAGACCTCCCCCTTCTATCCCAAGAAAATATTTAACCTGGGTTGAAAAAATAATTACAGCAATACCACTTGTGAAGCCTACAGTAATGGGGAACGGCATAAACTGGATTATACCCCCCAACCGTATTAAACCCATCACAAACATCATGATACCGGCCATAATGGTTGCCATAAGCAGTCCTTCTATCCCGAACTGCCCAACAATACCGTACAAAACAATAATAAAAGCACCGGTGGGTCCGGCAATCTGAAAACGGCTACCTCCCAGAAAAGAAATAATGAAACCACCCAGTGCAGCTGCCAGAAGCCCTTTCTCAGGAGCAACACCTGACGCAATAGCAAAAGCAATCGACAAGGGCAATGCAACAATGCCCACAATAATGCCGGATGTTAGATCAGCAAAAAACTGCTGACGGTCATATGACTTTATTGTGTCAAATAATTTGGGCTTGAAGTGTTTCATTATTGCTGTTCTTCCATCAGTTGAATCAGTTTTTCTGTTTGTGCTTTACGAGACAAATTATTAATCTGATCCTGATCAGGAGACCACTCCTTTTCTTTCAAGGCATACTGAAGTATAAATGAAGAAATATTTTCATGATCGTGGTAATGGAACATTTTGCCCGTTGAAGTTTCCCTGAGTACTTTAGCTGCGTCACCTTGCAGAGGGCCAATTCCCAGAACAGGTCTCGATGCTGCAAGGTATTCAAACAATTTACCGGTAATGATACCCTCGTTCTGAGCTATATCAGGAATTACAAGCAATAACATATCAGCCATTTGCATTCTTTTAACCGCTTCATTATGTTCAACATGGCTACTGAAAATAATAAAATCACCTAATTTCTTTTCCAGGAGAGTTTTCCATTGGTTGCAGATATTACCGGTAAACATAATTCTGGCTTTTTTCCCGGTTTTTTCAACAACTCTTTCAAAAGCATTAATTAAACCTGAGAGTATATATTCATCTGAAATTGTGCCTACATATGCAAGGGTGAAGTATGCCGGATCGGGTTTAACATCAGTTTTAAGAAAATCTTCGGGATCATAGCCATTGGTGATAACATGTACTTTGCCTGAGCAATCAGTACCAGGTTTTTCTGAGAATATCCTGCTGATAAAATCACTTACTGTTACAACGGCATCTGCATTTCTTAGCACACTTTTTTCAAGTTTCTGATCTTTCTTTTTTATGTGCGGAAGATGTAGCATCTTACTATAATAATAAATATCTGTCCATGGATCACGTAGATCGGCAATCCAGCGAATTTCAGGGAATATTTTTTTTAATTCCAGTCCGGCCAGTTGTGTAGAATGAGGAGGGCTTGTAGTAATAAGAATTTCTATTCCATAGGCTCTAATGATTTCGGCTGCTTTTTTTATGGCAAAAGTATTCCAGCCTATCCGTGCATCAGGCACAAAAAGATTTCCCCTGATAAAACGTGAAATTTTACTAAAAAAACCGGTAGATGACTCGTTGGTAAAACCCGAATAGGGCACCTGTTTTCTTCCCGTAAGTTTTTTATATAAACCGTAAGGTTCACGGGTAGAAGTTCGGATAACTTTTAGCTCACCCGGAACTTCGGACAGAAGTGATTTATCAACTATTGGATAAGTAGCTTTATCAGGATCAACGGTAATAACTATCGGCTCATAGCCCCAAACAGGCAAATATTTCACAAACTTCAGCCAGCGTTGTACGCCGGGGCCTCCACTCGGGGGCCAGTAGTATGTGAGGATAAGTACCTTTCTCATAATTTAAACTCCAGACAGTTAATTTAATAAAGCCAGGTAATAATACAACAGCTTGCATTAATAAAGACTATTAAAGTTAGTCTTCAGCTGAAACTTTCTTCTTCTGAAATCCATTTCTGAATTTTAAATAAAAGAATCCCAGAACCATGAGAACCATTATAATGCTGAAAACTATTGCAATTTTCTGGCCTGTATAATAAGAGCGAGGTTCAAACCTGAATTCAACTTCATTATTCTGACCAGCGGGCAATACCATCGCACGAAGTATATAATTCACCCTGAAATGGTCAGCTTCTTCGCCGTTTACATATGCCTTCCAGCCATCAGGATAATAAACTTCAGAGAAAACTGCGAGCTGGTCAGCACGGGCACTGTATTCGTACCTAAGCTTATTAGGCTGATAATGAACCAGTTCAATTTGCCCAAGGCCGTCAAACCTTAATTGAGATGGGTCAATTTTTTCTTCAAACCGTTGGTCAATAATTGCATTAACTGCAGGATCAAAATCATAGAGAGCTTCAATTTCTTCGTCGGCATTTTCGACCCATTCAATTTCTTTTATAAACCATGCATTTCCCAGTGCATCTTCATTGAAACTTGCAGCGGGCTGGCGATTTTGATCAGGGACAATAAAATAACGTGTATTTAGCATATTCAGAATTTCCATATTGCCTTGTGTAATATGATAATCAATCAGCTCCTGGTAACGCTGCAACTTGGCTCCGTGATAACCACCTATAGAACTGTGAAACCAGCTGGTGGAAGCATCATTGAAGCTACTGACGGTTAGATTATAAACCCGGAAATGTGATTCGTCATCCTGCAGTATTTCCAGATTGGCATGGGTGGGCTGATAAGGGTTTTCTACCTGGCGTTTAGGAACAAATGCAGAATCATCAAAATACCGACGGTTAACCGGCCACATATCAGCAACAATTAAAACTGCAATCAGACCGACAAATACACCTTTTTTAATTTTCTTCATGGCAAATAATGCGGTTACACCCGCTGCCAGCAATACAAAAGCAAGGCTTCGAAGCACATCGGCCCTGAAGATTCCGATCCTGATCTGCTCAACCTGCTCAAAATGCATAAGTATTGTAGCATCATCAATGGAATGAACAACAGCTTTTTCAGGCTGACTGTAAAAACTCAGGAATACATTAGGCATCAGGTAGAGCAATACCAGAAGTCCGCCGGTTAAACCGAAAGCCCAGTAAAAAGGTTTGCTCTTCACCTTGATAAGATCAGGGTTTTCGTACCATTTGTACATTCCTAAGAATGCAAGAGCCGGTATACATAATTCTGCTATAACTAGTGTCATGCTCACTGCCCTGAATTTATTATACCCCGGTACATAATTGATGAAAAACTCTGTAAACCACATCAGGTTTTTTCCCCATGCAAGCAGAATGGACAGGACTATTGCCGCCAGGAATCCCCATTTCATGGGTCCTTTTACAAAAAACAGGGCAAAGACAAACAGAAACATTACAACAGCCCCCACATAAACGGGACCTGATGTAAAAGGCTGATTACCCCAGTATTTATTGATATAATTGCCCGATTGCAATTCTTCAATGATAAAATTGATAAAGGATTGAGAATAACTGTCAAGAATCTCCCGGGCTTCTCTTTGCTCGCTTGGACTACCCTGCTGGGCTGCAATCAGTTCATCATATAGCAGTGGTGATGTTGCCCCGCCTTTTGCATTAGGTATCAGAAGGGTAAGAGTTTCTTCAATTCCATAGCTCCACTGGGTAATGTATTGGGGATCGAGCCCGGAGGTGTTTGGACGTGTATCTGTTGTTAGTTCAGTACCGCCACGCATGGTATGCTCTGCATAACTGTAAGTTGACCAGAAATTTCCAATATTAACACCAATGGCAACAATGGCAGCAGCCACGAGTACTCCGCTGGACTTTAAAAATACGGGAAGTTTTTTTTGCCTGATATGCTCAGCCAGTTCGAAAATTCCATAAAACACAACAATTATCAGCAAATAATAGGTAATCTGCAGGTGGTTTGAGTAAAGCTGCAAAGCCAGAAAGACAGCAAACAAAATCCCTCCGGAATAATAATGCCCCCGGAAGGTATGAATTATGGCAGCCAATACGGGCGCCATATAGGCAATGGCAAGGGCTTTGGAATTATGTCCGGCTTCAATGATTATAAAATGATAGGAAGAAAAGGCAAAAGCCAGTGCCCCTAAAAATGCAACCCAAACATTAACCTTTAACACCAGCATAAAAATAAAAAAACCGGCGAAATAAAGGAAAATCATATCCGCCGGCCTTGGCAGCCCAAGAGTAAATATTTGATGCAGATATATAGCAATATTATTGGAATACCTCACAGAAATCTGGAAAGCAGGCATTCCTCCAAACATGGAATTTGTCCAAAGTGCTTCTTTACCTGTTTCTTCCCGGAAATCCTTGGTTTCCTTTGCCATTCCTTCGAATTTAACGATATCAGACTGCAACAGTCTTTTTCCTTCCAGCACAGGACTGACATAAGCGATACTAAGGATCAGAAAAATTAGTAGTGAACCAATATAGGGCAATAATTTATTCAGATCTGACTTTTGCATGATAGTTAAAAATTGAGATTTTTCAATTAATGCTTTTCCTTATTATTTTTTTGTTGTTTTTTCTCTTCATCAACATCTTCAAAATCAATGTACTCTCCCACATCATCCAGTGATTTACCTGCTTGTTCTGAACGTTTATAGGTAATCCGGACTTTTGATTTGCCCTTACGTGGTTGTTCTTCTTCCTGGCGCAAATGCGGGTTCTGTTTGTAAAATTTCTTTTTAAAACGGTTCAGATACCACCGTATAATCCAGGGAAGCACCAATGAAGTAAAAAGGCGAAAGATTAGATAGATAAGTATAAATGTGGCAATGATTCTAATTAATGACATACTTGCAGTATTTATGCAGAGGTTTTTACAAAACCAACTTTCGTGCTAACGCTGTATTTCAACAACTTATCCGCATATATCGGACTTTGCAGAGAGAAAACAAAAGTAAGAAAAAAAAATTAGTGGAAATAGTTGCTTTAGCTTATGCGGTAAAAAAGGAAACAATAAAAAAGAGGTCGTTTCATAATACAGAAACAACCTCTCATAACCAAAATCTATTTATTAACCAAATCTTACTTATATTTTTTCTCGCTGGAAACAGAGAGTTTTTTTCTTCCCTTTGCTCTTCTTGCTGCCAAAATTTTACGACCATTGACAGTTTCCATTCTTTCTCTGAAACCATGCTTATTTTTCCTGCGTCTTCTGGAAGGTTGATATGTCCTTTTCATTCTCTCTTATATTTTGCTGTGAATACTTTACTTGCCGGTATTTATCTGAAAGGCTGTATTAACAACCTAATCATGTTTGTTTCGTATATTTATCAGTGCCTGATTTTTAAGGACTGCAAAGATAGACAATACTTTTTTATTCTCAAACCCTTTTCAGATTTTTTTCAATTCATCTGAAAACTTTTCTCTATGTCTGAAAATCATTAAACCAACTATGAAACACTAGATGTTAAGAAAAACATTGTCAGTTATTTCATAATAATTCTTCAGCAAATCGGCGGCAAGGCATGAATGAACCGGAACCACACCCACCAGTGTGCCTGGCAGAAACTCTTCCCAATATTCATCAGGACAATAAAAGATGCCATGCTCCTGAGACAAACGATTAACATAAATAGGTTTAGGAAATGGCTCCCATCCTTTATCAACCAACCTTACTACTTCTCCATATATTATCTTATCGTCAATTTCAATTGAATCCTTTGAAAGATGAACCGCGCCTCCGTAAAGCACTATTTCATTTCGCTGCTGATGTCTTGCCACAACCGGAGTTGCCACAACCATGGCAATATGATCCCAGTCGCAGGATGCCAGGTGGTATTGCATAAAGTCGTAAAACACGAAATTGCCTGGTCTGATCTCGTCAATACCAGGGAATTCATTCATCAGGCTGCAGGTGGGTGTATCTCCCCAGGATGCAATAATTCCAGGATAATCTTTCCGAAAGTATTCTGCTAATTCCGCAAGAGCTTCTGAACCTTTGATGAAAATTTTTTGAACATCGTTGAGCGATGTAATATGGTAAGTATGCCCTGCATGTGCAACAAAGCCCTTAAATCTCAATTTGGGATTTCCGGAAACTTTTTGCAAAACCTTTTCCATTTGAGCTTTATCACCCGGTTCAAAACCAGTCCGGTGACTTCCAACATCTATTTTTAAATAGAAATCTACAAAATTTACCAGCTTTTCTTCCAGTGCATCCAGTATGTCAGCGTCAGAAATTAAAATACCCAAACGCAACCTGGATGCCAGGTCATTAATCTTATTCACTTCCCTGATATTAACCGGAAATGCAACCATAATATCCTGCCAGTTATCCTGAGCGAAATATTCAGCCATAGAAAGTGATGAAACAGCTATCTTTTCAGTGCCTGCATCGCGAAACCATCTGCCTATGGCGTGCGATTGATGAGTTTTAAAGTGCGGCCGGAAGCTTACATTAGCTTCACGGGCTTTTTTTATCATGTGCCTGATGTTACGGCGGCATTTATCTTCATCAATCAAGGCCAGGGGCGAGACAATATCATCCATTTCTATTTATTAAGTTATTCGGTTAATGAGTTATTGGGTTATCAGATTATCGCAGCGAAGCGAAGATCCCGGGAGCTGAAAACGACTCGGGATTGAGTTAATGGGTTATTAGTTATTAACCCATTCTTTCTTCAACCAGTTTAATGATTTCCTGTTCTTTCTTAATGGCTGCTTCCTGTATTTCGCGTCCTTTTTCTGTGATATCCTTTACAAATGCTTTATCTTCAAGGTCGGCTGTATTGATACGTACATTCATATAAGCACCCATAACGGCTGTACGTGCGCAAAGTGCACCCACACCGGCATCGGTAACAGAAGCAGGATTGCCTCTTTCAACCATTTCCAGAATAATATCCATACTTTCGTAAGATTTCTGCATTACCCTGAAAGGAATTTCAATGGCATATTTTGTGGCATCCTGAATAGCCTGATGGCGTGCTTTTTTCTCTTCATCGGTAGATTTGGGAAGCCCGAAAGCCTCCATGATCCGGTTGAAAGAACGGGTATCCTCATCAACCAGCCAGATAAGATCATTTTTGATGTCCTGACCTTTTTCTGCCCATTTGCTGTACAACTCCCATTTATCATCCCAACCGCGTTTATGAGATGCAAGATTGGCCACCATGGTAGCAAGGGAAATTCCCAGGGCGCCTACATAGGCAGAAACCGAACCACCACCGGGAGCCGGTGATTCGCTGGCTGTTTCATCGGCAAACTCCTGAAGATTCATGTCGATGAGCTTTTTACCTGCATCTTCTTCAATCATATACTCGATGATCTTTTCTTTGGGAATAAAAGGCTTGAGTTCATCAAGTCCCATAGATTTTACAGCTATCTTGATCAGCTCAGCTTCCGATACACCAGCACTTCTTTGCTGTTTGCGAAGGAAATACTTTCCTGCATCAATCATGGCCTGCAGGGGCACAAGTCCTACCAACTCTGATCCTGTAACCCTTACACCACGTTCATTCGCTTTTTTAACTACTTCATCAAAAGCCACATGCACCGGAGTGATGGAGATATTGGTGAGATTCATTGATATCTGTGCAACACCATATTCTTCAATAAACCAACCGATTCCCTTAACCGCTTTTAACGAACCTGGGATAAAAACTTTGTCACCTTTTTCATCTTTAACAATTTTTCCTGTAATAGGGTTACCTTCACGTTTTACACGGCCTTTTTCTCGAACATCAAAAGCAATGGCATTGGCACGACGGGTAGAAGTAGTGTTAAGATTTATGTTATAAGCCACCAGGAAATCGCGCGCTCCAACTGCAGTAGCACCACTTTTTGCGTTAAACTCAGCAGGGCCGAAATCCGGTTCCCATTCGGAGTTTTTCATTTTATCGGGCAAGCCTTCATATTCACCACTACGGCAATTTGCCAGGTTCCGTCGCTTTCCTTCAAAAGCAGCATTCTCGTAGCAATACACAGGAATATTGAGTTCATTACCAATTCGTTCTGCAAGCTTGCGGGCATATACCACCACTTCTTCCATGGTAATATTAGCCACCGGAACCAGTGGGCATACATCAGTGGCTCCCATTCGGGGGTGCTCGCCTTTATGCTTACTCATATCGATCAACTTCGAAGCTTTCCTGACAGCTTTGAAAGCAGCCTCAATTACCGCATCCGGTGTACCTACCATAGTAACGACAGTACGATTGGTAGCCTTCCCCGGGTCTACATCGAGCAGTTTAACGCCATCTACCGATTCAATTTCATCGGTAATTTGTTTTATGATCCCCATATCATTTCCTTCACTAAAGTTAGGAACACATTCAATAAGTTTTTTCATAAATCGTATGTTTTGTTTAGGGTCCTTAATGGGTTGATGGGTTGATGGGTTTATAAGTTTATCAATACCTTAACCTTAACCTTTTCCTTGCGAAATTATAAAAAAAAAGCCACTGGTTTTTCCAATGGCTCATGTTTTCCGGTAAAGATTGCTTATACTCTTCTTTCTTTTATTCTTGCTTTCTTACCGCGCAGTTCACGAAGGTAGAAAATTCTTGCTCTGCGAACTACACCGCGGCGATTGAGCTCAATTTTTTCAATAAAAGGAGAATTGAGGGGGAAAATTCTTTCCACTCCAATATTTCCTGATATTTTTCTCATGGTGAAGGTTTCAGTTGCACCGTTGCCTCTTCTCTGAAGCACTACTCCCTGGAAAGGCTGAATTCTTTCTTTATTACCTTCCTTGATTTTATAGTGAACAGTTACGGTATCTCCGGCTTTAAATGCAGGGAATTCTTTCTTCTCAGTAATTAAATCCTGCACAAAATTCATTATTTCCATCTGGTTCATGACTCTCTGTATTTTAATCGTTTAAGCTGAGCGCAGTGCCCGGGAATTATTTCAATATGATAGCTTTACAAATATTTTTTGTGAAAGGGAGTGCAAAGTTAGAGAAATAATTGAAATAAAAAAAACAATATGTCGTATTTTCCTGTGAAAAAATCTTCAGTATCCGGTAAAAAAGATGAACTAATTATAACGACAAATTCAGTTATTCTCATCAAGCAAATCGGGCCGTCTTTTCCTGGTTCTTTCCAGTGCCTGCTCATGGCGCCATTCATCAATCTTCCTGTCATGACCTGATAGCAAGATGTCGGGCACCCTCCAGCCTTTATAATCAGCAGGGCGCGTAAAAACCGGGGGTGAAAGCAAACCATCCTGGAATGAATCAGACAATGCGGAGGTTTCATCACCCAGAACACCTGGTAAAACTCTTACAATGCTGTCGGTTACCACAGCAGCGGCCAATTCACCCCCCGAAAGCACATAGTCGCCTATACTTATTTCGCGGGTAATAATATGGTCCCTTAGCCGCTCATCTATCCCCTTGTAATGACCGCAAAGTAAAATGATATTTTTTAATATGGAAAACTGATTGGCAGTAGGTTGATCGAATTTTTGCCCGTCTGGAGTCATGAAAATGATTTCATCATAACCACGATCTTTTTTAAGCTTTTCAATACAGTTAAGAACAGGTTCGATCATCATTACCATACCCGCACCTCCCCCGAAAGGATAATCATCAACCCGGCGATGCTTATCAGTAGCATAATCCCGGATATTATGCAGATGAATTTCCACAAGTTCTTTTTCTTTTGCCCGTTTTACTATGGAATGAGAAAAAGGCCCATCAAACATTTCGGGAAATATGGTTAAAATATCTATACGCATCAGATTAACTTTTGAGTGCAAAAGTACGGATTTTTGGAAAGGCTTTGTTCTAATAGCTAAAGCAGATTTTTACAGATAGGATTTACATTCTGTTTTGGTTTGTTCACACTGCTACTTTTATGGGTTCAAATGGTTAAACTGCCCCATCTTCGAAAAAAAATCCCACAGTGTAATTCCGGCAGTAACAGAAATATTAAAGGAGTGCTTGGTGCCAAACTGCGGTATTTCGATTGAGCCGTGGCAGTGTTGCAATACATTATCATGAACACCCTTTACTTCATTACCAAAAACAAGCGCATATTTTATATCTTTCATGGGTTGAAATTCTTTCAGCGATTTGCTTTGAGTGGTTTGTTCAAGTGCAAACACATGGTAATCTTCATTTCGTAATGCTTTAACAGCATCAACAGTATCATCATAATATTGCCAGTCGACTGATTCGGTGGCACCCAGTGCCGTTTTGTGTATTTCTTTGTTTGGGGGACAAGCAGTAATGCCACAAAGAAGAATCTTTTCTATCCTGAATGCATCTGCGGTACGAAATACTGACCCTACATTCATCATGCTACGAATATTGTCAAGCACAATAACAAGAGGAAATTTTTCAAGTTCCTTGAATCTATCAGGGCTTACCCTACCCAGGTCATCCATGGAGAGTTTTTTCATCATTTGGCTTCGTTCAAAAGTTTCTCTAACAGTTCTACAGTTCCTTTTGCGGCTTTTTCTCTGATCACTTTAACCCCGGGAATATGCGCAACGGAAACTTCCGCCGGATCAATAAGATAAACCGGGCATCCTGGGGGTGTGTAGCCTACCAGCCCGGCGGCGGGATAAACATTCAAAGATGTTCCGATAATCAGGTAAATATCGGCAGTTGATGAAAGCTGAGCCGCTTCGGGTATCATCGGTACCGGTTCACCGAACCATACTATATGCGGACGTAACTGCGATCCTTTCTCACATTTATCTCCCTTTTTCAATTTCCATCCATCGAGCTCATAAACCAGTTTTTCATCCACACTGCTTCTCACTTTCTTCAGTTCACCATGAAGATGCATAACTTTTTTCGACCCTGCCCTTTCGTGCAGGTCGTCTACATTCTGGGTTATGATATGAACGTCGTATTTTTCTTCCAGTTTTACCAGAGCATAATGTGCAGCATTGGGTTCAACTTCGTAAAGCTGTTTGCGTCGCTGGTTATAAAACTCCATAACCAGATTCTGATTGCGGGCCCAGGCTTCAGGAGTGGCCACTTCCATAATATCATATTTTTCCCACAGCCCTCCACTATCGCGAAAAGTGCTGATGCCACTTTCGGCACTTACACCTGCACCGGTAAGTACTACTATGCGTTTTTTAATCATGGTTTTTATCGTATTAATTCAATTACGAAAATAGCAAAATTTAAACTACTTCTTTACTGCTTCCGCAAGCTTTCTAAGGGTTTCTTTATTCTTCTCCCAGTCAAAGGATTTAAGAAATTTCTGTGCTTCTTGTGCACCAGGAACAAACATTTTCTCATTTTCATAACGGCTGTTCTCAGAATCAAGCCAGTTAAAATCCTTATCCACATCAATTTGGCCGGTAAGTTCTGAATAATCAGGTTTTCTTTTCATAACGTCGTAATCGTATATCTTATTCATTTTACTTATTATAGCACCTGCCAGAAAATATTTGATAACCAGTTGTATAATGCATTTAAATTTATAATTTTAGAAAAAAATTCCATGAAAAAAGACGTTCACAGCAATGCCCATTCAGGAGCAGTTTATGGATTAGGTTTTATAGGTGCAGCCGTTTATTTCATTTCACAGGCAACCGGGTTCTGGGTTGGAGTACTTGGGTTTTTAAAAGCCATATTATGGCCGGCTTTCCTAATATACGAAGCTTTTAAATACCTGGGAATGCAATAATTCTTAGTACAGCTTTAATTTGGGGAGTTGCGGATCAGCACCGATGTATTTTCAGGACCACGTTTATAAAAAGGGATTCACTGGTATTGCTTAACTATACACAATAATCGTGATTATCTCAGCAATAAAGTTTTAAAACCTGCGTCTTCAATTTCTTTTTTTGCCTGGTTATAATTATCAGTAAACCCCAGCATAAAGCCCCCGCCTCCTGATCCGCAAAGTTTTATTGTCCAATCGCTGGTATGAATTCCCTGCTGCCATAAGGGTCGAATACTATCGGGGATCATGGGCTTCATGTTTTCAAATTGAAAAACTGAAAGCTGTGCCAGAAAGCTATCAAAAAAGAGCACATTCTTTTTTAGTAGTGCTTGCACAACCTGATTATTAAGGGCTTTAAGAAGTTCAGCATTAAGGGTATTTCCTTCGACATTTTCTTTAAACCAGTTGACCAGGGGTCGGGTGTCACCTGCCTGCCCGGTATCAATGAGAAAGATATTTTTCTTAAATGATTCAGAAAACAGAGGTAAGTCAGGAAAAGTTATATGCTTTTGAGTATCGAGTTTGAATGGTTTTCCCAGAAGACTACTCATAGGATCAAGTCCGGATGAACTTCCATGGAAATAAGATTCCATCAAAGACAGTTGCTGCCTTACCAGATTAAGTGTTTCGGGGTTTGTATTCTCAGACGCTATTGGGTTTTCAAAGGAATAATAATCAAATATGGCTGCAACCATTGCGCCACTGCTTCCGGCCCCATAGCCCTGTGGTATATTGCTGTTAAAAAACATTCCTCGATTCAGATCAACATTCAGCCTATTAAAATCTAGCTGATATTGAAACCTTTCACTTACTTCAGGGCTATTTAAGTACCTGAAAAAATCTCTGAGTTTTCTATTACTTTGCTTTGCAGAAAGGTCTTTTACGGTATTATCTGCATAAAAGTCAAAAAATCCGGAAAACTGTTTCAATGGCACAGTGATAGCTTCTCCGTCAAAAATCACAGAGTATTCGCCAAACAATAATACTTTGGCAAAAAACTTTTTTTTATCAGCATTGCTCATATTCATCAAGAAGTTTCTCAGGGCCGCTGCCGGTTTGATCGTGAATCAGCTCAATATGAGGTATGGGAGAATTATCGAGTATATGAAGTACATCTTCTCTGGCATCGTCAGGATACAACAGATGTAAATTTGCTCCTGCATCCAGGGTGAATGCCATGGGGATTCCCTTACGCTGTCTTTCTGCTCTCAAATAATGCATCCATTCTAGCGTATCTCCTTTCCAGAGCATCATTCCACCTTCTGAAGCAAGCATAAGGGCATGCAAACTCAGGGCTTCATTTTCGGCGATCTTTTGAAACAGTTTCCAGTCGCCTGTTCTCAGGGCTTTAATCAGTTCTTTGAAATTCTGATTGGCTTGTTCAATGCGCCCTTTGCGCCAGGGGTGTCCTTCCATAAGTGTATGGCCGTCGCGGCTGCTGATTGCTTTGGGAGTCTTGTTAACCACAATAATGGTATCGTGTAGCTTAAGAAAATCGGTATGAACTTCAGGCAAAACCACTGCATTTTCATCGGATGCATCAGCATATTCTTTGCTTCTTCCCCAGATAACCCACGAACCCATTACCGATCTTGATGCACTACCCGAACCCAGGCGTGAAATATTACTCTGAAGTTGTTTGTTTTCAGTTTCATCATTTGTGACATGACCATCAATGGCCGACAAACACATAGCCAATGCACTCATTCCACTGGCAGAAGAGGCTATTCCGGCAGAATGCGGAAAATTATTATGGCTTTCAATGCGAAGTCGGGTATAATTCAACCAGGAGAAAAAATAAGATATCTTGGTAAACCATCGCTGAAGTTTGGCTTCAATCTCAGTAGATCTTTTTCCTTCAAAAATCACCTCAACAGAAAAATCCGATCCTTTTTTAACTTCATATTCTACCGTGGTGAAACTGCGGCATTTATCCAGAGTCATACTCAGCGAAGGATTCATGGGTATCTGATCGCCGGGCTCCTTTCCCCAGTATTTAATTATTGCAATATTTGACGTACTACTGTAAGTGATT
>SKVR01000281.1 GCA_007129355.1 Bacteroidales bacterium | reverse complement strand
TCAAACCTTTGCTGAAAAAATATTTGCCACAGGTGATAGTATTATGGGCGCCAGTCTGGTAGTCAATGCTATTGCTTCTGGAAGAAAAACGGCGAAGACAATGTTGGAGTTTCTTGATGTTAGTGATGCGAAAAGTGCAACTTGAGCAGATTTCTCCTAATTTCCATAAACGTTTTGCTTACGATAATGATGCTTATATTAACAATACGGAACTAATCTCATTTTTACTTTCTGCACCGCCATGCCCATAGGATCAGCAAAGGATGAATCACCACCAGGCGTATCCATGCTAATGACGGATGCACGCACAAGCCATCTTCCACGCATGACCCGATCGCGATAAAATGCACATGGGAAGGGATAAACAATACCATCAGAATAACAATACCCAGGGCAGCATAATACCTTATCCTGTTTACAAACAGGCCGATACCCAGAAGAATCTCCGCAATCCCTGACAGGTAATTGATCAATACCGGGAGGGGTAAATATTCTGGAATCAACGGATAGTAAAACTCCGGCATAACAAAATGATTGATGCCGGCCACAATAAAAAATATTCCCAACAGGAACGTTGCTGTTTTTTTCATATTAATTGCCATCGGTATTTTTTGTGTACTTTTTTCAGGATCAGGAAAAAGGGCACCCACCATATCAGGTCATTAAAGATGAGTGTCCAGCCGAAGGCCAGGGGCAGATTGCCTATCCATAAATGGTATATAAATCCCATGGGTCCGAATATTTTACCCAAAAACCCTACCGCCACAATGGGCCAATGCCGTATGGGATCATAGCTTGCCCAATAGTATCCCAGCCCATAAACACCGATAACCATTCCCATTCCCTGCCATACCACGGGATAGTTAATGGGTTCCATACCGGCAATGCTGAAAAAGTGCTGAGGGAAGATTACTACCCACGATCCCCAAAGGATGTTGTAAATGGCGGCCAGACGAAGGGTTAGTTGCATAAGATTGCTTTAGTTGTGATTATAATAACAAAATCACCTTTTTTTGGTTCATGGTAAATTTATATTCATCGAACATAGTATTCACACTATTTTACCCTTACCCAAAAACCGAAAAAGCAAATATAGATTTATGGTTAACATCGCTATTTGCAAAGGCAAACGAAAAAGAGCAGACCGAAAAATCAATTGTTGGATCATCTCCGCATCAAAAACCTGGCTTAGTTGAATATGTAAAGGCACCATCATTGTAAGAGATACAATGGAAAATGCAGTGATGAAAAGTGCATGTATCAAAAATAAAGTACGGTAATTTTTAAAGTGAGCCAGAATAACCATTAACCACGATATCATACCGGCAATAGCAAGCGGCAGCAATAAAACCAGACGAAGCAGTTTAGTCAGGGTTTGATGGTACAATGGAAATTCATCAGCCCCGATCAACAACCAGGTGCGATAATTTACTTCGATCTCAAGCACAAAAACACCGGCAAGATAAAAATTGAGAAAAAAGTAAACTACAAGCAGATATTTATACATTGTTTCAGCTTTTTAATTCTTTCATCAGGACTTAAAGAAAAAGGTCCGCATGGGATGTCTGCAACCTATGAAATTAAGAAGTAAATAAATAACGGTATTGTTCAATTTTTTTAATAGAATAGCAAAAACAACCCGGGTATGCTTAATGCTCTATAAGTGCTACCCTGGATGAGCTTAAAGAAGGTTTTTCATAATTTTTGCCCTACATTTGTATTACATGACTAGTATCAAAGGCACATAAAATCCTAAGCAGATTGAAATATCATAAAATGAATTCTTAACATCCTTCAAATGTCTACTCACAATCATTATAGCCATTTTCTGGCGCGCATTTACGATAAGGTATTGCATATCCCCGTTCGAAACATCCGAAGTTCTGTGGCAAAGGTCATAAAAAACAATGGATCCGGCAGAGTCATAGATTTGTGCTGCGGTACCGGAAACCAGATTGTTTATCTTCGAAAAGCCGGTATTGAAAATTCCATTGGTATTGATATTTCTGACAATATGCTGCATCAGGCCTGGCGCAACGGGTTAAAAGATGTCTGTCTGAAAATGGATGCATCTGCAACTACTTTTCACAATGATGAATTTGATGCAGCCATCATGAGTTTTTCGTTGCACGAAATGCACGCAGATACCGCTCAAAAAGTTTTTTTGGAATCAAAACGTATTGTAAAACCTGGCGGTCTGCTGATTGTAGTGGATTATTGTTTTGATGAGCAGACACAACCTGTTGGTCGTTTTGCTACCCGTGCAGTGGAAAGATTTGTCGGTGGCGACCATTACCGCAATTTCAAATACTTTATGGGTAATGCTCTCCTTTCAAAATTTTCGGACGGCCTTTCAGTCAGGGAAAAGAAAAGATTCTTATTTGGTGCTGTGGGGTTGTGGGTGTATATCAATGATTGAAAAAATATTCCTTTTAAAACAGGTTATTATAAAATCTTTATTTCAACAATAATCCTTTTTCCGGGTTTATTGTATCTGTATATAAACTTTGCTGTACTTTCTTTATGAAAAAGATTCTCCTCACCGGTGCCACCGGATATATCGGTAAACGATTACTGCCTGTACTGGTTAATAAAGGCTACCACGTAGTATGCTGTGTGCGCGATAAGAACAGATTTTCACCACCGGAGCCTTTGCGAAAAAGTATTGAAGTGGTGGAAGTGGATTTCCTTGATAAAAAAACCCTGGATAATATTCCCACTGATATTGACGGAGCTTATTACCTGATGCACTCGATGTCCTCATCAAGTAATTATGAAAAGCTTGAACTAGAAGCAGCACAAAATTTCAGAGAATCACTTGACAAAGGTAAAGTGAAGCATGTAGTTTACCTGAGCGGAATTGTCAATGAAGAAAGTCTTTCCAAACATCTTACTTCGCGCAAGGCTGTAGAAGTTGAATTGGGCAGAGGTAAGTATCATTTTACTACCCTGCGGGCCGGAATTATTATCGGCTCAGGCAGTGCTTCTTTTGAAATTATCCGCGACCTGGTGGAAAAGCTGCCTGTTATGATTGCTCCTAAATGGCTCAATAC
>SKVR01000279.1 GCA_007129355.1 Bacteroidales bacterium | reverse complement strand
GGCAAGGGTGATATTGCAGAATACATAAGGTTTTTCAAAAAAACATCAGACAGAGATGGATAAAATCAAAAAACTTTTTCAGGCACTGGCACTCATTCTTCCCAGGCCCTGGTTGCTCAACGAGATCATTCACCACAGTTCCGTTTACCGGAAAAGAGCCATTAAAGAATACAACCTGGAAAACGGACTTCCTTCGGTTGATATTATGAAACTCTTTCCCGGGTTTAATGAAACCGTTGATCCTTATGCTTTTCTTGATGGGGGTTCATTACCCACTGACATTGCACTGCTGAAAGCGCTGGCAAAAAAATATTCTGTCGAAAATTACCTGGAAATCGGTACCTGGCGTGGCGAAAGTGTTGCCAACGTAGCATCGGTGGTGAAAAACTGCTACACAGTAAACCTGCCCGATGAAACCATCATGGATTTGACCGATGATGCAAAATATGTGCAATCGCACAGGTTCTTTTCTGAAAAACTTTCCAATGTAAAACACATTGCAGCCAACTCGCATGAGTTTGATTTTGCCAGCCTGAACACAGTTTTTGATATGGTTTTTATAGATGGCGATCATCATTACGATGCCATAAAAAAAGATACTGAAACTGCATTTAAAATCATTGACCCTGCGAGATCCATCATTGTATGGCACGACTGCATGTCATCGCCCGAAAAGGTAAGATGGGAAGTTTTAATGGGAATTATGGATGGCTGCCCGACCGAAAAGCAAAAATACATTTACCATGTTTCCAATACCTTGTGTGCTGTTTACTTTGGTAAAAAGATGGCATCTGATATACTTACTCCCTATCGTCTGCCCCATAAAAAATTCAGTATTGATATAAGAGGAGAAAATATTTAAAAATCAGCTGGGTTACCTGAAGATTAATCATTTTTGCTTCCACTGATCCTGCCCGACCATTGCAGGAGTTTTTCATACAACTGCTGTGGCTTGAAAGGCTTGGCAATATAATCATCCAGACCCAGTTCCATAAACTTTTCGGCATCTCCTTCCAGGGCATTTGCGCTGAGCCCGATTACAGGACAAAGCTTATCACCATGAAGTTCCTTCAGTTTTTTGTAGGCAGATATGCCATCCATAACCGGCATCTGGATATCCATAAGTATGATATCATATTCTCCCGGCTGGTAAAGCTCTACAGCTTCCTTCCCGTTTGATCTGAAGTCAACATTGCAACCGGCATTCAAAAGAATAAACCCTACAACTTTCTGATTCAGCAACTTATCTTCTACATGAAGCACATTAAGATTGAGATCTTTCAGATCACCCGGCAAAATATCAGTGGGGTTTTCCAAATCACTTTCGTCAAACCCGGCCCTGAAAGTAAAAGTAAATTTGCTTCCTTTCCCCAGTTCACTCTCCACATAAATTTCGCCACCCATTAAATGGGTCAGTTCACGACAAATAGCCAGCCCAAGACCGGTACCTTCGAAAGGCCTTATAAGTGAAGTATCAATCTGGGTGAATTTTTCAAAAATCTGTCTCTGATTTTGTTCGCTAATTCCCATCCCTGTGTCGCTTACCATGCAGGATAAGATCAGGTGATGATTTCTTTTTTCCTTCAAATAAAACCCAATGCTGACCTGCCCATCATCGGTAAATTTAAAAGCATTGGATATTAAATTGTTAGCCAGCTGTTTCAATCTGTTGTCATCAACAATAATTGCTTTGGGAACAAGCGGATCAATATGGGTTTTAAATTTCACACCTTTATTTTGGGCAACATGCTGAAACATCTCATCGAGTTGATTGACAAATTCTGCAAGAATTATCCGGTTTGGCTTAAGTTCCATCTTCCCGGCTTCAATCTTACTAAGATCAAGAACGTCATTTATAATATTCAGCAGGTTTTCAGATGAAATTTTGATATTTCTGACATATTCCTGCTGAGCCATATTCAAACTGCTTCTCATGAGCAAAGACGTCATTCCCATGATGCCGGTCATGGGTGTTCTGATTTCGTGGCTCATATTAGCCAGGAACTGCTGTTTAAGAGCAGCAGATTTGCGGGCAACCTGAATTTTTTGTTCCAGTTCGGTATTGAGGTTTCTTTCACTGATATCGCGAACAAAAGCGAAATACTGCTTTTTTCCATCATAAGTAACCTTGTTGACAGATATTTCCACCGGAAATGTGGCTCCATCAGAAGTTTTATGAATAGATTCCATTGTGAGCGAGTTCTTGCTCTCCAGAATCTGCAGCAGTTCATACCATTGGTTATTGGTAATACGGGTATCTACATCTGAAAGACCCATACCCATGAGCTTTTCTTTCAGATAATCGTATTTTGCAGCAGCCGTTTGATTCACATAAGTGAAGTTTGCATTCTCATCCATCCAAAGGATCAGATCACCGGCATTCTCAAGCCCGAAGTTGGTTATTTTAAGTGTCGCTTCTGTTTTTTTCTTAACCGAAACATCTTCAATGATCATGGCAACCCGGTTTGATGGCAGGGGAAAAATCTTAAGGTTGTAGATTCCGGGAGCCTTGCCCGGGTCGGGATTATAAACGAACTCTTCTACTTCTGCCGGACTTTGCGTTACCATGACATTATAGAAAATATTGTGAAGTCTGTTTTGCCTCAGTAAGGGAGAAAGCTCATCTATGGTTTTGCCTGTGTTTGCTGCATTTAAAAACATCATCAGCCGTGTTGCAGCAGCATTAACCATTTCTAGTCTGAAAGCCGAGGGGTTATCAAAGTCATCTGTCTGGAAAACATTCAACCCCATATCCATATTAGAAACTATATCCTGGAGAACCAGCAGGGCATCTTCGTTTTTTTTTCGTTCGGTATTATGCGCCAAATGTGAAGAAGCTTCCCTTGCCGGGCTGACCGAATTCATTTTCCCGGCAGATTTTCCTTTAATTTTTCCGAGACGTTGATCAACCGCATTGTTTATACTCCAGTTCCAAAATAACCTGATAAAAAAAATGGCAGCCAGGCCAAAAATGATCCATGCCAGATCAATTATAGGTAAAACCTGTAAATATAAAATTGCAGGGAGCATAAACAATGGTTGTGAGAGTTAGTTTTGG
>SKVR01000035.1 GCA_007129355.1 Bacteroidales bacterium | reverse complement strand
CCCAAAAATCTGAGAGAAAACAGACAACAATTTTTTGAAATCATAAAGCCAACCCAAAATTAACCCTTTGATTTCAAAAACGACCAAAGCACAGAGACACAGTTAATTTGAAAACACAGTAAAAAATCACAAAGTGATTTTTGTTAAAACCGCGTCTCTGCGTCTCTGCGAGACCCCAAAAATCTGAGAGAAAACAGACAACAATTTTTTGAAACCATAAAGCCAACCCAAAATTAACCCTTTGATTTCAAAAACACCCCAAGCTGTTCTTTTTTTCGTATTTTTGGAATCATTCCTTCACCCAAAGCACAGTAGTATGACCGACCGTTTTGTACCCATATCCCTGCCTGCCTTATTTCAATCTATACTATCGCAGTTGAAGGCCGGGCACTATTTTGGGATTCCCAGGGAAAATTTTTATGAGCCCAAAGGCCCTATCTTCGAGACAGAGCGATTCGGACAAACCCTGGCAACGCCCCTGGGACCGGCAGCAGGACCACACACGCAGCTTTCGCAAAATATTGTGGGCGCCTGGCTTTGCGGTGCACGCTATATCGAACTAAAAACTGTGCAAACCCTTGATGAGCTTGAAGTTTCCAAGCCCTGCATTGACCTGCAGGACGAAGGCTACAACTGCGAATGGTCGCAGGAACTGCGCATCCATCAGTCCTTTGAGCAATACCTTGATGCATGGATACTCATTCATCTGCTTGAAAAGCATCTGGGCTGGAAAGGTGAAGCACAAAAAACCATATTTAACATGAGCGTGGGCTATAATATGGAAGGAATTCTTAAGCCCAATGTACAGTGGTTTTTCGAAAAAATGAATGATTGCCCGAAAGAGCTCAGGAACAAAATCGAAGCTCTTTCAACACAATTTCCATGGGTGAGCGAAGTTGAAATTCCAGGTCAGATTTCCAACAACATCACACTGAGCACCATGCACGGCTGTCCGCCCGATGAAATTGAAAAAATCGGGATGTACCTTATCAGGGGAAAAGGACTTCACACCATCATCAAATTGAACCCTACCCTGCTCGGACCTGAAATGGTAAGGAACATTCTGAATGAGAAAACCGGTTTCAAAACCCCGGTGCCGGACCAGGCCTTTGAGCACGACCTTAAATATCCCGATGCAGTGAGAATCATATCCAATCTGCAACAAGCGGCAGACGAGCAAAACGTATTTTTCGGCCTGAAACTCACCAACACACTGGAAAGCAACAACTTCCGGAATGTTTTTGGAGAAGACCAGAAGCAGATGTATATGAGTGGCAAAGCACTTCACCCTCTTGCGGTAAACCTTGCAGCCAAAATCCGCATAGATTTTCCGGAAATTGATATCTCTTTTTCTGCCGGTGCCGATTGTTTCAATATTCATGAACTGTTGGCCTGCAATCTAAGCCCGGTTACCGTTTCATCTGACTTGCTGAAACCAGGTGGATACGGCAGAATTTCCCAATATCTTGAAAATCTTAAGGAAAAACTTGATGAAAAGAATTTCACGAGCATAGCACAGCTCATTAGCGAAAATCCCTCCAAAAAACTGACAGAATACAGCGCTTCGGTGGCTGATAATCCCGCATACAGGAAAGCCCTGCGCGAGCCCAATATAAAAACCCTTCGCCCGCTTAACTACTTCGATTGCATATATGCCCCTTGCATGAGCACCTGCCCTGCCGAACAAAATATTCCGCTTTACATGCATTACGCTGCAAAAGGCAACTGGCAGAAGGCTTTTGAAGTCATCATGAAAACCAATCCCTTCCCCACCATTACGGGCACTGCATGCGACCACGAATGCCAGAGTAAATGCACGCGCATCAATTATGATTCTACGCTTGCCATTCGTGAAATCAAACGTTATGTTGCCGCTTTTGAAAATGATGAATCTTTTATCAAAACCATCCCTTCAAATGGCATGAAAGCAGCGATTGTCGGGGCAGGCCCGGCCGGACTGTCATGTGCATGGTATCTGAAACTATCGGGTTTTGATGTGGATGTTTACGAAGAAAAATCGGCCGCAGGTGGAATGGTGCGGCAAACGATACCTGATTTCAGGATGACCCAAGCAGAAATTGAAGGCGACATTCAAAGAATTATTTCCCTTGGAATAAATGTACATTACAATACCCCTGTAACCAGTGATTTATTTGAAAAACTAAGAGAGTCGGGAGCATTCATTTTTGTGGGACCAGGTGCAAGAAGTGCCCGCAGACTGAATCTGCCCGGAGAAGATGCATCAGGCGTAGAAGACCCCCTGAAATTCCTGGCTGATTTTAAAAAAGGGAAAACCAAAAAGCTGGATGCCAAAGACATACTCATCATTGGAGGCGGAAATACCGCAATGGATGTGGCTCGTACGGCAAAGTTATTTTCGGAAAAAGATTCAAGAGTAAAAATTATTTATCGTCGTACCATACAGGATATGCCCGCCAGTGCTGAAGAAATCCTGGGCACCCGGCAGGAAGGTGTTGAAATGCACGAACTTCTGGCACCGCATAAAATCATTACTGAACATGGCAGGGTTAAAGCTCTGGAATGCGTGCGAATGAAAGTGGATGGTTATGATGATTCGGGCAGGCAGAAAGTTAAGCCCATAGAAGGGGAAGTCGTAACTGTAAAGACAGATATGATTATCCCTGCTGTGGGTCAGTATACGAATTGGGATTTTGCCCCGGAAGAGTTGATGAAGCCTGTAAAAGATGGTTTTGCCACCGGACTGGACAAGGTTTACATTGGCGGTGATGCAAGGGCCGGCGCATCCAATATCATTTCAGCTTTGGCTGACGGACGCAAGGCTGCAGAAGCCATTGCAAAACAAGCCGGCGTTGCTTTTCCGGAAATTTTTTATGACAAAAAAGAAAAGGTCTCGACCCGGGAATTGTTGGTTAAGAAAGCCCGGCGTATGCGAAGCCGGAAAACTGAACATGCAGCCGATGGCCATTTCAATCCTATCGAAAACAATGCCACTGCAAAGGAAGAAGCCGAAAGGTGCCTGCTTTGTGATGAAATCTGTAACATCTGCGTTACCGTTTGTCCCAATTTTGCCAATCAGGGTTTTGAGTTACAACCCAT
>SKVR01000026.1 GCA_007129355.1 Bacteroidales bacterium | reverse complement strand
GGTCTGCGAGTTTTCATCTGCAATTTTGAGAATTAAAATTTTACACGTAACCTTTGCTGCGTATGGTTTCCTGAAGTCTTTCCTGATCAAGAACTGCCATAAAGGGTAATAGTTCTTTCTCATGCTCGATAACATAAGTGGTAAGCTCATCAATTGCCACTTGCAGAATTTGCTGTGGTTTCCAGGGCTTGGAAATGTACCGGTTGAGTTTGGCCTTGTTAACGGCTTCGATGGTTTCCTCCAGTCCGGCCTGTCCGGTAAGCAATACCTTGCGGGTATGCTCGGTAAAAGGATCATTCTGCATTTCGATCATAAGATCAACCCCTTTATCGCCGGGCATAATATGGTCGCAGATGGCAAGTCCGATCCTGTTGCCTTCTTCCTTGATTTCGCTGATAAGCTGGCGGGCTTCATTGGCCGAGTGCGCTATTTCGATGGGGAATACTTCTTCAAGCTTTGCCAGATCGCGAATGACCACATCCAGAACCTGGGGCTCATCCTCCACACAAATAATATAGATATCAGACATGACTTTCCTTTTTTAGTTTATAATTAACGGCCAGTATAGTTGTGATAAAACAAGAACGGCCACAATGCCCACAAGCCCGATGATAATACCAATCTTAACCATATCAGGTGTTTTAATAAAGCCGGTACTCATGGCAATGGCATTGGGCGGTGTTGAGATGGGCAGCAGCATGGCCATATTGCAGGCAGCACCAATTACCAGGCTGGTGATCACAAGGCTGAATCCTTCACCGGCAATGCCTGATGTACCCATGCTTACGGCTAGAGGTATGAGTAACGTAGCAGTAACTGTATTTGAGAGGAAGTTGGAGAACATAAGTGCCACAAAACCAAATACCATTAGTAGCAGCAATTGAGGAAAAGCATCCCAGCTGATGCTCGATACCAGCCACATGGCAAGTCCTGTGTTTTCCATACTTATACCCAAAGCAATACCACCTGCCACCAGCCAGAGTACTTCCCAGGGTAACGAACGGATGTCCTCCTGCTTCATAACACTGGTAACCGTAAGACCCACAATGGGTAAAAACGCAACCATGGAACTGGGTATGCCATGTTGTGCTTCGGTAAACCAGAGCAGCACAGTTATACCAAATAAAACATATAAAATTTTGGCTTTTAAGGATTTATTAAAACTTCCTTTAAGACTGAGTTTGAAGTTATCAATGGTGGGCGGATAAAGTATCCTCATAGCAGTCCATGCAATGAACAGCAGCAGGATCGTAAGCGGCAGCATGAGCACCACCCATGAACCGAATGCAATGTTGATGCCCTGCTGCGTAAGATTTGCAATTACAATGGCATTGGGCGGAGTACCAATGGGTGTAGCCATACCGCCGATATTGGCTGCTATAGGAATACTAAGCGCAAGTATGATGCGGAATTTATCTTCTTTACTTACCTGCACGGCAATGGGAATAGCCACCGTCATCATCATGGCAGTGGTGGCCGTGTTGCTCATAAAAGCCGAAAGAGTTGCCGTTACAATCATCAATCCCAATATGATAAACATGGGCTTCTGGCCAAACGGCTTTAAAAGCACATTTGTAAGATTTTTATCCAGGTTATATTTTACCGATGCACCTGCCAACATAAAACCACCCAAAAACAGGATGATGATGGGATTTGCCAGGGTTCCGAAAAAAACAGAAAAAGCAACAGGTCTGTACCCTACGAGTTTGTGATTGGTATCAGCCACCAGCTTTGTATCACTTGAAATATCTGCACTTTTAATTTTTTGCATATCGGTGCCGGGTTCCACCACATCTACCTCAACAGTTTTGTAATTGTGGGCATCTTCAATGATATAAATTGTATTACCATCGATGGCAGATGAAGGCACGAGCCAGACATTCTCTGCATGAGCCTGCACTCCGGTTGCCGGAAGTTCGGCTTCGGAATACAATAATCCCTGCTGGCTTAGAAACGTAATTTGCAAAAAGATCACCAGCATAGATGTGGAGTAAATGGGAATGGTTTCAAACATCCAGAAAACGGCTGCCATTAAAAAGATACCCAGGGCAACATGCCCTGCATATGATAAACCTTCGAACTGAAAAAATAAGGGAAGTATAAAACCAAGTAAACCAAGTGAAAGACCTGTGATGGTCTTGAGATTGAAAGATTTCTGCTTTTTTCTGGTGAGCATAGAAAGATTAATATTTTAGCTTAAACCTTACCGGCAAAGTGATGGCAACCCTTACAGGTTTGCTGTCGATAGATCCGGGATTCAAAACCGGGAGTTCTTCCAGTACCCTGAGTACTTCTTCATCGCAACCGTCGCCAATTCCCCGCAGAACAGATACATTTGAAATGCTGCCGTCCTTTTCCACAATAAAATTGACAAGCATCACCCCCTCGGTGTTTTTGAACAAAGCTTTTTCAGGATATTCTATACGCTGGTCAATAAAACTGTAAATCCCGCCGGGATATGACAACCCCGGATAAGTATCGGCAATCATATGGACCCTGTTATCTTCTCCCTGACCGACAGGCTTTAATATGAGTTCGCTACGATAAAAGCTGTTAACATTATTTCCGCTGATAAAAATGATCTCTTTGTTTCCGTCAGGGTTTTCATTGTTAACTCCTCCAGAAACAGGATGCATTGAAGAGAACATCAGCAGGAGAAAAACGATCCCTGCAAAATGGCAAAATTTAAAATGAGAAAGACTCAGATTTTTTTTGAAGCTGCGCACCATGACCGGGTTTCAGTTTTCAGGATATGTAAATTTCTGATGGCGCTAAATTACAAAAATTAGTGCATAAACCCGGAAAGTTAGCAAAAGAAAAAGCCCCGTGTAACCAGGGCTTTTTCGATTAAAACAAAAATGAAGCGTAATTAAATGTAACCGGTTTATTAAATTCCGGCCTTAACATCATTCCCTCTCGTTAACAGCATCTTTAGGGGGTAACGGATCCAGGACAAATCGCAACGGAAGGTTGAACTGCACCCGCACGGGTTCACCCTTGATGACACCCGGTTTCCATTTGGGCATGGCTTTCACAACACGGATGGACTCTTCATCGAGTGAAGTTGCTACGCCACGCAACGTT
>SKVR01000326.1 GCA_007129355.1 Bacteroidales bacterium | reverse complement strand
ATTGAACCCATGTATGAATATGTGGATGTTTTCCAGGTGGGAACTCGCAATTCGCAAAACTACAATCTGCTGGATGAGCTGGGTAAGGCCGATAAACCCGTATTACTCAAACGGGGAATGTCAGGCACTTTACAGGAGTTTCTTGCTTCCGCCGAATACATTTTCTCCAATGGAAATGAAAATATCATTCTTTGTGAGCGAGGCATCCGCACTTTTGAAAAAGCCTATCGCAACACAATGGACCTGAATGCTATTCCCTACCTGCGCGACAAAAGCCACTTACCTGTTTTCAGCGATCCATCTCACGGCGTGGGTATTCGCAATTATGTGGAGCCTATTGCACTGGCTTCGGTTATGGCAGGTGCCGATGGGGTGCTCATAGAAATTCATGAATGCCCGCCCAGAGCATTCTCCGATGGCGACCAGACCCTGGATTTTTACCAGGCGCGTCGTACTATTGAACGACTCAGGGAAACCATGGAGCTAAGAAAGAAGCTGGTGGTGGAGTAAAACATACTCTCAGAAAATTAGGGTCGTTGAGCCTGTAGAAACGACCGAGCAAGAAGCTTTAAATGTCAAATCCAAACAAGCTAAATGCAAAAATGCCTAAGAGTGTTTTTTATGATGAATTTTTAAAAAACATCTACCCACATTGAAAATAGCCTGGTTTTACATTTATTAAAACTATTTATAACTTCTCATAATTCAGGAATTCAAGTACTTATTTATCAAATTCCTTATCCTCTTATTTTTATTTAGACTAATTCTTTATAGCTTTGCAAAAATTACTTTTATGCATAGGATACTAAGAGTTAAAGACATACTTTTCTTAATAGTTCTGACAATTATTACATCATGCAGTACCGATGAAAATATTGTTAATGTATACTCCGGCAGGCATTATCAAACCGACGAACAACTGTTTCGCGAGTTTACGCGCGAAACCGGTATCAGGGTAAACCTGGTTAAAGCAGATACAGATCAGTTGATCAACCGTCTTGAACTTGAGGGGGTAAACTCACCGGCTGATATGTTCATAACGGCCGATGCAGGTCGCATGATTCAAAGTATGGAAAAAGGCCTGCTACAGCCTATGAATGCTGAAGTCATCCGGCAGCTGGTACCTGCAAACCTGCGGGACCCTAACTTTTACTGGACAGGCTTTACCAAACGTGCCAGGGTATTTGTGTATGATAAGTCGAGGGTTAATCCTGATGAGCTCTCTTCTTACGAAGAGCTCACATCAGAAAAATGGGCAGGAAGGGTGCTTGTTCGCTCATCTCAGAATCATTACAACCAAACCCTTATGGCATCTATTGTGGCAGCTCATGGTCAGGATGGAGCCCTGGACTGGGCAAAGGGAATAGTACACAACATGGCACAATCGCCCCGGGGTAACGACCGCGACCAGGTTAAAGCCATTGCGGCAGGTGTGGGAGATGTGGCCATAGTGAACACTTATTATATGGGGCTATTGCTAAACTCTCCCAATTCAGAAGAACGCAATATTGCCCGTCAAATGGGCATCTTTTTCCCCAATCAAAATGACCGTGGTACACATATAAATATAAGTGGTGCAGCAATAACTGCATATGCACCCAACCGCGACAATGCCCAAAGACTCATTGAATACTTGCTTAGTCCCGGAGCACAGAGTGTTTTTGCAGAACAGAACTATGAATATCCTGCAAACAAAAATGTAGCATGGCCTGCACTCCTTAAAGAATGGGGCCGGTTTAATCCGGACACAATTCCCCTTGATCAATTGGGCAAACACCTGCAACCGGGAATGATCATTTTTAATCAGGCAGGTTGGAACTGATAACATGAACCTTAAAACAGGCACACCTATGCTTTCGCTTCAAATGCACAGGCAACTTACCAACCCATGGATATGGGGTGCTATGTTTGCGGCCCTTATCATTGCACTTCCCCTTCTGGTAGTTTTTTCAAACATTCTGATCCCGGGAGATGATACCTGGATGCACATTCTCAAAAATCTAATTCCCACATATGTTATCAACACTCTGATATTGATGGCAGGTGTGGCCTTATTAACTTTTATCATGGGAGTCAGCACTGCCTGGCTGGTAAGTATGTACAGTTTTCCGGGGCGTAAATTTTTCAGCTGGGCTTTGATTATGCCTATTGCCTTACCTGCCTACATTAGTGGTTTTACCTGGGCGGGTATCCTGGATTATACTTCTCCGGTGTATGTTTTTCTCAGAAATCATCTCGGGGTAGATACCGGACAATATTTGTTTTTCAATATCCATTCCATCCCCGGAGCTATTATCATTTTATCGCTTGCATTATACCCGTACGTTTTTCTGATCAGCAGGGCATATTTTTCGCGTCAATCATCAACACTCTTTGAAGTAGCTGCTTCCTTAGGTAAAAAACAAAGCCAGATCTTTTTTGGTGTGGCCCTTCCCCTTGCCAGGCCGGCAATTGTTGCAGGGGTTTCACTCGCCCTGATGGAAGTACTTAACGATTATGGACTTGCACGCTATTTTGGAGTAGATACCTTTACTACAGGAATTTTTACTGCGTGGTTTGCCTTTTCTCACCCCCAGAGTGCCCTGAAACTTTCAGCCTATCTGATGATTTTTGTTCTGGCTCTTATCATACTGGAAAGAACACAGCGCGGCAAAATGCGCTACGATATGCTGGGAGCAGCATACCGCCCCATAAAAAGAACAACACTGGATAACCCAAAAGGAGTTTTAGCTCTCATTCTTTGCATGATACCCTTCCTTTTGGGCTTTTTAATCCCGCTTATTATGCTCAGTTACTGGAGCAGCCTTACTTTGGTTGATGTTGTAGATTACCGGTTTACGGAATTATTGTTTAACAGCTTTTTGCTGGCAGCAATTGCATCATTAGTTGTAACTGCATTTGCCCTGTTTATTGCTTTTACGGTAAGAAGTTTTCCATCACGTTTTGTAAGATTCCTTTCAAGGATTTCTACATTGGGTTATGCACTTCCCGGGGCTGTGGTTGCCATAGGAATCCTTATACCTTTTTTGTGGATAGATGGTATGCTTACTTTTTTTTCTTCACCCGGTTTTCGAATAGCCCTGACAGGAACCTGGTTTGCTTTGATATTTGCCTACCTTGTAAGATTTATGGCTGTAGGATACAACAGCATTGATAGCGGAATGGAAAGAATTTCTCCCAGCCTTGATGAAGCATCACGCTCACTGGGATTGTCAAATATGAAAACTCTCGGCAAAATCAATATCCCACTGCTGCGTGGTGCTCTGATAAGTGCATCGCTGCTGGTTTTTATTGATGTACTCAAGGAATTACCACTGACACTGATTCTCCGACCCTTTAATTTTGACACACTCGCCATCCGGGCATTTGAGTTTGCCTCAGATGAAAGGGTTGCAGAAGCGGCTCCTGCAGCAATGATTATAATAATTACCGGTATGGTACCGGTGTTTCTCCTAAACAGGCTTATGGCAGGAAAAAGTTAAGGTTAAGGTTAAGACTTAGAGATATGAATATACTTGAATTAACAAACATCACAAAAAAATTTCCCGAATCACAGCTTCCGGCGGTGAATGATTTTAATATAGAGGTAATAAAGGGCGAGATAGTGGCATTACTGGGTGAAAGTGGGTGTGGTAAAACCACTATTTTAAGAATGATTGCCGGATTCGAGATACCTGATATGGGTCAGATAAAGCTTAACAACGAAATAGTAAGCGGAAACGGTATTTTCAGGGAACCGCAAAAACGCCGGGTGGGAATTGTTTTCCAGGATTATGCATTGTTTCCTCATAAAACAGTTTGGGAGAATATTACCTTCGGGCTTTTTCGATTGCCCAAAGAAGTTGCCAGGGAAAAAGCTACTAAGATTATCACACTTAGCGGACTGCAAGGGCTGGAAAAAAGATATCCTCATCAGTTATCAGGCGGACAAAAACAAAGAGTAGCCCTGGCAAGGGCTATGGCCCCCGAACCTGAACTTATACTGTTTGATGAACCCTTCAGCAATATTGACAGTATGCGCAAACATCAAATGCGCGAAGATATCCGGGAAATTATCAAAAAAACCGAAGCCACGGCAATTTTCGTAACCCACGATACCCGCGATGTTATGACCATCGCAGACAAAGTATCTGTGCTTCGACAAGGCAAACTGATGCAAACAGATACACCCGAAAACATTTATAATTACCCCGCAAATGCATATGTGGCCGATTTCTTTGGAAAAACCAATTATATTAAGGCAAAAATATCTGAAGACGGCTACGAAACTCCCATGGGAATGATCAAAACAAATGCTCCCCTGCCTGCCAGTATCGATAATGTGCTGCTTTCCATCAGACCAGAAGAGTTTACCATTAAATCGGAAGGACATAACTGTTTCTGCGGCAGTATAGTAAAAGAAAAATTCATGGGAGAATACAAGGAACTCACCTGTAAGGTAGAAAATCCTTCCGGTGAACCAACTGAAATTGTTATTTACACATCACCCACCGTTGACTGCAGTAGCGAGAAATGTTATTTCAAACCCAACGAAGGAAAAATTAATATTTTGAACGATGAATAGTTGGATTTATATTTATCTTCAATTATTTAGAACCATTTCAAATTGACCCCATTACAAGGATTTAGCTTAATAAATTAATGAATTTACCATATATTCGCATAAACTTAAAACACAAAAGCTATGCGAAGAATTTTATCATTACTAAGTTTACTGGTGTTATCATTTGCCATTTTTCAGGCATGCCAGAATACTCCTCAGGAAACCTATGAAACAGAATGGCTGGGCGAAACCAAACAGGAAATTGTCAACAATATTGAAGAACAATTCCAGGGCTTCAGCGGCACCATGAGGGAAGTTGCCTACCGCTACAATGAACTTTACTGGGCAGGCATGGATGAAAACTGGGAATATGCTGAATACCAGAGAGAGCACATCGAGGAAGCTATGGAACAAGGCTTTGTGCGACGTCCTGAACGCGAAGCATCATCACAACAGTTTATGAGCACCGCCTTACCCCAGATGGAAGAAGTAATACAAATGGGAAATAAAGAAAGATTCCAGGAAAACTTCACCCGTTTTACTGCAAGTTGCAACACATGCCATGCAATGGAAGCCGTAGCTTTTATGACTGTTAAGATCCCTGAAGAAAGACATACTGTTATCCATTTCTGATTTAACTACACAAATCAAATTATTTAAAATTGATTAAGGCAGGTTGACGAAAATCAATCTGCTTTTTTTCAATAAGGTGGTGATAAATTTTAACATTTTTTTTGTTTTAATACGATGTATTATTTTGAAACATTATGAATAACGCGTCTAAGTTGCATACAAGGTTTTTTTTCTTAATTTAGTCGCCTGAAAGTCTGATATGTCAATGTTTACAATTGATACAGAGTTATCGGAGTAGTAACTTCCGCATAGACAAATAATTAGGTATTCAAATTCCGAATTAAACCAGAACAACTAACAGACTCCCAAATTCTCTTTTTTGTGAAAATATATACAGCACATGAAGAATAAACCTTACAAACCACAATCTGGCTTCCTGAAAAAACAATTTTTAATGCCGGCATTTTTGTTGAGTATGATGGCGATGATCGCAATTATCTCACTTTCATCCTTCAATGAAGCACAGGAAATTCCGGATGCAGACACACTGGATATTGAAGAGGTCATTCTCGACACTGATCCTGAATCTGCATTAATGGAGGAAGAAACCCCGGAAGAAGCCATAACGGATACTGATATTGCTTTTACCCGTGGAGAATACACCAGCCGGCAGATACGCCTTGGCGAAAGACTCTTTAGCGGGCTTGTACCTTTCAGCAGTGGTCAGCACGATTGTGCATCATGCCACTACCTGCAACCCCAGCAAGATGTAAACTGGAATCCTGCAGCCTATGAAATGGCTGTACTTTGGAATCAAAATCCTGACTACAGTATCATGAATATAATGAATAATCCTGTCTCTGTCAGGTTAATGGAAGATCACGCAGGTATGACCATTACCCATGAAGAACAACATTTACTGGAAGCCTGGTACACCAAAATTCTTGAACAAGGCCCCGGAGATTTAGAAGCTTATCCTATAAGAGCATTTATCTTTTGGGGGTTAGGTGCTTTGATGCTACTCGCTCTTGTAGATCTTATCATTACCCGTAAAATCAAATTCAAGGGCATTCATATTCTGGTATTACTTGTGGGTATTGCTGTACACGGTCAGTTTGCCATGGCTGAAGCCCAGAGCCTGGGAAGGACAAAAGGATATGCGCCCGACCAACCTATTAAGTTTTCTCACCTGATACATGCAGGCGAAAATGATATTGATTGCCGCTACTGCCACTACATTGCCGATTACAGTCTTTCCGCAGGAATTCCATCCAATAATGTTTGCATGAACTGCCACAACGTAGTCAGGAGCGGAACACTCAGCGGAAGTTTCGAGATCAATAAAATTCACAGTGCAGCTGAAACAGGCGAACCTATCGAGTGGATCAGGGTGCATAATTTACCCGACCACAGTTTCTTCAGCCATGCACAACATGTAAATGCAGGAAAACAGGAATGTTCTGATTGCCATGGGGAAGTGGAAACCATGCACATTGTGCAGCAGGTAGAAGATCTCTCTATGGGCTGGTGCCTCACCTGCCACCGCGATGAGAATGTGGATTTCCTTGACAATCCCTATTTCGGAATCTACGAAAAATTGCATGAAAAAATACGTAATGGTGAGATAGATGCCGTTACCGCTGCCGATCTGGGTGGCGAGGATTGTATGAGTTGTCACTACTAGTTAAGAAAATAAGTAATTGAGAAAATGGGAAGTGCAGAGATACTGAGATCTTAATTGCTTAATAACTGAAAAAATAAGCCAAATAACAATATATCATCAATGGAAAAGAAATACTGGCAAAGCATAGAAGAAACCCGGGCGGATTTTAAGCCCGAAGCAGAAGAAAAAGAAACTTCTATGATGGAAGTACTGGCCAATGAAGCCAATGACAAATCATCGTCGCGCCGCGATTTTTTAAAATGGTGTGGTATTAGCTTTTTTTCTGCCACGGTAATTTCAGCCTGCGAAAACCCTGTAAAAAAGGCCATCCCTTACCTGCACCAGCCTGAAACCCTTACTCCCGGAAAAGCCAGCTGGTATGCATCATCACTCGTTGATGGCAACCAGTTTTGCAGCGTGCTGGTAAAAAGCCGCGATGGCAGACCCATCAAAATTGAAGGCAACGATCTGTGCAAATTCACAGGTGGCGGCACCAATGCCATTACACAGGCATCTGTTTTGAGTCTTTATGATGATGGTGCGCGCTATAAGTACCCAACCAAAAATGGTGAAAAAATAAACTGGGAGGCAGCTGATCGGGAAATTAAAAAAGCACTGCAGGAAGCCGGCGAAAAAGGTAAAAAATGTTACCTGGTAACTCCTACCCTTTTAAGCAGCTCTGCAACTGAACTTATAACATTTCTGAAAGCAAAATATCCCGCACTTGAGTTTGTGAGCTGGGATACTGTTAGCTACGAAGCCATCAGGCAGGCACACAATCAAACTTTTAACATCCCGGCAATACCTGATTATCATTTTGATAAGGCAGAACTAATTGTTAGCTTCAGTGCCGATTTTCTTGCCACATGGCTTGCTCCCGTCTCTTTTGCCAACCGATATGCCAAAACAAGGAAATTATCTGACACGAAAAAAACCATGTCGCAGCACATCCATTTCGAAGCAGGTATGTCGGTTACCGGCTCCAATGCTGATGAACGTATTGCTGTTAAACCTTCCACTGAACTGGAAATTATTATGGAGCTGTATAATGAAATGGCTTCACTTACCGGCAATCCGGTATTCAGTTCACCTGCTACCGATTTCGATACCAAAACGCTTGCCCGGGAAATCCTGAGTAAAAAAGGTAAGGCCATAATTGTATGCGGACACAATAATGAAGAAGCGCAAATCCTCATTAATGCCATTAACCATATGGCAGAATCCTATGGCAACACCCTGGATAATGCACAACCGCTGAATTTTGGCCTGGACAGTAAAGAAGCGATGGATAAAATGATTGAAAATATGGAAGGTGGTAATACCGAACTGGTAATGTTCTACAAAACCAACCCTCTTTACAATCATCCCAAAGCAGATAAGATAAAAGAAGCTATGGCAAATGTTCCGATCAGTGTTTCTTTTGCTACTGCCAAAGATGAAACAGCCAAAGAATGTACTTACATTTTGCCCGATAATCATTATCTCGAATCATGGGGTGAGGCCATGCCCAAATTGGGAACTTATACTCTTATGCAACCTGTAATGCAACCCATATTCAATACACGGCAGTTTCAGTCATCGTTACTGGCATGGATGGATATGGACACTGATTATCATGCTTATATCAAAACTTTCGCTGAAAGAACATTATTCCCGAAACAAAATGAATATTCTGATTTCCAGCAATTCTGGTTGAACACACTTCAGGCCGGTGTTTTTGTAACCGATGAAACATTGAATTTTAATATTAATCTTTCTCAGGTTGCAATATCTGATGCCATTGCCAGACTTAAAAATAAAACATCAACAGCCGGCGATATCCAGTTCATGACTCATCAGAATGTTGCCGTTGCGGATGGTGCTTATGCTAATAACCCCTGGTTACAGGAACTGCCTGATCCGGTTACAAAAATTACATGGGATAATTTTGCAGCTATTTCGCCAAAATTTGCAGATGAAAATAGATTGAAAGACGGGGATATAATCAGTATCAACGGACTGGAAATTCCTGTGGCAGCTCAGCCGGGACAGGCTTATGGTTGTATTTCTATTGCGTTGGGCTATGGAAGAGAATATGCCGGCAAGGTTGGAGACCATACCGGAGTTAATGCTTTCAGATTATTAAATGATAAAGCCTTCCCATGGAATGTTCAAAGCTGGGAAAAAACCGGAAGCGGATATGAGTTTGCCCGTTCACAAACTCATCATAGCATGGAAGGGCGTCATATTGTTCGAGAATCAACATTAGATAAGTATAAGGAAAACTCAAAAGCCGGAAATGAGATTCGTGATTACCATCTTAAACACATGGTAACCCTCTATCCCGGTCACAAATACGAAGGTCATCACTGGGCCCTAATGGTAGATTTGAATGCCTGTACAGGATGCAGCACTTGCGTAATTGCCTGTCAGGCCGAAAACAACACACCCGTTGTGGGTAAAGATGAAGTACGTCGACGCCGCATTATGCACTGGATGCGCATCGACCGATATTATACGGGTGATGCTGAGAACCCAGGTGTGGTTTATCAGCCTCTCATGTGCCAGCACTGCGATAATGCTCCATGCGAAAATGTTTGTCCTGTTTCAGCAACTAATCACAGCCATGAAGGCATTAACCAGATGGCTTACAACCGCTGCGTAGGAACAAAATATTGCATCAATAACTGTCCTTATAAAGTAAGACGATTCAACTGGTTTCAGTATGCTAAAAATGACAAGTTCGATTATCATATGAACTCCGATCTGGGCCGCATGATTCTTAATCCCGACGTAACTGTAAGAGAACGGGGAGTTGTTGAAAAATGCTCATTTTGCATCCAGCGGATCCAGGAAGGAAAATTGAAGGCCAAAAACGAAAGACGAAAGCTTAAAGATGGAGATATCACCCCTGCCTGTGCAGGTTCGTGCCCCTCAAATGCTCTGGTATTTGGCGATCTTAACGATCCTGATAGCCGTGTGGCAAAACTTGTAAAAGATCCGCGGAACTATCATCTGCTGGAAGAGTTACATACGCTTCCTACAGTAGGATATCTGACAAAGATCAGAAACAAAAAAGGTTAGGAAAACATTGTCAGAAATTCAATACTTCGACAATGCAATTGATATTTAGAAGGTTAATTATGATCCATAAATACAGATCATTGAACATCGAAAATTAAACGCATATGATAGCAAGTGGTATACGATGGCCTATGGTAGCGGCCACGAAAAGCAACAACGAAATTACCCGTGAACTGGTTGCTCCCAATGAAGAAGAACTACCCATCTGGTGGTACGTTGGCATGGGGCTGGGTACTCTTATGCTGGCCTATGGAGCCTGGGCATTTTACATGTCTCTCACCGTGGGCATCGGAACCTGGGGACTTACAAACAGTGTGGGCTGGGGATGGGATATCATCAACTTTGTGTGGTGGATCGGTATCGGACACGCAGGAACCGCTTTCACTATCTTTTTCCTGGTTTTCAGACAACGATGGGCTGCATCTATAAACAGAACTGCAGAAGCCATGACAGTGTTTGCTGTTCTTTGTGCTGCTTTGTTTCCATTGCTTCATATGGGCCGACCATGGCTCGCTTTCTTTATAATGCCATACCCCAATACCCGCCTGCTATGGGTCAACTTTAATTCACCGTTGCTTTGGGACGTTTTTGCCATTAGCACCTACCTCCTGATGTCAATAACACTTTGGTATTTTGGTATGGTTCCCGATCTTGCCACCATGCGCGACAGGGCTAAAAACAAAGTTTCCAGAGCTATCTACGGTTTCTTCAGCATGGGCTGGAACGGATCGATGATTGCATACAACCGTTACGAAACACTTACCCGCATACTCGGAGGACTGGCAGCTCCCCTGGTAATTTCGGTGCACACCATTGTTGCTCTCGACTTTTCCATTTCCATATTGCCTGGTTGGCACGCTACCATACTCCCACCCTACTTTTTTGTGGGAGCAATTTTCTCGGGATTTGCTATGGTACTTACTATTATGATTCTTTTACGAAAGGCATTTAAAATATCTGATTTTATTACTGATAAACATTTTGATGCCATTACCAATGTGCTCAAGTTCGGTAGTCTTGTTATCGGGCTTGCCTATGCCATTGAAATTTTTATTGCATGGTATTCAGGTGTGGAATACGAGATGTATACTTTCTTAAATGCAAGGGCTACAGGCTCTTTCTCGACAGCATTCTGGATCATGGTGTTCTGCAATGCTATTGCACCCCAGGTATTCTGGTTCAAAAAAGCCAGAAGAAATGTATGGATACTTTTCACCGTATCTATCATTATCAATATTGGTATGTGGTTCGAAAGATTTATCATCCTGATTTCATCACTGGCTGAAGACTTCCTGCCATCAAGCTGGACTGACTACTCCCCCACCCTCGTTGATATTGGGATTTACGTAGGAACCTTTGGAATCTTTATTTGCGGCATGCTTCTGTTCATCAGATTCATCCCCATTATTGCGGTTAATGAAGTCAAAGCGTTTAAAAAAGATGGAAATTAGGTTTTGGTTGAGAAGTTGAGATGTTTAGAAACGAACACTGAGATGCGAAAAAAAGTATAGAACATTGAAAAAATAAAGATATGGCTTACAAACACATCATTGCAAAATTCAAGGATGAAACAGTGCTTCTGAAGGCTTTGACCAAAATGAAGGAGCACAAGGTAAACCTTTTAGATATTTATGGGCCCTATGCAACTCATGATATTCTGAAAAAATTTACCCGTGAATCAAAACTACCCTATGCAGCCATTATTTATGGGCTCATTTCCATGGCAGGAATATTTGGTCTAATGTATTATACCAGCGTAATT
>SKVR01000187.1 GCA_007129355.1 Bacteroidales bacterium | reverse complement strand
GATTGGCCTGATCGAAGAAGCTTACATCGTTTCTGCCGGAACTGCCGTATCCGTTTTGTTCTCTCTGGCCGTTCTTTTCTGCCACACACGATGTGTTGAGCGAACTCATGGGCTGGTAATCGCAGGCAATGACACCTTCCGAACTGGCAAACAGAATGTAAGACGTTTGATCGGAGAATGACACATTGGTTTTTACAATGGCCGGGTTCAGCGAAAACACCTTGTCGTTCATGTATTGCAGGAAAGGTATCTTATCATTGATACTTACTTCTTCCCACGGACTGTTGATCCTATAGTAACTGGGAAGTTGTTTTTCTGCCAGTGGCATCACTTTCATGTGGGCGCTGCTGCTGGCAATGTTGGCAGCGGTAAGGGCTGCTGATTTCATGGAGTTCAGGGTAATGTCTTCGGTATACGAATATCCGGTCTGTTCTCCGCTGATCACCCGTATTCCCACTCCGAAACTTACGTTGGAGAAGGCGCGGTTTACCATATTGTCTTCCAGGGCAACGGTATTATTGATGTTGTGCTGGAAGTACAGGTCGCAGTAATCGCCGCCACGTGATAAGCCTTCGGCTATCACATCCATGATCATCTTTTGGGTTACGCCGAAATGATTCAGATAATCATTCAGCTGGTAACTCAGTGGTGATGTGGCCCCCGAAGCTGAAAAGCAGCCCGTTAGCATCGATGGCAGAAGAATACCTCCTGCCGCAGCAATACCTCCCGTTTTCAGGAAGTCGCGTCGGTTAAATTCTTTGTTCATGAGCATTTGATTTTTTGAAAATAAAACGTTTTACAGGCGTTATTCCCGCAATTTCGGGCAGCGCCATTTTCCATGGATTTTGTAAGTATGATCGGTAAGCTGGTTAACTGATAATGAGCTTTAATGAATGTGCCGGTATAATAAGACGCCCGGCAACACCAAATTGTTACAATGTTTTTACTCCCGGTTTCCGTATAAAGGATTTTCCATGACAGATACCGGAGAGATCACGTTTCCAAAAATATTCATATTCAGCGAGTTTTGGGATGTTTCGCATTGTGTTTAACTTTTTTTTTGTTTACGCATTTTCCGGATGGTAAGGATTTAATTATTGTATAATTTTACATGAAATAATTTTAGATAAAACACATGGGTGAATTTCAATTCTGGATGTTTCTGGCCGGTCTGGGAATATTTCTTTTCGGCATCTACATGCTTGAAGATTCCATAGAAAAGCTGAGTGGGAAGGCTTTCAAGCGGATGATCCGCAGTTATACATCAAACAATTTCAGGGCCATCGGGTCAGGGGTTTTTGCTACGGCCATCCTGCAGAGCAGTTCGGCGGTAAGTCTTATGGCACTTGCCTTTGTGAGCGCAGGCGTTATCGGCATGTCGCAGGCGGTGGGTGTTATCATTGGCTCCAGCCTGGGTACTACAATTACATCCTGGCTGGTTGCAAGTATTGGATTCAAAGTAAACATTGAAGCCATTGCATTGCCATTTGTGGGTGTTGGTGGTTTAGGACTCATATTTTTCGGAAAAACCACCCGTTACACCCAAATCAGCCGGTTGCTTGTGGGGTTTGGATTCCTGTTCATGGGGCTCGATTATATGAAGGAAAGTGTAGAATTGATTTCTGCCGGTTTTGATCCCGCAACTATCCAGTCTTATGGATTATGGGCTTTTATCCTTTCGGGTTTAATTCTTACAGCTATTATTCAATCCTCATCGGCAACCATAGCCATTGTGCTGAGTGCGTTGTATGGCGGATTGATCTCCTTTGAACAGGGCTCAGCAATGGTAATAGGCGCCCATGTGGGAACTACCGTTACGGTTTTGCTTGGTTCCATAGGTGGGAATATCCAGAAAAAAAGGGTAGCAGCAGCCCATTTGTTTTTCAAGCTTACCACGGCAATAATTGCATGGATCCTGCTTCCCGTGCTGGTTTACCTGAGTATGACCATTTTTCATTTCGAAAATGAACCCGTACTGGCCCTTGCCATGTTTCATACCTTATTTAATGTGGTGGGAATTTTGATTTTTGCACCCTTTATCCTGCCATACACCCGGGCCATTGAAAAAATAGTAAAGGTTACTCCTACAAATATTGAAAGGCACGTGCAGAAGCTTGATGCCGAAGTACCCGAAGGTGCAATTGGAAGTTTTGGCATCGAACTGCAAAGGTTGCATCGCCTTGTAATTCATTACAACACCGGTGTGTGGAATGTAGATGCCAATCTTATCGTTCAGCTCGAACCCGAAGATATTGAAATTGTGGGAGAAACCAAACCGGGAAGCGAGGCACAATACAATTTGATAAAACAACTTTATGAGAACCTGCTGGCATATTCGGTTCGTCTTCATCGATTATCCCTGCAAAAGGAAGAGGCCGATAAACTGAACCATTACCTGTCATCCATGCGCCTTGCCATGAACTCCGTGTATTCCATGCAGGAAGCCAGAGAATATGTTGACGAGCTGGAATCAAGCAGCAATCCACTTATCAAATCATACTTTCATAAATACCGGAAAAACCTGTTGGAGTTTTATTCACTACTAATCAGGGAAACCCATTCAGAATTGTCGGTGGTGGAAATCGGAGAGGAGTTTCAGAAAATAAAGCAAAAGATCAAGGATCAGGACGAGGAAATTACCGATGCCGGTTTTCAGGATATAAAAGATGCCAAGATTGAGCAGCGACATTTACTGCGCCTTTTGTCGGCCCAGCGAAGTTACTACCAGTCGTGCCGTCAGGCAGCCAATGCTGTCAGGGAGTTATTGCTCAGCAAAACTATAACAGAACTACACTGATATGTGCTGAAGGATAGTATTTTCCGTATGAGTTTTACTGATTTGCCGGTAATCCAGAAAAGATCAACTCATAAATAATGCGCTGTAACACTCGTGTGATTTTTTTTTGCCCCTATATCAACGGGAAAAATTTCTCAGTGTATTGAATCCTTGGCAATATTTCCCTTACCTTTAGACCTTCAAACCCAAAAACATACAGCAAAATGAAATCAAAATTTATTGTACTAATAATGATGGTCGCTATGTTTATGAACTCATGCGATATGCAAAATGAACAAACCCCACCCCTGATTGACAG
>SKVR01000282.1 GCA_007129355.1 Bacteroidales bacterium | reverse complement strand
GATTTGGTATGGGCTGATTTGCTCTGATGTTTAACTGCAGAAAAAATAATTTCCTGAGGCAAGGCACTTTTATCCAGTTCATTTCCTTTGCTTAGCAAAACTGCCCTTCGGATCACGTTTTTTATTTCTCTGATATTACCTGGCCATGAGTAATGTAACAAAGTCTCCATAAGGCTGTCTGGAATTTGCTTTACATCTCTTTTTAACTCAGTGTTGGCTTTTTTTAGAAAATGGTTTACGTAGAGTTCTATGTCTGATTTTCGTTCCCTTAATGGAGGTACATGAATGGCAAACTCATTGAGCCTGTGATATAAATCTTCACGAAAATTTCCATTTTGAACTTCCTGAATCAGGTCTTCGTTGGTTGCAACAATAATTCTTACATCTACGGCAACATCCTTATTGCTGCCGATTTTCCGGATTCTTCTTTCCTGAATGGCTCTGAGTAGTTTAATTTGAATGTTATAGGAAAGGTTTGCGATCTCATCAAGAAATATAGTTCCGTGATTGGCCACTTCAAACTGCCCGGTTTTATCCTGTATGGCACCGGTAAATGATCCTTTTAAATGTCCGAAAAACTCACTACCTGCCAGGTCTTTTGAAAGAGCACCGCAATCAACGGCAATAAAAGATTTTTCATTTCGCAGGCTTAGTTTATGTATCCTTCTTGCAATAAACTCTTTGCCTGTGCCGCTTTCGCCCTGAATTATCACTGACATCTCTGTGGGTGCTACCAGGCCGATATGTTCATGTAGCAATCTGGATTCATTGCTGGTGGTCTCAAGATATTCTGTCAGAACCAAATCTACTTCAGTTGATTTATTTGCGGATTGTTTATCAGTATTTTTAATCTGAGAAAGTTTTCTCAAACCTGTTTTTATATGATCCAGCAGTTCTTCAGGATTAACCGGTTTTGCAATATATTCGTAAGCACCATGTTTAATAGCTTTAACTGCCATGCGGATATCAGCGTATGCAGTCATCAGAATAACCAATGTGTCCTTTCTGTTTTCTTTAATTGTTTTCAGAAGCTCAATTCCGTTTTTATCCGGAAGTCGGAAATCAGTGATTACCACATCAAAGTAGCCTGCGAGAATTTTTTCTAATGCTTTTTGTGCCGAAGAGACTATTTCAGTTTTAAAACCTTGCCTTTCCAGAAAGGTTTTTAAAGTTATGGAAAAACTTACATCATCCTCCACAATCAATATTTTCCGGTCCATCTGTGTTGGGTTGCAATAAAAAAAATTGCTTAATCATTGAATAAGCATTACATAGCGCACTGTCTTGTATTAATGATGCATGATGCTTCATTACACAAATATAGTTTTTATTGTTTGAACAATTAGTCCGGCACTATATTATATCATTTCGTTTGATGTTTTTTTGCATTTTGGATAACAGATTCGGCTGTTGCTGTTTATCCCCAGTGTGTGGAAACCTGGATTAAATAAAAAACCTTTTTCGATTAGAGTTTTGTACCCTTTGAATTACTCTTATACCGTGTAATAAACTGATATAATGGCAGGTATGTATTCTTAAATCTTGTTCTTTTTTTTGATTTGGCATAATAATTTCATGTATTATTTTTATATAATTAAATCGGAATTAAACTTTTAATACACAAATTATTAAGAAAGCTGGAATAATAATTATTGTAGCAGGAATTCTGATTACAATTTTTACAGGTATTAGTTTTAGAACCGAAGAAGAAGTAAAAGTTAAACGGTAATCATTAATTATCAATACTCTTAACCATGATATTTCTTTTCTTTACTTCGCAATTGCCGGGTCATATAAAAAAGCTGACCGGTGAAAAACCCGGCCAGCTTTTTTTAATCAAGCCATGTAAAATAAAAAAGGAGGTCATAATCTAATCTATGCTTACAACCAGATAGCGTGTATTGCTCCAGAATTTTTCAGGATTTTCAATGACAATTTGTGTACCTTCTTCTTCTGTGTTTTCAACAAAATAGGAGTCTTTCGGGTGTGTGCTTACCAGTTTAAGGCTTGATGCAGGAACTGTTACCTTGTCAACCAGCAAAATATTTACCCTTGTAAAATACTCAGTATTTACATCGGAACTCACCACAGTTGTGCGCCCAATACCCAAAACTCCACCTTGTCTGTCAATTATTTCCTGCTCCTGCAATTCCTTGCGGGTGCCAAATACATAATAAGCCGTATTCAACTGTTCAATTTTTTCTTCAATTACCTGTAGTCTCTCCATATTCTCTTCTTCCAGCTTGTCGATAGCAGCAGTAAGTTCTGCATTGTAAATATTTAGTTCATTCATACTATCGCGCAACTGACTGATCTCAATGTTTCTTTCCTCGATTTCAGACGATAGGCTGGCTACAAGGTTTTCAAACTCTTTAATTTTAACGTTAGAATCTCGGATCTGACGATTCAGGGATGCAAGTCTTTTGCGGTTGTCTTCCATAAGATCGCTTATGAGTTTCAGGTCGTCTTCAATTTGCTGGCGCGCATCAGGCCCGATTTGATCTCTGTCACGTGTTTCTTCTGAGATCAGGTTTTGCCGTACTTTGATTTCATTCAGATTATCCCTGATAAGGGACATAGTTTCGAAAAACTCGTTAAGATGAGCTTCTTTTTCTGCTTCATTCTGACGGAGCATTTCATTTTCTTCTGTCAGTTGGGTAATTTCTTCTTCCTGCGATTGTATCTGTTGCTGGTTGCAGGATGCAATTACAAGCATGGAAATCATTACAATGGAGATTTTGAAAATACTCTGGATTTTCTTTTCATGCATTAGAGCTGTCATTTTCTTCATAACTAATCATTTTTTTAGGTTTACGTTAGTTATATCATCATAATCGTTCCATTTATAACAGAATCAAAAATACTTTTTTATATAATTGATAACTAGTGTGTTATTTCTGTGTTCGGTTTATTCTTGATAAAATTCTGAATTCATACCGTGAAATATAATTCACAGATTGAGAATCAAATGATTGTTGTTGCTTTGAACCACTTTGAAACATTTCTGTTTTCTTTCCATGAAGAATAACACTCAAACAAATAATTACGGTTTTAATTTTCAAAATACATATGCACAGCTGGACAAACGGCTTTTTGCGCCGCTAAACCCGG
>SKVR01000257.1 GCA_007129355.1 Bacteroidales bacterium | reverse complement strand
GAAATTGCTATTAAATATAAGGGATATCTTGACCGTGAAAAAGAGATGGCCGAAAAGATCAGTAAACTTGAAAACACCAAATTAAGAGATGATTTTGATTACTCACTGTTAAAGTCTATAAGTAACGAGGGTAGAGAAAAGCTTCAAAAGATTAAACCCCGCACCATTGGACAGGCATCAAGGATCAGTGGAATAAGCCCCAGCGATATATCTGTTTTGCTTATTCATATAGGGGCTTAGCATCTATAGTTTCGCATTTTTAAATATAGAATGTTTCACGTGAAACAAAAAAATGACTCACCAAAAATGTTTCACGTGAAACATTTTTTATTCAACGGTAATCTATATATTTGATGATGGGTATAAATGGCAATCAGATGGATGTGATAAATAATTGCCCGGTTTGTGATTCTGAAAATCACTCCGACTTCGGGCAAAGCGAAGATTATCTGGTAAGCAGGAAAATATTTAAATTAGTTCAATGTTTGGGTTGTGGATTTGTGTTTACAAACCCCAGACCTGCTATTGATGAGCTTTCATCTTATTATAAATCAGACGATTATATATCTCATACTGACTCAAGAGAAGGTTTATTCGAGAAGGCTTATGGTTTCGTAAAACGTTACATGTTGAGTCGAAAGGCATTGATAATTAGAAATATAGCGAAAAAAGAAAGGCTTCGTATACTGGATTACGGGTGTGGCACTGGTGATTTGCTATTGTATTTGCAGAACAGGGGAGCCATGTGCCTGGGATATGAGCCCGAAGAAGAAGCCAGGAACCGGGCAAAACAAAAGGGTGTAAGTGTTTTGTCAAATGAAACGAAGCTTTTAACAGATCATTACAAAAGCAAATTTGACGTTATTACCATGTGGCATGTTCTTGAACATATACCCGATCTTCAAATCAAGGTTCAAATATTTTCGAGCCTTTTGAGTGAAAATGGTGTAATTCTTGTTGCAGTTCCTGAATATAAATCCTATGATGCACAACACTATGGATTTAATTGGGCAGCATGGGATGTACCCAGGCATCTAAATCATTTTGAAGGGAAAACGCTTAACATGCTTTTTGAGAAAAACGGATTTATCTATGAAAAAAAATATCCACTTGTATTTGATTCCTTTTATGTTTCTATGCTTTCCGAAAAAAATAAGCATAATGGAATTGCCGGATTATTGCGAGCATTCTTAATAGGATTTTATTCTAATTTTAAAGCCCTGTTGGGTTCCCGGCCATATTCGAGCCAGATATATGTTTTTCGTAAACAATAATAACTTTGAGTTTGACATAACAGGATGCTTCTTAGAAAAAAAAATATCGTATTTTTTTTATTATTACTACTGGCTGTAATTCTTTCCTGGCTGAGCTTTGAGTCGAAAGAAAGAGAATATGATTTTCATAGCATTTCTGCAAAATTTCAAAAGCAGTTCCTTAAAAGAGAAATGCAGGCAATCCGCACACTGGATGAAGTATATTTATCTTTCGGCCAAAAAGGTGAATTGATTTTTACCGATCAGCAATGGGTAATGAGCCTGAACCAAAAGTATTATGATCAGGATGAGATTGTTTTTATAAGCAGGGGCGACTCTGTTTTATTTCTGTCTCACAATGCTTTACCAGTAAATCACCATAACTTTTCGGCTCAAAAAAATGGAATCAGCCATATGGCTAACGGCTGGTACTATACCATTTCAAGAACCCGGGATGATTACACGGTGTGGGTTGCCTCCTTGGTTAAAAAAGACTTCAGGTACAAAAACCGTTTCCTTGTTAATACTTTTCAAGACGATTATGATATACCTGACTTTATTCAGGTTTCAGTTCAACCCCGGCAAAAGTTTAATATATATGATCAGGAGGGGGAGGTTACCTTTTCGCTTTTGATTCCGGAAGATCATGAAAAATCTTATATACGGAGCGGGTTATTTTTATTATCTGTGTTTTTCAGCTTAATAGTTTTGATATTATTGCTGATATTGTTATATAATGCTTTTCTTTATCATATTAATAAAAGACAGGTATGGCAGGGCGTTTTGATATTGTTTGCCGCGCTGGCAGTTATAAGAATAGCCATGTTTTACTTTCAGGTACCCCGGTGTTTTTATCAGGGCGATCTGTTTTCGGCAAGCCATTATGCTACAAGTTACTTGCTGCCATCTCTTGGTGACCTCATTTTAAATATATTATTTCTTACCATTTTTCTTTTTATACTTTTTGCCCATAGGACCAGGATTTCCCTGCCTGAAAATACCGGCTTAATTCCAAAAATCGTATTATCAGCTCTGCTGCTGTTTTTTGTTGCCTTTTCAGCTGCTATGTTAATCATGTCATTGCAGGATTTGGTAATAAATTCAAAACTAAGTCTGAATGTAAATTTTATTTTCTCGCCGGATATTTATAACATACTGGGTTTTCTGGTAATCAGTCTTTTTTTTATTTCTTATTACTTCTTGAGCAACACACTTTTCGACCTGGTAAATCGGTATATCAGTAATAAAAATGATAAACTGATTCTATTTGCAGTCTCCACTATGATGGCTGCAGCTATTGTGTTGTATTTTGCAGGCAGTACTAATTTTATTCTTTTTTTTCTTTTGTTTGCAATTTCATTCTTTTATTTTTTCAAACGTCGTTCTACCCATATAAGCTTGTCGTTTACCCGCCTGATCATATCTTTCTTCTTTTTTTCCATGATCGCTACCTGGGGCTTGCAGATTTTTAATCATGAAAAGGAAAATGCGAAAAGACAAAATGTTGCCATACGATTGGCATCTGAACAAGACCCTGTTGCTGAATATCTGTTTACCGATTTTGAAGAGAATTTGTTTAATGATTCTGTTCTTTTGGATTTTGTAAAACGGGATCCATATAATGAAGAAGGAATCCTGGAGTATCTGAAATCAGAGTATTTTTCAGGATTTTGGGCAAAATACGATATCCAGCTTACCACTTGTGCCCCTCGTGAAGTTTTGTTCTTTCAGCCTTTCGAAGCTGAGCTTGATTGCTTCTACTACTTTGATTACCTTATCGATGAGTTTGGAAAGCAAACTCTGAGCAATCATTTTATTTACCTTGATAACAATACGGGCAGAAACTCATACATTGCCATCAT
>SKVR01000265.1 GCA_007129355.1 Bacteroidales bacterium | reverse complement strand
TTCGGCGGTGGTAAAAAAGCTCATTATTCCCCATTTGGCTGAATAATCATCTGTTGGGGCCTGCAAGTTTACCTGAATAGTTGCAGATTCATTGGGTTGCAGCTCTACAAATGAAGGATTCAAATTAATCCAGCCACTAATTGAGTTTCGGGTAGAGCCTGCAGGTAACAATTCCATACCTCCGTGTCGCTGAACCAGATAATCATTCAAACGAATTGAGAATGTTTCTTTACGGTTTCCATGATTTTTTATGCTAACCGTGCGACTTTGCGACTCGCCCGGGGCAACATTAAAATTTACTCTTACAGGAGCAACTTCAAAATCCTGTGAATACAGGCTAAGAGAAGAAAAAGTCAGTAAAATTGAAGTAAATAATAGAGCAGTTCTGTTCATTTTTTATGCTTTATGATGATTAGGCAAATGGTTCATGCGGCAAATATATGTAATTCTATCCAAATCAAATTAAGTGTTTCACGATTATGCCTTTTCCTTTGTTTATATTTTTAAAAACAACATATATTAAATTCATTTGATTCAAACAAAATCATGAAACCCCTTATATTACAATTAAGTATAAACACACAGTGCATGCATATTGATATTGTTGTTATTACGTAAAACGCTTAGGAGCACATATTAATTAAATTGTAATTTTGGTGGAAATAAAACCTATTGTTTAAAAGCACATCCGGATTCTGATTATTCTTAAATCAAAACAAATCCGGAAAAAAATCGAGTGTAAAAGTTTTATATGAAAAATTTCTTTCAGAGTTCAGGAACGATTTCAATTGCTACTCTTATTATGGCAATTGCACTTTGTTATTTTCATATACCCGTTTCATATGGACAACAGTTAAGACCTCTCAGTCAGACCAATCAGGAAAGAGTAGAAAGGCTTGAGGAGTTGGTAAATTACCATCTCAACCAGAATGATATTTCCTCTGCACTTTCTTCCATGAACCAGATCAGCTATATCTATTGGGAAAACGGACGCCCTGACCAAGCTATTCAATCCTTTGAGCGGACTGCACGTTATTATGAGCAGATTAACGATCTCGAAAACCTTCATACGATTTACAGCTTAATAGGGCTAATTCATCTGGATCTTGAAGATATTTCAGGTGCCAACAGGGCTTTTGCCCGGCAACTTGATGTCCGTAGAAGAATTGGAGATCAGCAAGGAATTACATCTGCACTTGTAGATTTAGCTCAGGTTAAAAGCTTAATGGCTGAACATCGCGAAGCCATTGGCTTGCTTGAAGAAGCTCTTGAACTGGCTTTAAGGTTAAATTATGAAACCATACTACCTCATATTTACAACCAGCTGTCAAATGGTTATATGAGTATTAATAATGTTAGACAAGGGGAAGAATACAGAAGAAAGTACAATGATATAAGAGAACACCTTGCACGGCAAGGTATGAGAGGCCAGTATGAGGAAAGTACGATACAAAGTCAGGTTGAAGCCCGTTTATCGCAAGAGGATGCCGAAAGAAGCCGGGAACAGATAAAAATAAATCAGCTGATATTTCAACTGGAACAGGATTCCATAAAAAGGATTGTTCAGGAGCGGGAAGATTCACTCGAACTGGCTCAACTCAGAGCTGAAAGTCAAATGCGTGAAATTGAACGCATAGAGCAGGAAAGAGAATTGGCCCAGGCAGAAATAGAAAGACAAAGAGCGGTTCAGAATTTCCAGCAATTAATTATTTACTCTACTGCAGGTGGATTAATTCTTGTGCTTTTACTTGCTTTAATAGCTTACAGGGGATACAAAGCAAAGCAGAAAGTTAACAAACAGCTTGAAATCAAGAACCAACAGATTCAACTTGCACAGGATAAACTACAGAAAGCTTTCATTAAAATTGAAGATCAGAATTACAGGATCACCCAAAGTATCAGTTATGCCAGGGAAATACAAAGAGCGCTTTTCCCACCCCAAATAACACTTAACAGCTACATCCCGGAATCCTTTATCTTTTTTCAACCGGTAGATATCGTAAGTGGCGACTTCTATTGGTTCAGAGAAATGGGTAACCCGCAAACTGCGCCACTCAGGGAGATTGAAAATGGGGAGCAACCCCAGGTAGTTAAGCCTGAAGAAAACGGTGGATTCTTACCCATTAAAGGCGATAAGTTTATTATATCGGCCGTTGACTGCACGGGGCACGGTGTGCCTGGTGCATTTATGTCGATGATCGGATATAACCTGCTCGACTCTATTACAACTACTGGAACATCTCACCCCGACAGGATCCTGGAAAAGCTCAATAAAGGTGTAAGGAGAACACTTAAGCAGGAAGACGGAAATAATCAGGATGGTATGGATATTTCTTTGTGTGTAATCAATAAAAAGAACAGGACCGTTGAATTTGCAGGTGCGAATAATCCTGTAATCTACATTCAGAAAAACAAACTCAATGTAATTAAGGGAGATCGTCTTGCTATTGGCGGTACACAGAAAAAAACCATTGAAAGAAAATATACACCACACATAATCAAAGTTGATCAACCCACCTGGTTTTACATTTTAACAGACGGTTACACAGACCAGTTTGGCGGAGATCTGGGAAGAAAATTCCTGCTGAAAAATTTCAAGGAACTGGTTTTGTCAATCCATGAAAAACCTATGCAGGAGCAAAGGCAAATTCTTGAAGAACGTTTTATGGCATGGAAAGGTCAGGAAGACCAAATTGATGATGTATTGGTAATTGGATTTAAACTAGGATGATAACAGGTGATTTACACCATTTTATAATGTATATAACACCTATTTTTTAAAATTTTATTTATTTTTTTTATTAGTTTTCTTTTTTAGCTTTATATTTGGCAATGAAATTTGTTTATAAATCGATAATTTTTTACCTTTTGTTTAATCAAATAATCTAAATCACACCTACTATGAAAAAACTAACATTTTTACTCGCAGGACTCATTTTGTACGCAGGTACCAGTTTTGCACAAATCGATGACAGAGCAGTTATTCCGGTTGCTGTTACACTCAACTCAATTCTTCGTCTGAATGTAACTTCCGGCGGTAACATTGAGTTTAGCTTCAATACGCTGGATGATTATCAGAATGGTATTGCTACAAGTGCAGCCTATCAGACAAAATT
>SKVR01000276.1 GCA_007129355.1 Bacteroidales bacterium | reverse complement strand
TTTTTGTAAGCAAAACAAGAACATTTCAAAAACAAAAAAAATAAATTATGGCACTTGAACTGACCGACAGCAACTTTGATGAACTGGTCCTCAAATCAGACAAGCCTGTACTTGTAGATTTCTGGGCAGAATGGTGTGGCCCATGCCGCATGGTAGCTCCCATTGTAAGTGAAATAGCTACTGAATACGACGGAAAGGCCGTTGTTGGAAAACTTGATGTTGACAGCAACCCTGGCGTGGCAACACGGTATGGTATAAGGAATATTCCTACCATTCTGTTTTTTAAGGATGGTGAAGTTGCGGATAAACAAGTAGGGGCAGTTCCCAAATCTGTTCTGACAGCTAAAATTGAAAATCTGATGAAATAATTTATTCAGAAAAAGATTGCGGGGGTGTCTGAAGTATTAGACACCCTTTTTTCTTCATTTAATAAAAAAATTGTGAGCGTTAGTTTTGAACAATCCCGCTACAAAAAGTTCGAAAACCTGGAGTTTCTGGCCAGACAAGTAGTCGAAGGCTTTATTACAGGTCTTCATAAAAGCCCATTTCATGGTTTCTCTGTTGAGTTTGCCGAGCACCGGATCTACAATCCGGGTGAGTCTACCAGGAATATTGACTGGAAACTATACGGAAGAACTGAAAAACTTTTTGTAAAAAAATTTGAAGAAGAAACCAACCTTCGTTGCCAGTTGGTTCTCGATAATTCTTCATCGATGTATTTCCCCGCATTTAGAAACAATGATGAAACAGCTTCAAAGGTGGAGTTTTCAGCACAAGCTGCAGCATCTTTGATTTATTTGCTGAAAAAACAACGAGATGCAGTAGGGTTAAGTATTTTTACAGACCACTTGCATGTGCATACACAGGCTCGCTCAAGTATTGCTCATAACAAGCTATTGTTCAGTTATCTTGAGAATATTATTTCACCGAAGGATGATATACTGAACCATAAATCCAATCCATCAAAAGTATTGCACGAAATTGCAGATAAAGTAAATAAAAGATCGCTGGTTATCATTTTCAGCGACATGATGGAGAATACATCCGACCCTTTGGAAATATTTGATGCATTACAACATCTGAGGCATAACAAACATGAGGTTGTCCTTTTTCATGTTTTTGACAGAAACAAAGAATTTGAACTTGACTATAAGAACCGTCCTTACCGTTTTATTGATATGGAAACCGGTAAGGAAATGAAACTTAATCCCTCGCAAATCAAAGAAAAGTATAAAGAAGCGCTTGCCAGGTTTCACAACCAACTGAAGATGAAGTGCATGCAATATCAGATTGATTTTGTTCCTGCAGATATTCGTGACAGCTTCGAAAATGTCTTGTTGTCATTTTTCAGAAAAAGGTCCAAGCTTTTCTAAAAACATAATAGGAATTGATTATTATCAGCTAAAGCCTTTCTTAATTGTCGTTTATAAGCTGATTTTTTGTATTTTTCATAAAAATTTATAATCCAGATTTTAAATGGTGCTTTTCCCAGGAAGATTATTTTTGTTTTGCCTTTTGTTTACCTTTTTTCCCCGAGGCATTTCCCAGGAAATTCCGGAGAATGGGTTGCCAGAAAACCAAAGGGAAATACTAATTACTGATTTGGTAGAAAAATCAAGTGACAGGGTGATGTGGTCGCACAGAGCCCGCCTTGAATTTGCACTTACTGCATATGAATATGCACAGAAGCTCGAAAACCCCAACCTGAAAATGAGAGCCATGTTCAATATGGCTGAATTGTATTTTCAGCAAGGCAATTTTGACTATGCGCTTGAATATTTTGATACATTGCTATTATATGCTAATGAGACCAGTGATTTGGTTCTTGAAATAAAGACTAAATGCTATTTGGGTTCCATTTACAGATATAAGGGGGAGGTATATGAAGCACTGGGCATAACTTATGATGCCCATCAGAAAGTTCTGGCTTCTAATTTGGAAAAACTTATTTCTCTTACATCCAACCATCTCGGGCTGATTTACAGAAACCTGGGAGACACTGCCATAGCAATGGATTTTTACAGGCAAGCCCTCGACAATGCTCTGGAATTTAATGATGCTTATCAATCTATTCTTGCCTACACTTATATAGGGAACCTGGTCAGATCTCAGGGAGATGTGAATAAAGCATATGAGTATTATCTTACGGCAATGGAGTTAGCTATCACAAATAATGATATGCAGAATATTGCATCGCTGAATAATAACATAGGAAATATTTATCGTGACAGGGGCAATTATGATCAGGCTCTTGACTATTATTATTTAGCCCTTGGAATGGTTGATGAAATTTTCCTTGTGGGTTTGGAAACCGTAATTCTGAGAAATATGGGTGTGACTTTCAAGCAAAAAGGCGACCTTGATGAAGCTTACAGTTACATTACAAAAAGTCTTGAAAGCAGTGAGAAAGCCCAGTTACTCTGGTTAACACGTGACAACTATCAAACCCTCTCAGAAATCTATCATCAACTGGATCAGGATCAGGAAGCCTACAGCTATCTGATGAAATATAATCAACTTAACCAGCAAATCTTTAATGATCGGCTCATAAATAGCATTAATTATTTCAATGAAAGAATTTTTGATGCTCAGCAAAAGGAACAACTTTATAGGTTCCGATGGCAAAAGAATCTGCTCCTTTTAACTATTGCCGGGCTCGGATTATTATTTTTGATTTTGTTGTTTGTGATGATTTATAGCCGCCTGAGAGAGAAAAAATCTCATGTTGAAAGTCTCGAAACCACACTCAGAGAAAAGGAAATTACAGAAAAGGCACTCATACAGAGTGAAGAAAACTACCAAACACTCATAAGGACACTTAACGAAGGGCTTGTTGTGCTCGATCTGGATAATAAAATCGAGTTCGTTAACTTCAAAGCCTGCAAGGTTTTTGGAGTAAAAGACAAATCGGAATTGACAGGCAGAAATTTTAAAGGATTCTTACTTACACCGGAAGATGAAAAGCTTTATAATGATAAAATGGAACTTCAGAAAATGGGAATTTCCGATCATTATGAAGTGAAAATGAAGAATGTTTCAGGTGACCTGTTATGGGTTAACCTGAGTTCGGCTCCAATCCTTGATGAAAATCTCAGATCCAAAGGCTCCGTTACTTTGATTACTGATGTTTCCGACAGAAAAAAATATGAAGAAACTTACAGCGACCTTACCACAGATCTGAATCAGAAAATCAAACAGCTAAACTGCTTGTACGATATTTCAGATATATCAGGTGTACCCGGAATTACATTTGAAGAAATTATTGAGAAATCGCTGGAAATTATCCCGGTTGGATTAAAATATACGCATGACATCGGTGTACAGATCATGTTCGATAATAAAATTTATGCATCTGAAAACTACAAGGAAACACCTTGGTCTTATCTTGTTCCTATCAAAGTTCAGAAAAAGAAACTTGGCCATATAAAGGTCGCATACCTTGAACCCAAACCCAAAATTAATAAAGATCCATTCCATTTTAATGAAAAAATATTACTGAAGAATATATCTGAAAAGTTTGGACAGATCCTTGAAGCAAAAAACCTCGAAAAGGTGCTGCATGAGAATCAGGAAAGGCTTCAGGAAATTCAGCGTATAGCTAAGATTGGTGACTGGGAGAAAGACCTTGCTTCAGGTGAGTTTACCTTTTCAGACAACTTTTTCAACATTGCCGAAGTTTCTGCCGAAAGAAGAAAGTTCTTTGGAACTGAAAAACTGATTGAAATGGTCCATCCGGAGGATAATTATGCCCTCGATGAGTTGGTGAAGGATGATGATCTGGATAATAATATTCTCAGTTTTCACTACAGGATCATAACGCAACAAGGTGTAATAAAAAATATTTATTCAAGCAGAAAGGTTGTAAGAGATGATAAAAATCAGCCATTCAGAATAATATACACAATTCAGGATGTTACTGAACAAAAGGTTAACCAGGAACTTAAATACAGTGCTGAAGTTGCTCTGAGAACATCTGAAGCAAGACAGCAGGTACTTGCTGATATGAGTTATGAAATGAGAACCCCTCTCAATGGGATCAATGGTGTAGTGGAGTTTCTGCTTAAATCAAATCTTTCTTCTGAACAGATGAATCTTACCAAAACCATTAAAGATTCAAGCGAAGGGCTGATGAATATTATCAATAATATACAGGACCTTTCCAGAATTGAATATGGCAACATACAAATGCACGATAAAGTTTTTGATTTAAATCAGTTTACACAAGAAATTGCCAATCTTTTTACTGCACTTACAAGACATAAGGAATTAAAACTCAGTATCGACCTTGATAAGAAGATTCCCACAAAGATTGTTGCTGATGAAATGCGATTGAACCAGGTGATTTCAAACCTTATTTCAAGCGCCGTTAAGCGAAATGTAAAAGGGAATATCGACATCAGGATATGGCTTGAAAAGAAACATAAAGAGCATATGGTAATTAGGGTAGAAATAAATGATCCTTGCAAGGATGACATCAGGAAGCTTCCTTTAAACCTTATTGGTTCCCCGGAAAGTATAAGTGATACAGAGATTTATAAGACTGAGGAATTGTCTTTGAGTATCTCTCAGAAACTGGTTGATCTTATGGGTGGTATACTTTCCATGGGAACGGATAAAAAGAAAGGCAGTATTGCAAGCTTTGATTTTATAGCAAAAAAGCCAGAAAAAACTTCTGAAAAATCTATTAAAAATGGAAACCAGGAAGATAATATCAAAGTTATTGAAGGTTTGAAAATATTATACGCCGAGGATAAAATAATCAATCAGAAAGTAATTACATTGATGCTTTCTCATGCAAAAGTCGATGTTGTATTAGCCAACAATGGAGCTGAGGCGCTGGATATGATGAGTAAAGATAAATTCGATATTATTTTGCTTGATATGATCATGCCGGTAATGGATGGGATGGAAACAGTGAAAGCTATCAGAGAACAGTTCGACAGCAGTCCGCCGCTTATTGGTGTAACTGCAAATGCAATGGAGAAAAGCAAGAAACTTTATCTTGATAACGGGCTGGATGATATAATTACAAAACCAGTAAATCCGGCTGAATTATACCAAAAGATTGCTCACTGGCATTTGCAGAAATCAAAAAACAACTGATATGACCTCTATCCAAAATCAACTTGACGAATTGAATAATCTTCCCCAGATTAATGAGGCAAACTTAAACAAACTAAAAAAAAGTACTGCCTTAAATCCGCAGTTACTTAAAGAGATATTTCAGAGCTATATTGATGAGTCAAGGGAGCTTATTATTGAAATAAAAACCGGTATTGAAAAAAATGACCATGATCTTTATTACAAAGCAGTTCATTCGCTAAAAGGATTATCAGCTACCATTGGATGTACACGGATGTTTCATTTGCTGAAAATCATGGATGCCCTGAACAAGGAAAACCAATATTCAGAATCGCAAAACTGCTATAAGCACCTTGAAATTGTGTTTTCAGAAGCAGAAACCCTGATCAAAGAAACAATCCTTAACTAAAGCCAGGTAGTTAATTAGATTTAATTAGAAAAAAAAGCTGTCTTTAAATTCAGCAGTAATTTGGACACTGAGCCTGTCGAAGTGGGTATTTGACTGGTAATCAAATGTCGTTTCGACAGGCTCAACGACCAGCTGGCAGTTTTGAGACAGCCCCTTTCTTTTTAGATAATCTGCTTCATTTAAAAACATCAACTATTTCTCCTGTAGAATATTTACCTGCATCCAGGTTTTCTTTAATTTTCGAGAATGCATTTAAGGTATATTCAACATCTTCCAGGGAATGAACCGCAGTGGGAATGATCCTGATGATTATAATTCCTTTGGGTACTACAGGATAACCGACTACTGAACAAAAGATATTGAAATTCTCACGCAGGTCGTAAGCAAGATTTATGCCCTCACTGGCTTGGCCTGAGAGAAAGACAGGTGTAACCGGCGATTCAGTGTTACCCAGGTTAAAACCACGTTCTCTAAGTCCGTTTTGTAATGCACGGGTAATAGTCCACAGTTTTTCTCTGAATTCAGGATGATTTCTTACAAGCTCTAGTCGTTTCAAAGCACCCACAACAAGTGGCATGGGGAGTGATTTTGCAAAGATCTGGCTTCTCATGTTGTACATCAGGTAATAAATAACTTCTTTTGTTGATGCAACAAAAGCACCTATAGAAGCCATAGACTTGGCGAAGGTTCCGAAATACACATCTATCTCTTCATTTACACCCAGATGCTCACCAACTCCTGCACCGGTTTTGCCCATAGTTCCAAAACCATGGGCATCATCAACAAATAAACGGAAATTGTATTGTTTTTTCAATGCAGCGATTTCATCCAGCTTTCCAAGATCTCCTGACATGCCAAATACACCCTCTGTGATTACCAGGATTCCGCCTCCTGTTTCTGATGCAACCCTTGTGGCACGTTCGAGTTGCTTTTTCAGATTTTCGATGTTATTATGTGGGAAAACAAAACGTTTGCCCAGGTGCATGCGTAAGCCATCCACAATACAGGCATGTGATTCTGAGTCATATACAACCACATCTTTGCGATCAAGTAATGCGTCAATGATAGAAACCATACCCTGGTATCCATAATTGAGCAAATATGCTGATTCTTTTCCTACAAATGCTGCAAGTTCGCTTTCCAATTGCTCATGTAGATCGCTCTGCCCCGACATCATACGTGCACCCATGGGAAGAGCAAGTCCGTATTCTGCCGCAGCATCGGCATCAGCTTTTCTTACTTCAGGGTGGTTTGCCAGCCCCAGATAGTTATTTAAACTCCAAACAAGCTTCTCCTTACCACGAAACTTCATCCGGTTCGATATCTCTCCCTCAAGTTTCGGAAATGCAAAATAGCCATGAATACGGTCAGCATACTGACCCAATGGCCCCATGTTTTGTGTTGCTTTATTGAATATATCCACGGTTATTATTGTTTTATGTGAATGATAAAAATAATTTGCAAACTTATGATTTTATTTGAGTATTGGCAAAAAAAGGATTGGAAAATAAAATTTTCACAAAGAAAAAAATACCAGAGGATCAGGACATATTTTCTGATATTTTTCTTTGTCTGATTTGCTGCAAACCCCTGGGAAATCTCCCTTATAATCTTTCATTTCGGAAATAATCTGAAAGTGAAGATGTGGTGGCCAGTCGCCATTAACAGGAAAATTCCCTACACGGCAAAATGGTTGTCCCATTTCAAAAGGTTTTCCTTCATAAAGGTTTTCAATAGATGCAAGATCGAGATGACCATAAAGTGTATAAAAGCTTATGCCTTCAAGCTCATGCTCAAGAATAATTGTGGGTCCGTAATCACCATAATTATCGTTATTGGTAAAGCTATGAACCAGTGAATTCAGGGGGGCGTTTACCGGCTTTCCTGCTTCTGTCCATACATCGATACCCAGGTGTATACTACGTGCCTCTTCGGGCGATAATGTAAACAGAGGACTGCGGCGATAAACCTCCCTGTCTTCCATATATCCTCCGTAACCATATTGCTTTCCAGCTAGTTTTATCTTGTCAAAAACATAGGAGTTGAGTTCATTTACGTTTTGAAAATCCAGAAGTTTCATTTCAGGGTTGTGGATACTGAAATCCATCATAAATGTATTCCCGGGATTTAAATCCGGAATAAACAGTGGTGAGAAGTCTTTTTTATGTCGGGACAATAGTTTACTTAACATTATAAATGTTTTTCTTTAAAAAGTTTTTCCAGGGAGAATAATTCATCGCGCAGCCGGGCTGCTTCCATGAAATCCAGAGCTTTAGCTGCTTTTTCCATCTGGCGACGGGAATTATTCATGGCTTTCTGTAGTTGTTCTTTACTCATGTATTGTACAACGGGATCGGCTGCAATATCAACCTGTTCCTGTTCAATATATGCATTAACAACTTTTGCACGGCTGTCGGCAACGGATGTCTGTCCATGAATGGCTTCAACCGATTTTCTGATTTGCTCAGGAGTTATATTGTTTTCCTGGTTGTATTTCAGTTGTTTTTCGCGTTTTCGGTCGGTTTCGTCAATGGTGCGTTGCATAGAGTGAGTAACCTTATCGGCATACATGATAACCTTACTGTTTATGTTACGTGCAGCGCGACCTGCAGTTTGTGTGAGCGATCGTTCTGAACGAAGAAATCCTTCTTTATCTGCATCCAGAATAGCAACCAGTGAAACTTCCGGAAGATCAAGTCCTTCGCGCAGAAGGTTAACACCAATCAAAACATCAAAAGTGCCCAGGCGAAGATCGCGTAAAATTTCAACACGCTCTACCGTATCTACATCTGAATGAATAAATCGTGTTTTGACGCCTGCATTGTCAAGATATTTGCTGAGCTCTTCGGTCATGCGTTTGGTAAGGGTGGTAACAAGTACTCTTTCGTTGACATCGGTGCGGAGATTTATTTCGTGCAGCAAATCATCAATCTGATTAAGACTGGGCCTGACCTCAATAACTGGTTCCAATAAGCCGGTAGGCCTTATCACCTGTTCCACAACAACTCCTTCACTCTTTTTTAGTTCGTAATCTGCAGGGGTCGCACTCACGTAGATGACCTTGTTCAACATGTTCTCGAACTCATCAAATTTCAAAGGCCGGTTATCGAGTGCTGCCGGCAACCTGAAGCCATATTCCACAAGGGTTTGTTTTCTTGACCTGTCGCCCCCATACATAGCATGCACCTGGGGTATGGTAGCATGGCTTTCATCAATAACCATCAGAAAATCGCGAGGGAAAAAATCCAGCAGACAAAAGGGCCGTGACCCCTGTTTTCGGCCATCAAAATAGCGCGAGTAGTTTTCAATTCCGGAGCAATAGCCTAACTCCCGCATCATCTCAAGATCATAATTAACCCGGTCTTCAAGTCTTTTGGCTTCAAGGGGCCTGCCGATTTCATGAAAATACTCTACCTGCTTAACCATATCATCCTGGATATTGTATATAGCATTGGCCATACGATCTTTGGATGTTACAAAAATATTCGCAGGATAGATAGATATCTGATCAAATTTGTCGTAGGTATGTCCGGTAAGCGGATCAAAACTCTCAAGGGTTTCTATCTCATCATCCCAGAAAAGTATGCGGAAAGCATGATCAGCATAAGCAGGATATACATCCACCGTATCGCCTTTTACGCGGAATGTACCCCGGGTAAAATCGACCTGCGTCCTGCTGTATAAACTTCCGACCAGGCGGTGTAGTAGTTTATTACGACTTATAATGTCACCTTTGGCCAGACGAATGATATTTTCGTTAAAATCATCCGGATTTCCTATACCATAAATACAAGAAACCGAACTTACCACCAGTACATCTCTGCGACCTGAAAGTAAGGAACTGGTAGCGCTGAGTCTCAGTTTCTCAATTTCATCGTTTATGGAAAGATCTTTTTCAATATAGGTATTGGTGCTGGGAATAAATGCCTCAGGCTGGTAATAATCGTAATAGGAAACAAAATACTCTACTGCATTTTCGGGAAAAAACTGCTTAAACTCTCCGTATAACTGCGCTGCCAATGTTTTGTTGTGACTTAATACTAGCGTTGGTCGCTGAATGCGTTCCACTACATTGGCAATGGTAAAAGTTTTTCCCGAACCGGTTACTCCCAGTAGTGTCTGGTAAGGAACTTCCTCCTCTATGCCCTGAACCAGTTGCGCAATAGCATCAGGCTGATCTCCTGTGGGTTTAAAATCAGATTTTAGCTTGAATGGCATAGAATGATATTTCCTGCGAAATTACAATACAAAATGGAAACACAACTTAAAGCATGCTAAAAAAATAAGGGCTGATTTTTTTTATCAGCCCTTATGTGTTCTTTCTCTTTATAAAGCCTAAAAAGTATATCTTAGAGAGACTCCACTATTCATCCAGAATCCGGTATGACCAAATATACTTAATACAGGAATTAAGTCAACACCGATAGTGATAGGTATTTCTTCAATTTTATATTCAAGACCCAGAACACCTAAAACGCCTAGTGTGGCAATGTTTCCTCTGTCATCGCTGGCAAACCACGGAGTATACCTTCTATCGTAAAAACCTGCCTGGGCTCCAGCGCCATAGTACCAATATAAACCCGGAGCATCAAAAGCGCTGGCATGGCGTTGAAACATACCTGCCAACATGAGTCCTCGATAATGAAATGCTGCAACACCCTCAATGGCATCAGTCCTGTTCAAAAAGTGTTTTAGAGAAACACCGCTGAAGGGGTAGCCTCCGCGCACACCTAGTGATGTTTTGTATTCCTGGCCCAAAACAGTAAGGCTGCTGAATAGAATCACGAAAATTACTCCTGCTAACTTTTTCATACTTTACACAGTTTAAGTTTATTATTATACAAAATTATAAGAATTCAATTTATCAAAAATTTCTAACGTATTAAGTTTTGAAATATTTTATTCTGAAATAAGGTTGGTTTCAGTATCTAAATTCAACCAAACAGAAATAGGATAATGGTCAGAGTATTCCTGAGAACCGGTCTTAAAATTATAAGCACTGAATTCTCCAGTATAAAGAATATAATCTATGCGGAACCCCGGTAAATCCCACACATAGGTTGGCCCCATACCCCGTCCGGCTCTGAATCCATCTTTTAGTTTTTGGGTCATAACTCTGTAAGCATAGGAGTGGGGTGTATCATTGAAATCTCCGGCAAGTATAACAGGGTAGGGGCATTGTTCAATATGATCCGTAACAAGTTTTACCTGTAAAGCTCTTTGCTTATAGGCATTTACCAACCTGCCAAGGATTCTCATACTGCCTTTCCTGAAATAATCTCTGTCGGTGATTTGCTCCACATTGGTAATGTTTTCAACAAACAAAAAATCCTCCGGACCCAGACCTATGGATTCAAAATGAACATTGTAAACCCTTACGGTATCTTTACCTATCAATAGGTCTGTGTATATACACAAATTACTCATCCGGGTGGGAAATGTAATCATTCCTTTATTTACTATTGGAAAAGCGGAAAATGTAGCCATTCCGAAATGGTTTATGTTTCTTGATGATCCCGTAATACCTGTATGTGCGTGATGTGCCCTGAGAAAGGTTGGCAAAGTATCAAGGGTCTTAAAAGCACCGGTTTTGTCATGAACAAATTCCTGAAAGCATATGATGTCAAAATCATTTTTCTCCACAAATCTGAAAATATTGTTACGATTTGTGAGGTTTAACTGCCACCCCGGTCCGTAGTTATAAAGATCGAAAACCCGAACGTTGTAACTGAGCACATGAATGTTAGTTCCTTCCTCCGGAAGTTCGTGTGATGTATTGCTGAAGCTTATCAGAGCTGTAATATGATTATATCCTGTTATAATGGTGATCAGAGAAAACAGGAAGTACCATTTTCTTCGAATTACCCATAACAAAACAAAGCCTGCATTGAAAAGCAAAATAAAGGGGTAGATGAGTCCGAGAAGTGCAATGGGCCAGAAGGTTTGCGGGCTTATTCTGGTGCCGGCATAAATTGAAAGCATAGCGGCAATTGCCAGGAAGTTCAGAATCAGAAGCGTTCTTCCCACTATAGAGAGTTTCTTTTTCCTTTTCAAGGTGCACGAAATTTTTGGATTAATTCTTATCACTCATTTTAAACAGAATCTCCTTTTCCTCTTTCGTCAGACTTTCATATCCATGTTTGGAGATCTTATCAAGAATTTCGTCAAGTTGCTTCTGCCTTTCAACCCTTTGCTTATTATACTCGTCATCACTCACCGG
>SKVR01000040.1 GCA_007129355.1 Bacteroidales bacterium | reverse complement strand
CGGAGGAACCTGGAACATAGCCCCTTTTCACCTTCAAGGTTATCAAACCTTTGATCTGCACGCCAACCCTTTGCTCATTCCCAACCCATTGCCAACTGACCCTGCTCCTGCCCGTCAGTTTGTAATCAAACATATTTTACGAGAAGGTAGTCAGGGTGACGATCTGCAAAGAAATGACACCATAAGATTTCACCAGATCTTTGACAATTACTTTGCTTATGATGATGGAATACCCGAATTAGGTTACATACTTGAGAGCAACATTAATGCACGCGGAGCAGTTCGATTTGTGCTGAGTCATGCAGACACCCTTGAAGCAGTTCAGTTCTATTTCAATCCCACTGTAATTAATCAGAACCAGGGGTCATTCTACCTAAAAGTATGGAAAAACCTTTCACCTGCCGAGATATTGTACGAATCTGATTTGCTCGATCCGCAATTTGCATCAGGGATCAACCGCTTTGTGAGTTACAAGCTTGATCCTCCCATCGTTGTTTCAGATACAATTTATGTAGGTTGGAAGCAACCAGGCAATAGTCCTTTGAACATTGGATTTGACAAGAATAACAATGCAGGAGACCAGATTTTTTATAATACTTTCGGAGAATGGATACCCACTATTTATGAAGGAGCATTGATGATCAGGCCGGTTTTCGGGCAAGCTCTGATAACCCATACTCCTGAATTTGAAGAAAAGGAACAAGTCAACGTTTACCCCAATCCGGTCAGGGGACAAAGAATCATGATTGACCATCCATTCAATCATGACCATAATTCTGAAGTAAGAATTTTTGATACCACCGGCAGGTTGGTATATTCAGGACGTTTTGAAAAAGAAACTGATATTTCTTCCCTTGGAAATGGCCTGTATCTCCTGCAAATAGTAAATCACGGGCAGTCTAAAACCATTACATCCAGATTTATCATAGCCCGATAACCCATTTTTAGCAATGACTGATTCCGAAAAGTTCTATCCCGATGATGACCTGAAAAACGAAGAAGAGGAGCAGGAACTATACGAACATTACCGGTTTACAGCAGATAAAGGACAAGGATTGCTGCGCATTGACAAGTTTTTAATAGCGCGCATGGAATCGACCAGCCGCAATAAAATTCAGAATGCAGCCAAAGCAGGAAACATACTTGTAAACGGCACTGCCGTTAAGCCCAACTACAAGGTAAAACCCCTGGATGAAATTAGTATTGTGCTTGCCTTTCCACCAAGGGAGATTGAACTGATCCCACAGGACATTCCCATTAATATCATTTACGAAGATGATGATATTCTTCTGGTAAATAAGGAAGCAGGCATGGTAGTTCATCCCGGTCACGGAAATTATACCGGAACACTGGTAAATGCGCTGATTTATCATTTCAAAGACTTACCAAAGCAAAATGAGGAAGCCATTAAACCCGGGCTGGTTCATCGCATTGATAAAAACACATCAGGTATATTACTCATTGCCAAGGCTGAACTCGCCCAAACCAGGCTGGCAAAAATGTTTTTCGACCGTAATATTGATCGTTTATATCATGCACTGGTGTGGGGCGATATAAAGGAAGACCAGGGTACAATTACCGGGCATATTGGCAGAAGCCTGAAAAACAGACAGGTAATGGAAGTATTTCCAACAGGTGAATATGGCAAATCAGCTATTACCCACTATAAGGTTCTCGAAAGATTCGGGTATGTTACCCTTATAGAATGTAAGCTGGAAACCGGGCGAACACATCAGATCAGGGCACATTTCCGCTATATCGGACATCCGCTTTTCAATGACGAAACCTATGGAGGTGATCGCATTCTGAAAGGAACTACTTTTACCAAATATAAGCAATTCGTTCAAAACTGCTTTAAGGCTTGCCCGCGCCATGCATTGCATGCCAAAACCCTGGCTTTTATCCATCCTACTACAAAAAAACCTATGTTTTTCGATTCAGAGCTCCCCGGCGACATGCAGGAGTTGACTGAAAAATGGCGCCACTATGCAAAACATAAGATGTATGAAGAAAAAGGCTCCCCGGATAATGATATATCCGAAGAGCCTTTGAATTAGTTCCTGCCTGCTTAAAATTTCAGAGCTTCAACCGGGCGCCCAATAAAAAGTGCCTTCCTGCCTGAGGAAAATACCCGTCTTCAATAGCAGTCAATCCTCTATCACCAACTACTCCCTTATAAATCCAGGCGTTGGTAATGTAATCAACACCAAACAGGTTATTGATTAGAAATGAAAGTTCCAGTTCCCTGAAAAAAGAGTTTTCCAGTTTATATGCCAGCTTCAGATCATTTACAAAGTAAGCATCCAACATTCGATCTTTGCTCATTGTATTATCAATGTACTGACTGCCAACATACTTTGACATAAACCCTACTGATGCTGCTTTTATAGGATAAATACTGATACGGCTGGCCCCAATAAGAGATGGCGAAAAAGCAATATCGGTATTCTTATAAGTAGCCATGTGGGTACCTGTCCAGTTCCAGTTTTCATCATACAGGTCAGAATACTCTGTAAATTCAGGAATCTTATTGCGGCTAACCGCGAGATTTCCTGTCCATTCTACCTTGGGGTTAAACCGGTAAGCCGCTTCCAGCTCCACTCCCATTCGATAACTGTCATCAATATTGGTCCTGCTGAAACCGCCAACATCATTGATTTCACCGGTAAGAACAAGCTGGTCTTTATAATCCATCAGGTAGTAATTGACTGCCATTTTCAGGTTTCCTGAAGTGTATCTGTAACCCACTTCGAGGTTTCGCAGGGTTTCATGCCGGGGCCTTGACTCGGGTGAGGACTCTGTAAAGTCGCGTCGTACAGGCTCGCGGTTACTTATGCCGGCAAAAGTGTAAACATTATGTTGTGAGCTGATCTCGTATACAAAACCTGCTTTTGGATTGAAAAAGTCAAATCTTGCAGTTTGCTCCAGGGGTATAATTTCGTTTTCCACCATACCTAAACCTACAAAGTCATATATTATATTACGGTACTGCATATCGCCAAAGACATATAAACCCGAAGCAATTTCGTAATTCAGCTTTACAAATGAATTAAAATCTTTTTTCTCAGCATTGTTATCGTAATACCTGTGATCCTTATCAAAATCCTGTGCCAGACGTGCCCATATAATCT